>NZ_DS990556.1:2304606-2604606 GCF_000155635.1 Cyanobium sp. PCC 7001
TCAGCGCATCAGGTTTGTAGGCCTCCAGGATGAAGGGGAGGAGCGGGTAGACAATGTTCTCCCCGAGCTTGTCGAGCAGCAGTGTGATGAAAACGATCGTGAGCGGGTGATGCAGCTTCTTCAGCACGCTGGTCTCGCTCCCCGTTGCAGCACGACGCTCAGGTGTTCGTTCACCAGAGCTGGATTCTCGTCATGGGGACAGTGGCCCAGCTCGGGCAGTCGCTCCAGTGCCGTCACGCAGGCAAAACGGGTCCATGTCTCGGCGATGGCGATCGGTTCCCAGGGATCCCGTTCCCCCCAGAGCATGGCCACAGGTGTCTTCAGAACTTCGAGGAAATCGGGGGCGATGCTGTCATTGAAGAGGTTGATGAAACCTCGGAAGGCTTCGGCGGCGCCCGGTTGGCGCGCGGGCCGCAGCAGCAGCTCCACCAGTTCATCGTCAACGTTTGATCCTGTGGGGTAGGCCTGCAGCAGCACGCGGCGCACCAGAGCGGGATTCACCAGGGTGCGGTACAGGCTGTTGGTGAGCCAGCGCTGCCGCACCAGGCGCTTCAGCAGGGGCCGTCCCAGGCGACGCAGGGGCGGCTGCTCGGCCAGCCGCCGGTCGTCCAGCGCCCTCTGGGCGCAGTCGATCAGAACCACCTGACTGGCCGGATGGCCGGACTGCTCGAGGCGCATCGCTGCGCTCAGGGCCACCACGCCACCGATGGAGTTGCCGATCAGCTGCACCGGGCCCTGCCCGTGGGCCACCACAAGGTCGTGCACCTGCTGGCCCCAGCTGCCGATGCCGTAGCGCCAGCTCTGGCCATCCTCGAACTCGCTGTCCAGGCGGGAGCGGGGTTTGGCGCTGTCGCCGAAGCCGATCAGGTCGAGCGCCAGCACACGGTGGTGCCGCTGCAGGTGGGGCACGGTGTGACGCCAGTGTTCCTTGCAGGCGCCGAACCCGTGGATCAGCACCACGGTGCTGAGCGCCTCCCCATTGGCCTCCACGGCCGGGGGCGCCTCCACGTAGGCCGTGGGCATGCCCTGCCACACCCGCTGGCGCAGCCAGGTCTGGGGAAAGATCGTGCTGGCCATGGCCGGAAGGAGGTCAGTGGGGGGCAAGGTCGGAGACCTCCGGCTGCCAGGGGTTCACGCGGCCATCCTCGATGCGCCAGATGCGGTCAGCATCCTTGAGCAGGCGCAGATCATGGGTGACCAGCAACACGGCGCTGCCGCGGTGCCGGCAGAGATCGCCGAGCCGTTCCACCACATCCTGACCCGACTGGCTGTCGAGGGACGCGGTGGGCTCATCCGCCAGCACCAGTTCAGGCTCCGGTGCCAACGCTCTGGCGATGGCGACCCGCTGACGCTGGCCCCCCGAGAGTTCGTCAGGGTAGTGATGCAGCCGATGTCCCAGGCCCACAGCCTCCAGCAGTGCGGTCGCTTTCTCCACCCGCCGCTGGGGTTCGGGTTCCTTGAGCTGCAGCAGCAGCTGCACGTTCTGGAGCACGGTGAGCGAGGACACCAGATTGTGGCTCTGGAAGATGAAGCCGATGCGCCGCCGTATCGCCACCCGCGCCGCTTCGCTGGCCCCATTGAGCTCTTCCCCCAGCACCCTGAGCGAGCCGGCTTCCACCGAGCGCAGAGCGCCGATCAGGGTGAGCAGGGTGCTCTTGCCACTGCCGGAGGGGCCGACCAGCAGGGTCACCTCGCCGGCCTTCACTTCGAAGTCCAGATCGTGGAGAATCCTGCTGCGCAGTTCCCCCTCGCCGTAGCTGTGGCTGAGGGCCTCGGTGCGGATGACGGCGTCGGCCATGGTTCAGAACACCGAGGCCGGATCCGCATCGCGGAGTTTCCGGATGGCGATCGCTGCCGAGGCCGCGCAGACCCCCAGGGTGAGCACCCCCACCACCAGGGTCTTGTCCGGGGTCATGGCGATGCGGATGCCCGAGGTGGCGGTGAGGAAGGCGTACATCCCGGTGCTCACCAGGGTGGCAGGGATGAAGGAGGAGATGGCCAGCAGGATGGCTTCCTGGATCACGATCAGCAGGATGAAACCATCCGAGAAGCCCATGGCCTTGAGGGTGGCGTATTCCTTCAGGTGGTCGCTCACATCGGTGTAGAGCACCTGATACACCACCACACCCCCCACCAGCAGTCCCATGAAGGTGCCGAACCCGAAGATCACGCCGAAGGAGGAGGCCGTGTTCCAGTAATTCCTCTCCTGGGCGATCAACTCTGGCTTGGTACGCACCTGCAGCTCATCCCCATACAGCGTGGCGAGATAGCTCTTGATGGCATCGGCATCCTCCCCCGGGGCCAGGCGGATCAATCCCAGCGAGATCTCGCCCAGATTGATCTGCCGGAAGGCCAGCTGGATTGCCGTGGTGTCGCTACTCACGAGATTGCTGTCGGCGGCGAAGGTGGAGCCGAGGCGGAACAGGCCCACCACCTGAAAGGACTTCGAAAAGTCCGAAAGGGTCAGAAACTGGGAGCCGTTGCTCCTCACCGCCGCGGTGATAGGACCGGTGTTCTTGTTGCCCAGGGTGTCAAACAGCGTGAATCCCGGCGTTTTGAGCTTGTCCGTCTGGGCGTTCACCTCGGGGAGGTTCAGCACTCTCGCTTCCGGGTCGTAACCGATCAGGCGCAGGCTGGTGGGCTTGATGCCATCCAGCTTCTGCACGTTCACGTTCGCCACGTACACCGGCACGGTCTGCGCCACACCCTCAACGCCGAGCGCTCGGAACAGGAGCGATTGGGGAAACTGCTGGAAGTTTCCACTATTCAACGTGGCCGGACTGATCAGCACCAGATCGGCGTCCAGGGCTTCGTAAAACGTGGTGGCACTGTTGAGAAGCCCCGACTGAAAGCCGATCTGCATGTACATCAGCAGCGCCGCGAAACTGATGCCGGTCACGGCCACCAGATAGCGAATCGGCTGGCGCTTGAGCTGAAGCCAGGCCAGGGGGAGGTCGGCGAGGCGCAGGGAACTCCAGAAGCGCTGCAGCCGCCTCATGGGTCGAAGCGAACGGTCACGTTCAGACCGCTCAGTCGGCTCACGCGGGGCCGATCCTCCGGAGCCAGGTTCAGTTTGACCAGAACAACACGGGAGTTCACGTCGTTGTTGCCGGTCACCGAGAAGAGGTCGCGTTCCGAGACGTTGCCGATGATGGCTTCGAGACTTGCCCGCAGGGTGCCGGTGAAGCCACCGCTCTCGGCCTGCACCGTGGCCCCCTGGCCGATCGAGAGCCTGGGGATGTCGGTCTGGAACACCTGGGCCCACACCTGCATCTGGTCGGTGCGCCCCACCAGGGCCAGGCCGTCGCTGGTTTCCTTCATCCCCGGCCAGCTGTAGATCCGGATCAGGCGCCCATCCAGGGGGGAACGCACCTCGGCGGCTTCCAACTGCAGCCGGGCCCGGGCCACCGCGGCTTCACCCGAGCGGATGTCCGCCCTGCGGCCGGTGACGCCCGCCTGGGCCTTGCCGAGTTCCTCCTCGGAGATGGCCCCTTCCGAAAACAGCTCGGTGCCCTTGGACTTGCTGATCTCCAGGAAGGGGAGCAGGGAGCGCGTGGCGCTGAGATCGGCTTCGGCCTGCTCCAGCGAGGCTTGCAGGGGGCCGTAGCTGCTCAGCCGTGCCAGCAGCTGACCCTTGCGGATTTCGCTGCCTTCCTTGACGAACCACGTCTCCACCACCTCATTGCCACCGGCAGTTCCGGAGGCGATGGACAGATTCACCAGACCCCCTGCAGGCGTCAGCCGGCCCAGGGCAGTCACCGCCCTCACGATCGGCGTCCTGGGCTCGGGGGCAGGCTTGGGCCGGGACAGCTGCCATGCCGCCACGCCTCCCCCCGCCACCAGTGCGGCCAGCATCCAGGGACGCAGCCGAGCCCAGGGGATGGACCACCGCTGGGGGCTTGAGGCGGCCATGAACCTGGGCAAGTGGCGGGAGTTTAGGGGTTGTGCGGCTTAACATCCCGAGCACCTCCCCCCCTTCACTCCGTCGGCATGCGACATGTCACCCTGCCGGCAGGCGACTACGTGTACAGGGTCGACCAGCCGAGTGAAGCCATCTATCTGGTGCGATCCGGAAAGGTGGAACTCACCACCCCTTACCCAGAAACGGGCGAGGGGGTGGACCAGATCCATGGTCCCGGCCATGTCTTCGGGGAAGTGGAGGTGATCGATGGCCGCCAGCGCACCTCCAACGCCAGGGTGGCGGTGAACGCCGAGCTGATGGAGATCCGCCGGGATGAGCTCATGGATATCCTTTATGTTCATCCTGAAAAGAGCCTGATCCTCGGCAAAAGTGCCTTCGAGCGCCTGCGCGAGCTCTTCAGCGAGGAGTCCCTGGACTCCGAGCTGGCCCGTTTGCGCCAGGAGATGGAACTCAGCATCCGCGGAGCGGTCGTCGCCCACGAGTCACGGGTGGTGCGCAGTCACAACGGCATGGCGGCGATCGGTGTGCCGATCGTTCTCATGGTGGCGCTGGCCGTGGGTGCCTACTGGTTCTTCCACCGCGTCTGACCACCCCGGCTGACGCCTTTCAACCCCGGGGAGTTCGCACCCTCCCCATCCATTCCCGACCATCCCTCCAGACCAACCTTCAACGACCGTCCCATGCGCAACACCCCGAGTCCCGAGGACAAGGACGCCGCCTTTCAGGCCTTCCGAGCTGATCTGGAAAAGGCGGTGGATCGGGGCGTGCAGAACCATGAGGCCAAGATGACCACCATGGGATTCGTCTTCCTCGGGGTGTTCGTTGGCGTGATCGCCCTGGCGGCCCTGTTGCCCTGATCCGGACCGCCAACGGCGAAGCGGGCCTCAGACCGTGGCCTTCTGGTTGTCGAGCAGCTGCTTGAGCTTGGCCAGCTCGCCGGCCCAGCGGGGATCGGGGGCCTCGCTGTCCACCTGGTCGGCATGCACCACCTTGTTGGCGGCCTTGCGCAGGGGGGTGGGGTTGCCGCCACGGCGCTCGGGAGCGCCGGTGCCGCGGGCATCGCGGCGCTCCGAGAGCTCGATGCGCAGGCTGTTGCCGCCGAACTCCTTGCCGTTGAGCTGCTCGATCACCGCGTCGGCCAGCTTCTGCTCATCCACGTTGGCGAAGCCGAAGCCCCGGCAGGCGCCTGTTTCCCGGTCGTTGACCGCCTTGAAGCGCACGCCCTCCCCCACGGCCGTGAACAGAGCTTCGAGCTCTTGGGCATCAAAAGACTGCGGCAGGTTGCCGACGTAGAGACGGATGCTCATGGATGGAGAGGGGGGAGGAAAACTTCAGCAGGCGAGGACAAACCTCTGATTCACGCCTTCGCATCTGAAAGTTAATCATGCCGTCGGCTCATCCAGGCCCTGGCGGTGTGGATCGCGACAGCGCCTGCTGCCGGATCCGCTATCGGAATCCGGCCGAAGGCCCGCTCCTGGGTGAGGTGGCGGATCAGCTCCCCCAGCACCGGGCCGGGCGGCAGCTTCAGGGCCTGCTGCAGCTGGCGGCCATCCAGCGGCGAACGCGGGTGGAACAGGGGATCGGCGGGTTGCCGCCAGCGCTCCATCCAGGGGCGGGCCATCGCGGCGGGCAGCCGCAGCAGCCAGGCAGGCAGCTCAGCCGCCAGATCGGCGTGCAACTGCAGCCGCTGTGGCTCCGCCAGGGCATTGGGATCGGGGCACTCCTCCAGCGCCTGCCACCAGCCCCGCAGCCGGGCGCTGCGCTGTTGCCACTGCCGGCTGGCCCGCAGATGGCCCAGGGCGGCCGGAGGCAGCAGGGTGGCGAGCCGCGCCAGGGGCAGAGCCCAGCGCAGCTCGGCCCCATCCAGGCCGCAGGCCAGGGCCTGTTCGGGATCGAGGGCCTCGAGGGGACCGGCGGCCGTCGCATCCGCTGCCCAGCTCTCCAGGAGATGGTGGCGCAGGCTCCAGGCCAGGCCCCGATGGCCGCTGGGCTCGGCGGCGAGCTTCTCGAGTTCGGTGAACACCCGTTCGCCGGATACCTGCCCCAGGGCTCGGGCGTGGTGGCGGATCCAGTCCTCGCTCCGTGGCGCCAGGGGCAGCGCCAGCGTGTGGCTCAGCCGCACCCCCCGCAGCAGCCGCAGGGGGTCGGCCAGCAGATTGGCCTCGCTCACGGCCGCCAGGCGCCCCGCCGCCAGATCGGCTAGGCCCCCGGTGGGGTCCTGCAGCCGGGGGGGATCGTCCAGGGGCAGGGCGATCGCGTTGGCGGTGTAGTCCCGCCGCCGCAGGTCGGTCTCCAGGCTCGGACCGTCCCGGCCTGCCAGATCCACGGTCCAGCCCCGCAGCACCAGGCGGGCGATGTCGCGGGCAGGATCCAGCACCACCGCGGTGCCGCCAAGGCGGCTGGCCAGCTCCCGGCAGAGTCCGATGGCGCCGCCGGGCACCACAAGGTCGAGGTCCGGTTGGGCGCTGAGGCGTCCCAGCAGCGCATCCCGCACCGCCCCTCCCACCAGGGCACTGCCGGCGGGGAGGGTCTCGAGCGGCACCGGCCAGCCTTCCGGCGCCAGGCGCCGCCACACCTGCCGCGCCTGCTCGTCAGCTGGCAGTTCGCCCGCCACAATGGGCCCCTGGCGCGGCCTGGCCGGAATGTGCATCTGCGTGGACTGCCGCTGGGTCGACCGCTGTCAGGCCTATCACGCGGTGGAGCGCCAGCACGGCGCTGCCCATCTCACCCCCCACCCGGACTTCCGTCCGGAGGAGCCCCGCATCCACGTGCAGGTGCTGGATCTTCCCGCTGGCGGCGTGGGGGTGGAGTGGGACGTGCGTGCCTGCGCCTCGTTCACCCCCGACCCTGGCCGCTGGCAGCGTCTGCGTCCCGGTGAGGCCTGTCCCCGATGAGCTGGATCCTGGCTCTGCACAGCTCCAGCTCCGTGCTGGGAGTCGGGCTGCGTGATCTCGAGGCCGCCGCCGGCACGGGCGCCACTGACCGGTTGCAGGAGTTTCCCCTCGGCCGGGAGCTCTCCGGCTCCCTGCTGAACTGCGTGGAGGCTGTGTTGCCGGCCTCCCGCTGGCGCCGCCTGGCCCGGCTGGCGGTGGCCACCGGTCCCGGGGGGTTCACCGGCACCCGGCTCACCGTGGTGCTGGCCCGCACCCTGGCCCAGCAGCTGCAGATCCCCCTCCAGGGCGTGGGGAGCTTTCTGCTCATGGCGCGGCGCCTGCAGCTGGAGCGCCCCACCTGGCTGGTGCAGGAGCTGCCCCGCCGCGGGGTCGTGGCGGGGCTCTACGGTCCGGATGGCGCCGTCCTGGGAGGCATGGCAGAACGGCTGGCACCGCGGCTGTACGCCGACCCGCAGGCCTTGCATGCCCTGGAGCCGGAGGCTCCGGTGGTGGCGGCGGAGGTGGTGGTGAGGCAGGACGTGTCCCAGCTGCTGGACCTGGCCGCTCTGGCCCAGCAGCTCTCCCTGCCAGCTCCCTGGGAGCCTGTGCTGCCCCACTACCCCACGGGGCCGGTGCCCGCCTGATGCCCGCCCGCGTCCGCCCTCGCCGGCCGGTCGGCCGCTCCCCGGGGCCAGGCGGGGGCCCGGTGCCCCGGAGTCGCCCACCGCGCCGGCGCCGCCGTTGGCCGTGGCGCCGCTGGCTGGTGCTGGCCGGGGGGCTCGGCCTGCTGTGGCTGTCGCGCGGCTGGTGGTCGCCGGCGCCGCCACCTCCCCAGATGATCCTGGTGCTGGGGGGCGATGTGGACCGGGAGCAGCGGGCCGCCCAACTGGCCGCCGAGCGCCGGCTGCCCGTGGTGGTGAGTGGCGGCAGCAATCCGGAGTACGCCCATTGGCTGTTCGAGCAGCGGCAGGGGCTGGCCCCGGATCAGGTGCGGCTGGACTACCGGGCCAATGACACCCTCAGCAACTTCACCTCGCTGGTGGACGATCTGCGGCGGGCCCGCATCCGCCATGCCCTGCTGGTCACCAGCCAGGACCACATGGACCGGGCCCTGCTGGTGGGCCGGATCGTGGCCGGCAGCCGCGGCATCCATCTCACCCCCGAGCCCGTGCCCTGCGGCGAGCACTGCCACCCCGAGAGCAGCGGCAAGATCTGGGGCGATGGCCTGCGTGCCGCCGTGTGGGTGCTCAGCGGCCGGGATCTGAAGCGCTGGGCGGCAGAGCGGCTGAGTCTCGCGGCGGCGGCAGCGACGCCCGCCCGATCAGGCCCTGGTCCAGCAGGGCGTTGATCTGGGCCTGGCAGGCCGCGGTGGCGGCCTCCAGATCCGGGCGACGGCGGGAGGCCGGCGGCGGAATCGGGGTGCCGATGCGGATGTGCACCGGCACCAGGCGCAGGCCCTTGCTGCCCGGTCCCAGGGCCCGATGGCTGTTGAGGATCGCCACCGGCAGCAGGGGAACACCGGCCCGGGCGGCCAGCAGGGCGGCACCGGGCAAGGGGTTGTTGACCCGGCCGTTCTCCTGCCGCGTGCCGTCGATGAACACCCCGGTGGCCCAGCCCTCCTCCAGCCGGTCGGTGGCGGTGCGGATGGCCTCGCGGTCGCTGGCCCCACGCGACACCGGATAGGCCCCGCAGGCCCGGATGATCGGCCCCAGGATCGGCACCCGGAACAGCTCGGCCTTGGCCATGAAGGCCACGGGCCGCCCGAGGGCATGGCCCAGCAGGGGCGGATCGAGATGGGAGCCGTGGTTGGCCACCACCACCAGGGCCCCCTCCTGGGGAACCTGGGCATTGCCGGCCGTGCGCCCGCGGAACAGCAGCCGGTAGACCGGAAACACCAGCAGGTAGCTGATCAGCCGGTACACCAGGCTGGGTTTGGGGGTGCGGATCAGGGCCGGGGGTTCACTGCGCTTGCGGCGCCGCAGCACCCGCTTCATCGCGTTCACCGGCCGGCTGCCCGGCCGGAGTCCGGAGCCGCTCACAGACCCAGGTCGCCGGTGCCGGCGATCTGGGCGGTGGTGAGGCCCGGGCAGCTGCGTTTGAACAGCCCGCTCAGCACCGACCCCGGCCCGATCTCCACGGCGGTGTCGATGCCCTCGGTCTGGCAGCGCTCCATCGTTTCGCGCCAGCGCACGCCCGTGGTCATCTGCTGGCGCAGCCGTGCCTTGAGGGCCTCGCCGCGGGTTTCGGGCCTGGGGTCGGTGTTGCTCAGCACCGGCACGCGGGCATCCGCGAAGGGCACGCTCTCGAGCTGGCGCGCGAACGTGTCGGCCGCCTCCGCCATGAACGGGGAATGGAAGGCCCCGCTCACCGCCAGGGGAATCGCCCGTTTGCAGGTGAGGGCCCCGCTCACCTGCGCCACGGCCTCGGGGGTGCCGGAGAGCACCACCTGGGCGCTGCTGTTGTCGTTGGCGATCACCACGCCCTCGGTGGCCGCCACCAGCTGCTCCAGCTCGGAACGCTCGAACCCCATCACCGCCGTCATCGCGCCGCCGCCGCTGGCCGCCATCAAGGTGCTGCGGTTCTGGATCAGCTCCAGCCCGGTGGCGGCATCGAAGACGCCTGCGGCGTAGAGGGCCACCAGCTCCCCGAGGCTATGGCCCGCCACCAGATCGGGCTGCCTCCCCTGGGCCAGCAGGGCATCCACCAGCAGGCTCTCCACCACGAACAGGGCGGGCTGGGTGTTGCGGGTGTCGCTGAGGTCAGCCAGCTCGCCGTCGGCGTCTCCGGCGCAGATGGCCAGCAGGTCGCGTCCCAGCAGGGCCGAGGCCTGGTCGAAGCGCTGCCGGGCCCCGGGCAGCTCCAGCACCCCAGCGGCCATGCCCACCTTCTGCGAACCCTGGCCGGGAAACACCCAGGCAATCCCCATCCTGCTGGCACCGATCACTGCGGCAGGAGGCTACGGCGGCAGCTCTCTGCCGCAGCTCTCCCCGCGGCTGTCAGCCAGCGGCCGGTGTGCCGGGGCCGCTCCAGCGCAGCAGGGCCGCGCCCCAGCTGAGTCCGGCGCCGAAACCGCTGCTGCCGAGCAGATGGCCCGGCTTCACCCGGCCATCGCGCACGGCCTCATCCAGCATCAGCGGAATCGTGGCCGCCGAGGTGTTGCCGTAGGCGGCCAGGTTGCTGAGCACCCGCTCCGGCGGCATGGCGAACCGCTCGGCCACCGCGTCCAGGATCCGCTGGTTGGCCTGATGCAGCAGCAGCCAGTCGAGCTGGTCGGCGCTGGTGCCGGTGGCCTCGAGCAGCTCACCGAGCACGGCCGGTACCTCCCGCACGGCGAACTTGTACACCTCCTGCCCGTTCATGTGGATGGCCGCGAAGCCACCCCGCTGGTTGGTGAGTCCCCCCAGCAGCGGCACATGGTCCTGGGTCTGGGCCAGGGTGAGGCAGCCGTTGCGGCGCCCATCGGAGAGCATGCGGAAGCCCAGCAGCCCGGTGCTCCCGGCGTCGCAGGCCTCCACGGCCACCGCTCCGGCCCCATCGCCGAACAGCACGCAGGTGCTGCGGTCGTCCCAGTCGACCCAGCGGCTGAGCTGGTCGGCACCGATCACCAGGGCGCGGCGCACGGCGCCGGAGGCGATGTACTGCCCCGCCGTGATCAGGGCGAAGAGAAAACCGCTGCAGGCGGCGGTGAGGTCGAAGGCCACGGCGTTGCCTGCCCCCAGACAGCCCTGCACCAGCGGCGCCGTGCCGAAGAGGTCATCGGGACTGGAGGTGGCCAGCAGAATCAGGTCCAGATCCTGTGGCTCCCAGCCTGCGTGGGCCAGGGCGGCCGCGGCCGCCCCTGTGGCCATGGCGGTGAGCGGTTCGTCGGGGCCGGCGACACGGCGGGCCGCGATTCCCGTGCGGGAGCGGATCCAGGCGTCGCTGGTGTCGACCCGCTCGCTCAGCTGGTCATTGCTGATGCTGGCCGAGGGCACCGCGCTGCCGCACCCCACCAGGGCCATGCCGAGGGCAGGCCCTGGCCGGGTGTCTGCCAGGCTGAGCGAAACGCCGAGCGCCAAGAGGGGATCAGCCCGCGGGTGGGCTCAGTCAACCACAGGCAACGACCCCGGTTTCCTCGCTCAGGGCGTGGAGGTTGTCCATCACGCCATGGTTGGCGGCGGAGTGGGCCAGACGCAGGGCGCTCAGCACCGACAGCGCCTTGCTGCTGCCGTGGCCGATGACGCACACCCCATCCACGCCGAGCAGCAGGGCGCCCCCATGTTCGGCATGGTCGAGGCGCTTCTTGATGCGCCGCAGGTTGTTGATCAGGAAGGCGGAGCCCACCTTGCCGCGGCGGCCGCGCGGCAGTTCCACCTTGATCACATCGAGCAGCACGCTGCCCACGCTCTCGAGGAACTTCAGCAGCACGTTGCCGGTGAAGCCGTCGCACACCACCACATCGAACTGGCCCGAGAGGATGTCGCGGCCCTCGCAGTTGCCGGCGAAGTGGAAGCGGGGCTCGGCTGTCAGCAGCCCATGGGTGCGGAGGCAGAGCTCATTGCCCTTGCAGTCCTCCTCGCCGATGTTCACCAGGCCGATGCGGGGCCTGGCCACCTGCAGCACGTCGCGGCTGTAGATGTTGCCGAGCAGGGCGAACTGCAGCAGCCACTCGGGTTTGCAGTCCATGTTGGCGCCCACATCCAGCACCAGCACCTGCTGCTCGGGGTCCTTGGTGGGGAAGAGGGCACCGATCGCCGGCCGGTCGATGCCCTTGAGCCGGCCGAGGCGGAAGATGGCCGAGGCCATCACGGCGCCGGAGTTGCCGGCGGAGTACACGGCGGTCGCCGCGCCCTGCTTCACCAGGGCCATCGCCATGTTGATGCTGGCGTCGCGCTTGCGCCGCACGACCGTGGCCTCCTCGTGCATCCCCACCGAGGGGCCGCTGGCCACGAGCTGAATCAGGCCGCTGGCGAGGGCGGCATCCAGCTTCTCCTGCAGGCCCAGTTCGGCCACGGCCGCCTGCAGAGGGGTGGTTTCGGCCACGAAGCGGATCCGCAGCGGCAGCCGCTCCACCGCCTGCAGGCAGCCCTCCAGGATCGGGCCCGGGGCGTGGTCGCCGCCCATGCCGTCCACGGCCACCCAGAGCCGATCGGCGTCGTTGATCGGGGTGTCTTCATCCGGCCCCCCCAGGCCCCGCTGCAGCCGCCGCAGCGGGTCGAACACCAGGGGCTGCAGCACGGTGTTGGCTGCGTAGCTGGCCGCTCCTGCCACATTGCCAGCCCCGGACACGGCGCTGCTGGCGGCGGTGCTGGCGGTACCCACCAGGCTGGTCACGGCCGCGTTGCGGCGGTACCAGATCACCAGCCGGCGGATCGCCCGCCGGGGCTTGGTGCGCTTGTCAGGCTCCTTCGGGGGCAACGGGATCGACGATGCGTTGGAACAGATAGCCGGTACCGCGAGCCGTGAGGATCAGCTCGGGGTTGGCCGGATCATCCTCCAGTTTGGAGCGCAGCCGGGAGATGTGGACATCCACCACCCTGGTGTCGACGTGACGCTCCGGGGTGTAGCCCCACACCTCCTTGAGGATCTCGCCGCGGCTGAAGGGCTCGCCGCTGCGGCTCACCAGCAGCTCCAGCAGGCTGAACTCCATGCCGGTCAGACGGATGCGCTCGTCACCCCGGTACACCTGGCGCTTGTTGGTGTCGATGCGCAGGTCGCCCACCGTGATCACCCCCGAGTTGGGGATGCCCGCCACCTGTTCCTTCTCCACCCGCCGCAGCACGCAGCGGATGCGGGCCTCCAGCTCCTTCGGGCTGAAGGGCTTCACCACATAGTCGTCGGCACCGAGCTCGAGGCCTGTGATGCGGTCGGCCACATCGCCCAGGGCGGTGAGCATCACGATCGGCACGTCGGACTCCTTGCGGAGTTCCTGGCACACGCCGTAGCCATCGAGCTTCGGCATCATCACGTCGAGCACCACCAGGTCCGGGTGGCTCTCCCGGAAGCACTCCAGGGCCTCCATGCCGTCGGACGCGGTCACCACCTGGTAGCCGATCATCGACAGCCGCGTCTCGAGGATGCGGCGGATACTGGCTTCATCGTCGACGACCAGGATCGTCTCCTTCTCCTTGGCTGGACTGGTTGGGGACGCTGTCATCACCTCCTCGTGGCCTCCCTGGGGCAGCTACATCGGATCGCCCTACTGAAAAGGCCCGAGGGGTCAACTTTTCACGCAAAGCCACCTTTCTTCATAGTCCTCACCGAACACTCCTCACCGCGCTGCTCCCTTGGCCAGGTCCGCTTCCCATTTCGTCTGCAGCAGCTGCGGAGCCCAGACGCGCCAGTTCTTCGGACGCTGCAGCAGCTGCGGCAGCTGGAACACCCTGGTGGAACAGGCCGGCGCCACCGATGGCCGGCGGCTGCGTCCCCAGGCGGCCGGACCGGGCCGCCGTGCCGAGGCCGCGCCGCGTCGCTCCGCTCCGATCCGGGACGTGGGGGAGCGCCCGCTGGAGCGCCTGGCCAGCGGCTACGGCGAACTGGACCGGGTGCTGGGGGGCGGGCTGGTGCCTGGCTCCCTGGTGCTGGTGGGCGGGGATCCCGGCATCGGCAAGAGCACCCTGCTGCTGCAGAGCGCCCAGGCCATGGCCCAGCGGGCCTCGGTGCTCTACGTGAGCGCCGAGGAATCGGCCCAGCAGGTGAAGCTCCGCTGGCAGCGGCTCGGCCCCGCGGACGCGGTGGCCCCGGGCCGGGAGCAGGGGGGCGATCTGCAGCTGCTGGCCGAAACGGATCTGGAGCTGGTGCTGCAGGAGCTCGAGGCCCTGCGGCCGGCGGTGGCGATCGTGGACAGCATCCAGGCCCTCCATGACGCAGAGCTCAGTAGTGCCCCGGGCTCGGTGGCCCAGGTGCGCGAGTGTGCCGCCGCCCTGGCCCGCATCGCCAAACGCCAGGACACGGCCCTGCTGCTGGTGGGGCATGTGACCAAGGAGGGGATGCTGGCCGGTCCGAAGGTGCTCGAGCACCTGGTGGATGCGGTGCTCACCTTCGAGGGCGATCGCTTCGCCAGCCACCGGCTGCTGCGGGCCGTGAAGAACCGCTTCGGCGCCACCCACGAACTGGGCGTGTTCGAGATGCGCGACCGGGGGCTGGCGGAGGTGACCAATCCAAGCGAGCTGTTCCTCGGCGACGAACCCAGCAGCGGCAGCGCCACGATCGTGGCCTGCGAGGGCACCCGGCCGCTGCTGGTGGAGCTCCAGGCCCTGGTGAGCACCACCAGCTACGCCAGTCCCCGACGCAGTGCCACCGGTCTGGCGGTGAACCGGCTGCACCAGATCCTGGCCGTGCTGGAGAAGCACCTGGGCCTGCCCCTCTCCCGCTTCGACTGCTATCTCGCGGTGGCCGGCGGGCTGGAGGTGGAGGAGCCTGCCGCCGATCTGGGGGTGGCGGCGGCCGTGGTGGCCAGCTTCCGCGACCTCACCCTGCCGGCGGGCACGGTGCTGGTGGGGGAACTGGGGCTGGGGGGACAGCTGCGGCCCGTGGGCCAGCTGGAGCTGCGCCTGCAGGAGGCGGCGCGTCTGGGCTTCGTGCGGGCGGTGGTGCCCCGGGCCAGTGGCCTGGGAGGAGCGGCCCGCTCCCTGGGGCTGGAGCTGCACGAGGCCGGGGATGTGGCCCAGGCCCTGGTGGCGGCCCTGGGGGTGCACCCGGCGGACGAGCCCACCGGACCAGTGGTCTGATCAGCAGCTGTCGCCTGCGCTGGGCGATCGGGAGGGGAGCACCCGCTGGCGGTGCAGCACCGCGCCAACAGCCACCAGGGCTTCTCCGGCGAGTTCGAACATCTCCTCGACAAGCATCATGCCGTGGTCCTCAGCGATCGATCCGGCGACCAGCAGGGCAATCGCGGCCGACCAGGTGAGCAGCAGCGGCCCGTGGGCCCAGGCCTTCAGGCCCGCAGGGTGATGCAGCAGCCCTGCCAGCAGGCAGAGAACGGCGGCGGCGATCACCCCCCTGTACACCACCTTGCGACCCAGCCAGGCCCACCACTCCAGAACCTGATGGTCCATCAGGTCGGGATCGAGTTCGCGGCAGAACCCGGCCAGCACGGCCATCGCGAGCAGCAGGCTCCAGGATCTGTCCTGCCGCCTGCCACGCAGGGCCGTGGTGAGGTGAACGATCACAGCGGCACCGAGGAGCAGCAGCTGAAGCAGTTCCAGGGCCAGGATGTGATGCAAGCACTTCGGAGGATGGGTCCGCCATCCTGCACGAGCTGCACACCAAGGCCCTCACGGACTGGACCCGGCGGCTCCCGAGCCAGCCCGGTTCAGGCGGTGAGGACGTTGCAGCAGCTTGGCCACCCAGGAATCGACGGCTTCAGAAACGGCTTCAGAAATAGACGTCGACGCTGCCGCGGCCGCTGGTCTTGAGCCAGTTCTGGGCCTCGATGTAGTTGTTGGGGGCCAGGCGGATCGCCTTGCCCCAGCAGTCGGCCGCCAGGTCGTAGCAGCGGTCGGCCTCGTCGGCATCGCCGTTCTCCTCGGCGATTGAGCCCAGGTGGTGGTGGATCACGGCCATGTTGTTGAGCACCTGGGGCATCTTGCTGTTGAGCTCCAGGGCCCGGCCGTAGAAGTCGAGCGCCTTCTGATGCTCGCCGTTGGAGGCGAACACGAGAGCCATGTTGTAGAGGATGAAGGCCTTGTCGTTGGGGTCATCCTCGAGCTTGAGGGCCTCCTCGTAGTTCTCCAGCGCTTCGGCGTATTCCCCGTCGGCCTGGGCGCTCATGCCGTCGCGGTAGTAGGCGAAGGCCTCCTTGGCCCGGCGGTTGGTGGGCAGCACCTTGAGGATCAGGTCCGCCATCACCGTGAAGCTCTTGTCGATGAAGTTGTCGTTGCGTTGGGAGCGGGGCACCGGCGGTTCAGCGAGCTTCAGGGTTTCCCATCCTGGCCGATCCCTGCCGGGGCGGCCTGCCTAGCCTCAGGGGTGATGTGCGCCAGTCCCTGGCTCTGACAGCACCACCCCACTCCCCGGCCCGCGGGCCCGCTCAGACCCGGCCAGCTCCGCCGCTGCAGCGGAGCGAGCCGCCGGAGCCCCTGCTGCTCGACATCGAAGGCATGAAGTGCGGCGGCTGCGTGCGGGCCGTCGAGCAGCGTCTGCTCGCCCAGCCGGGTGTGCGCCAGGCCAGCGTGAATCTGATCACCCGCACCGCCTGGGTCGAGCTCGACCCCCTGGTGGCTAAGGGCGAAGGCGCTCCCGATCTGCTGCCCGCTCTGCAGCAGTCCCTGGCCGGGCTGGGCTTCCAGGCCAGCCTGCGGGACACCTCCGCCCCGGCGGCCTCTCTGGCCAGCCGGCAGCGGGAGCGCCACTGGTGGAGCCGCTGGCAGCAGCTGGTGCTGGCTCTGCTGCTGCTGTTGGTGTCCGGGGTGGGCCATCTGGCCCCCCAACCGAGCTCCTTCTGGCCCCATGCCCTGGTGGCCACCCTGGCCCTGGCCGGCCCGGGCCGGCCGATCCTGGTGGCGGGCTGGCGCGCCGCCTGGGCCGGGCTGCCCTCGATGGACACCCTGATCGCCCTGGGGGTCGGCAGTGCCTATCTGGCCAGCATGGTGGGCCTGCTCTGGCCGGCCAGCGGCCTGCCCTGCTTTTTCAACGAGCCGGTGATGCTGCTCGGCTTCGTGCTGCTCGGCCGCTTCCTGGAGGAGCGGGCCCGCTACCGCACGGGCCTGGCGCTGGAGCAGCTGGCGGCCCTCCAGCCCGATACCGCCCTGCTGGTGATGGACGGGGGTCCGCCGCGGGAGGTGCGGGTCGGGGGCCTGCGGCGTGGCGATCGCATCCGGCTGCTGCCGGGCGACCGGGTGCCCGTGGATGCCGTGGTGCTCGAGGGCTTCTCGGCTCTCGATGTCTCGAGCCTCACCGGGGAACCGCTGCCCCAGGAGGCAGATGCCGGGGTTGAGGTGGGCGCCGGCGCCCTGAACCTCCAGGGACCGTTGCTGCTGGAGGTGCTGCGCCCGGGGGCGGAGAGCGCCATCGCCCGGATCCTCCACCTGGTGGAGCAGGCCATGGCGCGCAAGGCACCGATCCAGGGGCTCGCCGACCGGGTGGCCGGCCGTTTCACCCTGGGGGTTCTGGCCCTGGCCCTGGCCACCTTCCTGTTCTGGTGGCAATGGGGTACCCAGCTCTGGCCGACCGTGCTGCAGCCCGCCATGCCGGGGGAGCACGCCATCCACGGCAGCCATGGGTTGCTGGGGGCGGGAGCCACCAGCCCGCTCTCCCTCGCCCTGGAGCTCGCCATCGCCGTGCTCGTGGTGGCCTGCCCCTGTGCCCTGGGCCTGGCCACCCCCACGGCCATCACGGTGGGCACCGGTCTGGCGGCCCGGCGTGGCTGTCTGTTCCGCGGTGGGGAGGCCATCGAAACCGCCGCCGCCCTGCGCACCGTGCTGTTCGACAAGACCGGCACCCTCACCCGGGGGCGGCCCCTGGTGACCGCCATCGTGCCCCTGACGGCGTCATCAGGAGCTCCGGCAGGCGCCGCCCCTGACCTCGGCCTGGAGGATCGGCTGGTGCAGTGGGCCGCCAGCCTGGAAGCCAGCACCCGCCATCCCCTGGCCTTCGCCCTGTTGCAGCAGGCCGAGGGCCGCGGCCTGCCCCTGCTTCCGCTGGAGGCCGCCCACACCACCGCCGGCGCCGGTGTGAGCGGGGTGATTGCCGGACACACCTTCCGCCTCGGCCAGCTCGCCTGGGTGCTGCCCGGTGGGCATCCCCTGGCGCAGGCGCGTCTGGAGGAGCTGGAGCGCCGGGGCGCCACGGTGCTGGCCCTGGCCGGCGAGGATGAACTGCTGGGCCTCATCGCCGTGGAGGATGAGCTCCGGCCCGATGCCGCCCGGGTGCTTCAGCAGCTGCGCCAGCAGGGGCTGGAGCTGGGGCTGCTGAGCGGCGATCGGGCCGAGCCGGTGCGGCGCCTGGGGAACCGGCTCGGCCTGCGGCCCGATGAGCTGGCCTGGGAACAGCGCCCGGAACAGAAGCTGGCGGCGATCGTCCAGCGCCAGGGGAGCGCCGGCCCTGTGGCCATGGTGGGCGATGGCATCAACGACGCCCCTGCGCTGGCGGCCGCCGATCTGGGCATCGCCGTGGGCACCGGCACCGGGGTGGCCCGCGACAGCGCCGATCTGGTGATCCTCGGCGACCAGCTGGAAGGCATCCCCCAGGCCCTGGAGCTGGCCTCGCGCACCATGGCCAAGGTGCGCCAGAACCTCGTCTGGGCCTTCGGCTACAACCTGATCGTGCTGCCGGTCGCCGCCGGCGCCCTGCTCCCCAGCCATGGCGTGCTGCTCAACCCGCCTCTGGCGGCCCTGCTGATGGCCCTGAGCTCGATCACGGTGGTGCTCAATGCGCTGCTGCTGCAGGATGGCCCTGGGCCGCGGGGGGGCAGCGGTGGCGGTTGACCACGCCCGCACCGGAAGATTCGTGGTGCTCGAGGGCATCGACGGTTGCGGTAAGACGACCCAGCTGCAGGCGTTGAGCCGCTGGCTGGAGAGCTCCGAGGCGGGTTGCCTGCCCCCGGACCGGCAGCTGATCGTGACGCGTGAACCGGGAGGCACTCCCCTGGGCCGGGCGCTGCGCGAGCTCCTGCTCCATCCCCCGGGCGGCGCGGCGCCAGGCACCACTGCCGAGCTGCTGCTCTATGCCGCCGATCGGGCTCAGCATGTGGAGCACACGATCCGGCCGGCCCTCGCGGCCGGCCACTGGGTGCTGAGCGACCGCTTCAGTGGTTCCACGGCGGCGTACCAGGGCCATGGCCGCGGCCTCGACCTCGACCTCATCCAGCAGCTCGAGGCGGTGGCCACGGCCGGATTGCAGCCCGACCTCACCCTGTGGCTGGATCTGCCCCTGGAGGACTCCCTGCGGCGCCGTGGCGGTCGGGCGGCTGATCGGATCGAGGCGGCGGGAGCGGGCTTTCTGGAGCGCGTCGCCGGCGGCTTCGCCAGCCTTGCGGAGGAGCGGGGCTGGCTGAGGATCGATGCCACGGCCCCCGCCGACCGGGTCACCGCCGCCTGCCGTGACGCCCTGCTGGGTCTGGCCCAGGGCGGATCGCAGGAGGCTCCGTGACGATGGCCACTGCGGCCGGTCTGTTCGCCGACGTGCTCGGGCAGGAGCGGGCCGTGGCCCTGCTGGAGGCCTCCCTCCGCAGCAGGCGCCTGGCGCCGGCCTACCTGCTGAGCGGGCCCGACGGGGTGGGGCGGCGGCTGGCGGCACTCCGTTTCCTCGAGGGGGTGATCGCCGGACCCGAGGGATCCGTGCCCCTGCGCCGCCGGCTGGAGGCGGGCAACCATCCCGATCTGCTCTGGGTGGAACCCACCCATCTGGACAAGGGCCAGCTGGTGCCCGCCTCCCAGGCCCTGGAGCGGGGCGTGAGCCGCCGCAGTCCACCGCAGCTGCGGCTGGAGCAGATCCGCGAGCTCACCCGCTTCCTGGCCCGCCGGCCCGTGGAGGCCGCCGGCTGCCTGGTGGTGCTCGACGGGGCGGAAGCGATGGCCGAGGCCGCCGCCAATGCCCTGCTCAAGACCCTCGAGGAGCCGGGACGCGGCATGGTGCTGCTGATCTGCTCGGCGCCCGAGCAGCTGCTGAGCACCATCCGCTCCCGCTGTCAGCAGATCCGCTTTGGGCGTCTGGATTCCGACTCCATGGCCAGGGTGCTGGCGGCGGCGCCGGCTCCGTCCTGTCCCGACCCCCCGGAACTGCTGGAACTGGCGGCGGGATCCCCGGGGGCGCTGCTGGCCCATCGCCAGCAGTGGCAGGGGCTGCCGGAGGGACTGGTGGATCGGCTGCAGGCCCTGCCGGCGGGCACGGATCCGGTGGTGGCCCTGAGCCTGGCCCGCGACCTCACCGAAGCCCTGGATGCGGAGCAGCAGCTCTGGTTGCTGCAGTGGTGGCAGCTGGTGCTGTGGCGTCACCGGCCGAGCGCGGCGGCGGTGAACAGGCTGGAGCGGCTGCGCCGCCAGCTGCTGGCCTACGTGCAGCCTCGGCTGGCCTGGGAAGTGGCCCTGCTCGAGCTGGCCGGCCTGGTGACCTGAGTGAGGGTCCTGGCTGGACCCCTAAGCCCTAGCTGGCCTGGGCGGTGCGTGCGTCCTGAACCACGGGGGTCAGGGCAGCGAGCTGATCGCCGCTGGGAAGCTCGAGGCAGTATCCGGCGCCGTACACCGTCTTGATGAAACGGGGTTTGCGCGGGTCGGGTTCCAGCTTGGTGCGCAGATGACGCACGTGCACGCGGATCGTCTCGATGTCGTCGTCGGGTTCGTAGCCCCACACTTCCTTGAGGATGAGGGAAGGGGCCACGGTCTGGCCGTGCCGCTGCAGCAGGCAGTGCAGCAGCTCGAACTCCAGGTGGGTGAGGCGCACGGGCTGGTCGAACCAGATCGCCTCGAAGCGCTCCGGCACCAGGGTGATCGGCCCGAAGCTGAGGATCTCGTTGTGCTGGGTGGAGAGGGGGGCGTGGTCGGTGCGGCGCAGCAGCGCCTTCACCCGCACGGTGAGCTCCTCCAGATCGAAGGGCTTGGTGAGGTAGTCATCGGCTCCGGAATTGAAGCCGCTCACCTTGTCCTTGGTGTCGGCCAGCGCCGTGATCATCAGGATCGGGATCCGGGCCGTGCGCTCGTCGCGGCGAAGCCGCTGGCAGAGGGTGAGACCATCCACCTTCGGCAGCATCAGATCGAGCAGCACCAGGTCGGGGGTGAACTGCAGAGCCAGGGCCTGGCCCTTGATGCCGTCCTCGGCGCGCTGCACATCGAAGCCCCCATGCTCCAGATGCCCCGCGACCAGGTCCCGCATGTCGCTGTCGTCCTCGATCAGCAGGATGCAAGGTTTCATGGCTGATGCAGGAGCGCGCTGCTGGGAGGGGATGACGACCCCCTGGCGGGCTGGTCGACGGAAGGGTCGGAGGCCTTACAGGAGACTTGCATTTTCCCAGTTCCGGCTCCTGGTAGTGAGCCAGGGATGGAACAGCCGCCTGCAACCGGTGCGGGTCGGCCCGTCTGGATCCAGTGCTGGCCTGCGGTCTGGCCGCAGCACCGCTGGCCAGGTGCGACGGATCTTCAGAATCTTTTCCAGCGATTTTGTTGTGAAACTCCCGCTTCTCTGGCAAGCAGCACCAGGCTGACCCATTCAGAGCCGACCCGTTCAGAGCCACGCCTTCCTGAACGGACAGGTCGCGACTGGGCGGCACCATCCCTGGCGACAACACCTGGGGCCCTTCGGAGGGACCCTTCGGACCGATCAGGCCGCGGAAGCCGACCATCAAACTCCCCGGGCGGGATTCGAACCTGCGACCAATCGGTTAACAGCCGACCGCTCTACCGCTGAGCTACCGAGGATTACGACCCGGACATGAAGCGGATCGAGGATCCGTTCAGGGGAAGGCCGGTGGCACCGGCCCGATGAACTTACCCCTCAGCCTTGCCGCCCTGCAAGGGGCCTGCTCGCCGCGGCGCCACCCGCGCCGCCACGCGCGATCCGGGTTCCCAGGGGCCGAGGTGTCCCTGTTCCATCAGGGCGGCTCCATCGCAGCAGGCCAGCTCCTCCAGCCGGTGGGTCACCCAGAGGGCGGTGAGCTGGCGGGGCCCGGGGGCGGTGAGCCGTCGGATCAGGCTGAGCACCTCCTGCTGGCTGTCCGGGTCGAGCAGGGCAGTGGGCTCATCCAGCAGCAGCAGCTCGGCTCCGCTGGCCAGGGCGGCGGCGATGGCCAGCCGTTGCTTCTGGCCGCCGCTGAGGCTGTGGATCGGCCGGTCGGCCATGCCGCTGAGGCCCACCGCCTCAAGCACCTCGGCCAGCCGCCCCTCCCGGGCGCTGCGGCTGAGGCTGGGATCGATCGCCAGCAGCAGGTCGCTGCCGCAGCTGGGCAGCAGCAGCTGGTGATCGGGGTTCTGGAACACCAGGGCCGTGCGCCCTTGGGCCTCCACCCGGCCGCTGCGGGGCTCCAGCAGGCCGGCGATCAGGCGCAGCAAGGTGCTCTTGCCGCTGCCGTTGGTGCCCACCAGCATCCACAGGCCGGGGCGGGGGATCTGCAGGGCGCAGTGGCGCAGGGCGGCATGGCCGTTGGGCCAGGCGAAGGAGAGGCGCTCCACCCGCAGGGGTGGAGGGATTGTCCCGGGAGCGGCCATGCCGGTGCGATCAGCTGTCGAAGCTGAAGCCTGGGCGCTTGCCGCCGCTGGCACTGGCGGACTTCTCGTAGACCTGCACAGCCACCACCTCGCTGGTCAGGAGGCTCACCTTCTTGTCCGCCTCCTTCTCACAGGTGAGTTCCAGCACCCTGGGGCCGCCCCCCTCGAGGGCCTGCTTCACCGTGTCGTAGAGGCTCTGGGCGTCGGCCAGCTCCTTGCGCTGAACCGCGATCGGCATGGGGCTGAGCTTGAGGGAGAGCTCGACGAGGTACATGGCGGCGACTGGATTGGCGCCCACTCTGGCCTGCGGCGACGGCGCGCGCGTGGCGGCGGTTCCCACTAGGTGGTTCTACCCAAAACCAGGGGCGCAGGTCCGCACTCCGCAGCCTGGCCCCGTACGATCAAAGACGTAACGCTTCATGAAGCCCGTTTCTCATGACGATCGCTGTAGGGCGCGCGCCAGCGGCACGGGGATGGTTCGACGTCCTCGATGACTGGCTCAAGCGCGACCGTTTCGTATTTGTCGGGTGGTCCGGCCTGCTGCTCTTCCCCTGCGCCTACCTGGCGCTGGGCGGCTGGCTGACCGGCACCACCTTCGCCACCTCCTGGTACACCCACGGCATTGCCAGCTCCTACCTGGAGGGCTGCAACTTCCTCACCGCGGCGGTGAGCACCCCGGCCGATGCCATGGGCCACAGCCTGCTGCTGCTCTGGGGCCCGGAAGCCCAGGGTGACTTCGTGCGCTGGGTGCAGCTCGGTGGCCTCTGGCCGTTCGTGGCCCTGCACGGCGCCTTCGGTCTGATCGGCTTCATGCTGCGTCAGTTCGAGATCGCCCGTCTGGTGGGCATCCGTCCCTACAACGCCATCGCCTTCTCCGGTCCGATCGCGGTGTTCGTCAGCGTGTTCCTGATGTACCCCCTGGGTCAGAGCAGCTGGTTCTTCGCGCCCAGCTTCGGCGTGGCGGCCATCTTCCGCTTCCTGCTGTTCCTGCAGGGCTTCCACAACTGGACGCTGAACCCGTTCCACATGATGGGCGTGGCCGGCATCCTGGGCGGTGCGCTGCTGTGCGCCATCCACGGCGCCACGGTGGAGAACACCCTGTTCGAGGACGGCGAGCAGTCGAACACCTTTAAGGCGTTCGAGCCCACCCAGGAGGAGGAGACCTATTCGATGGTCACCGCCAACCGCTTCTGGAGCCAGATCTTCGGGATCGCCTTCTCCAACAAGCGCTGGCTGCACTTCTTCATGCTGTTCGTGCCGGTGATGGGTCTGTGGACCAGCAGCATCGGCATCATCGGCCTGGCCCTGAACCTGCGCGCCTACGACTTCGTGTCGCAGGAGATCCGCGCGGCGGAGGACCCCGAGTTCGAGACCTTCTACACGAAGAACATTCTTCTGAATGAAGGCATCCGCGCCTGGATGGCACCGGCTGACCAGCCGCACGAAAACTTCGTCTTCCCTGAAGAGGTCCTGCCTCGCGGCAACGCGCTCTGATCACGGCAGAGCTCCTTCGGCAGCCGGCAGAGCTCCTTCGGCAGCCGAAGGCCGGTTCACGGCTTCACCACATCTGCAAAGCGCTCCTTTCAAGGGGCGCTTTTTTGTGGCTCCAGCCCCTCAGCCGTCCGCTGGAGTTTGGGCCAGCCGGCCCCAGAAGCTCCGCTCGGCGGCCTGCTGGTTCTGGTTGGCCTCCCGCAGGAAGGGCGCCAGGGCCGCCAGGTTGAGCAGCCAGCTGTTGAACAGCGAAACCGGCCAGCGCAGCGGCCGGGCGAAGTCCACGAACAGCACCACGCGGTAGCCGTCGGTGTCGTTCCACACCTGGTGGTTGTAGGTGTCGTCGAACACCAGACAGCGGCCCTCCTCCCAGGTGTGAATCTCATCGGCGATGCGGATCCGGCAGCACTCGCGCGGCTCGGGCACGATCAGCCCCAGGTGCAGCCGCAGCACGCCGGCCCAGGCACCGCGGTGGGGGGGGATGTGCTTGCGGGGCGAGAGGATCGAGAAGAAGGCGGTGCTGCAGCCGGGGATGGTGGCGAGCAGCTGCATGGTGTGGGGGCAGCGGCGCGCGTTTTCGCGGCAGTCCATGCCCACGCCCTTGAGAAAGAACGTCTTCCACTGGTCGTCCCTCTGGATCTTGCCCACCTGGGGCAGGATCTCCTGAAAGCTGGGCATCGCCCTGCGGTGCTCCATCACCGCATCGAGCTCCCGGCGCACGGCCGGCCACTGCCGTTCCACGTCGGTGATCCAGGGGAACTGGTCGGCACGGAAGACGGGCACATCACCGGGCAACGAAGCCCAGCCCACAAGCCGCTCGAGGGTGTCATGCAGGGCCCGCTTCAGCTTGTTGCGGCGGCTCCGGGCCGGGAAGGTCCAATGGCGCCGCCGCAGGTTGGCGGGCAGGCCTACGGGGCTCTCACGGCGCGTCGCAGGCTTCAAGGTGGTTCCAGGCCCAAAGGGCGATCAGGCTACCCACGGTGCAGCGCGCAGCCGGAACCGGCTCGCGGGCAGCCCCGAAATCCTGGTTAGGATCCGGCCGTCCAGTCAGCAGTGACGTGGTAGCGGCCCCTGGGCCGGATGCCGGAAGCGTCGCCGGTTGACGTCATCCCCCAAGGAGGAGGTGCCCGTGAGTTCCAGTTGTTTCATCAAGGGTCTGCTGATCGCGGAGAACGCCGGCTGATTACGGCGCCTCAACCCTGATCAAACGGTTCCGCACCTGCGGACCCGGCGAGAGCCCCCGGTAGCCCAGGACATTCCTGGACTGCCGGGGGCATCGTTTTGAGCTGCCCACCGCCCGCCCGACCCACCCGCCGATCCAGCCTGTGCAGGGCCATTGTGTTCTCTGGCACAGGGGCTGGTGTAACAGGCCTTTGCCGTGACCACGATGGGCACGAGGCGCATTGCGCCCTTTTTGTGTGAGGACCCCATGAAACTCTTCCAGCAACTGCTGGTTGCCCCTGCGGCTCTGGGCCTGCTGGCCCCCGTGGCTGCCACGGCTTCCGAGCTCAACATGGACGGCGTCAACCAGTACGCCTCCCAGGAGCAAGTCACCAGCATCTCCCAGTTTTCCGACGTTCAGCCCACCGACTGGGCCTACCAGGCCCTCTCGAACCTGATCGAGCGCTACGGCTGCGTCGCCGGCTACCCCGACGGCACCTACAAGGGCCAGCGGGCCATGACCCGCTTCGAGGCGGCCGCCCTGCTGAACGCCTGTCTCGATCGCGTCACCGAGGTGACCGATGAGCTCAAGCGCCTGATGGCCGAGTTCGAGAAGGAGCTCGCCATCCTCAAGGGCCGCGTGGACGGCCTCGAGGCCAAGGTGGGTGAACTGGAGGCCAACCAGTTCTCCACCACCACCAAGCTCAAGGGCATCGCCACCATGGTGCTCGGCGGCGCTGGCGAGACCGGCTTCGGCGACAACGTCACCGCGAACTATGACGTTCGCCTGATGTTCGACACCAGCTTCACCGGCAAGGACCTGCTGCGCACCACCCTGCGCGCCGGCAACTTCGGTGATTCGGTGTTCGGCAACGGCAACACCGCCATGGAGGTGGCTTTCCAGGAGGAGAGCGGTGCTGACTCCGTCGGCATCAACCGCCTCTTCTACCAGTTCCCCATCTCCGACTCCTTCACCGCCACCTTCGGTGCCAAGGTCCGTCAGGACGACATGCTGGCCATGTGGCCCAGCGCCTACCCGGCTGACACCATCCTCGACCTGTTCACCTACGCCGGTGCCCGGGCGACCTACAGCCTGAACCTCGGCGCTGGTGTCGGTCTCTGGTGGCAGAACGAAGGCTTCAGCATCAGCGCTAACTTCGTGTCCAACGAGAACGCTGCTGAGGATTCCTCCCGGGGCGTCGGTGAGGACTACACCGGTACTGTTCAGATCGGCTATGCCGGCGACAACTGGGGTGCGGCCTTCGCCTACACCTACTCCGACTTCGTGGGCTTCGACAGCACCAACAACGTCGGCCTGAGTGCCTACTGGTCTCCTGCCGAGTCCGGTTGGGTGCCTTCGATCAGCGTTGGTGGCGGCTGGTCTGACGGTTTCGTCGACAGCGCTGACGACGCCTGGAGCTGGATGGTGGGCATCCAGTGGGCTGACATGTTCGTCAAGGGCAATGCCCTGGGCATGGCTGTCGGCAGCGCCGGCCAGACCGACCCCGGCAAGTGCGCCGATCGCGGCGTGCTCTGCACCGGCGGCATCTGGACCGACGGTGGCGAGGAGACCATCGCTTACGAGCTGTGGTACAAGTTCCAGGTCACCGACAACATCAGCGTGACCCCCGCGTTCTTCTGGATCGAGAACGACGGTGCCAGCGACACCTACGGCGGTCTCGTCAAGACCACCTTCAAGTTCTGATCGTCTGATCAGTTCGATCCACCGGATGCGTTGATCTCTTCAGCCCATTCGGTTCGGGCCTGGTTCCTCACACTCCCCAGGCCCTCTTTTCCCTCGTTTCTCATCACTTCTCACACCACGTTCCAGCACTCCATTCCTCTTCCATGCCCCGGCCCTCGGCCGGGGTTTTTTGTTGCCGGCCCCGCCGGGGCATCGCGTAGCTTGCCGAGGTGCCGAGCCAACACATCCGGAGGTGACCCCCTGTCTCCTGCTGATCCCTATGCCGTGCTCGGCGTTTCACCGCAGGCCAGCCGCGCCGAGATCAAGGCGGCCTACAGGGCTCTGGTGAAACGCCATCACCCCGACGCCGGCGGTGACCCCACCACCATCCTGGCGCTCAATGCCGCCTGGGAGGTGCTGGGCGACAGCGAGAAACGGCGGCGTCTCGACCATCGGCGTGCCCCGGGGCCGGCGGTACGTTCTCCGGGCGGCGTTCCCCCGGGGGCGCAGGAGGTGGTGAGCCGGGCCGCCGAAAGGGATGGAGCGGTGCAGGCCTGGTTTCAGCAGGTGTATGGCCCGATCGATCGCCTGCTCGGCCAGGTGATCAATCCCTTCGCGGCCCAGCTGAGAGCCCTGTCCGCCGATCCCTACGACGATCGGCTGATGGAGGCGTTCTGCCGCTTTCTGGAACTCAGCCAGACCAAGCTGGCCCGGGTGGAAACCCTGTATCAGTCGCTGCCCTGCCCGGCGGCCCTCAAGGCTTTCGCTCTCGATCTCTACCACTGCCTGAGCCTGGTGAAGGACGCCCTTGTGGATCTGGAGCGCTACACCATGGGTTATGTGGATTCCTACCTGCGCGATGGGCGCGAGCTGCTGCGCAAGGCCCGGATGCGGCGGCGCCAGTTGCAGCAGGATCGCCGCCAGCTGATCGCCTGAGCGATCAGTCGGCAAAGGGCTCCAGCAGCGCCAGCGGCAGCCAGACATCGGGCACGGGCCGCCGCCAGCGCAACTGGGCGTAGTCGCCCTTCACCACCAGCACCTCGCCGGGGCCCTCGAGCACGTAGGCGGGCGGGTGGGGATCGCTGGCCGCGGCCTCGGCGCTGCGGCCATAGGCCTCGCGGTTGACCCGCACCAGGCTGCCTTTCTTGAGCGCAGGCTGGGCAGGGGAGGACGTCTCGGCCATGGGGAGGCGGATCGGATCGCCGCAGATTAGGGCCGCCTGGCAAGGGTCGGCGCCTTAGCCTCCAGGCGAGCTTGGCGGATTCCGACGCATGCGTGTTCTGCTGTTGGGTTGCTCCGGCTTCGTGGGGCGGGAGCTGGTGCCCTTCCTGCTGGAGCTGGGCCACGAGCTGATCCTGGTGAGCCGCCGCGAGCAGCCCTTCCCCGCCCTGCTCAGCGAGCGGTTCAGCAGCCTCCAGCTCGATCCATCCGACCCGGCCTCCTGGCAGGGAGGCCAGCTGCCCGATGCCCTGGCCATGGCCGATGGGGTGGTGAACCTGGCGGGAGAGCCGATCGCCGAGAAGCGCTGGACTCCCGCCCACCGCCAGCTGCTGCTGCAGAGCCGCCAACGCACCACTGAGCTGCTGGTGGGGGCGATGGCGCAGCTGCCCACCCCCCCCCAGGTGCTGGTGAACGGGTCGGCCGTCGGCTACTACGGCACCAGCCCCGATGCCCGCTTCAGCGAGGAGAGCCCGGCGGGGGAGGACTATCTCGCCGAGATCTGCCAGCAGTGGGAAGCGGCCGCCTCCCGCTGCCCCGCGGCCTGCCGGCTGGTGATCCTGCGGATCGGCATCGTGCTCGGGGGCGATGGCGGCGCCCTGGGGAAGATGCTGCCGGTGTTCCGGATGGGCTTCGGCGGCCCGATCGGTTCAGGGCGCCAGTGGATGAGCTGGATCCAACGGCACGACCTGTGCCGGCTCGTGGCCGCCGCGCTCGACGACGGGGCCTATGCGGGGGTGTACAACGCCGTGGCGCCCGAACCGGTGCGGATGGCCCAGTTCGCCTCCTGCCTTGGCCAGGTGCTCGGCCGGCCCAGCCTGCTGCCGGTGCCCGCCCCGATCCTGCAGCTGCTGCTCGGGGATGGTGCCCAGGTGGTGCTGGACGGGCAGTATGTGGAGCCCCGCCGCCTGCTGCAGCAGGGATTCAGCTTCCAGTACCCGGGGCTCGCTTCTGCCCTCGCCGCTGCCACCAGCCCAGCAGCCCACTGAGCAGGGCTGCCGCCATCAGCAGGCCGATGGCCGGGGTGAACAGGGGTTCCCAGAGGGTCTGGAACAGCTGGAGCGGCGCCTCGATCTTCTGGCTGTGGCACAGCACCGCCACACCGAACCATGCGGCTCCGGCCATCACCAGGAACACATCGGCCACCAGGATGGCGTCCATGGCGCCCTTGAGGCGCTGGAGGGGTGGAGCGGCGTCAGCCATGGCAGGGGGGCAGCAGTTCCATGATCGCCGCCGCAAGCCGTTCCGTGCCCCCGGCCGGCCCGATCCGCTCGGCGGCGTTGCCCGCCAGTTGCAGCCGCAGGCGGCTCCCCAGTTCGGGGTGGGCCAGTTCCTCCAGCAGGGCGGCGGTGAGCCGCGCCCCGCGGCGCAGGGCCGCCGTGGGATCGCCACCCCAGTGAGGGCAGTGCACGCCGTTGCCGAGCAGGCGCCGCTGGGCTTCCGCGAACCCCGCGGTGAACTGGGGTCCTGCCCCCACCAGCTGCACCACCGGCTTGCCGAGGCCCACCGCCTGCTCCGTGGCCGTGCCGGCCATGGCCAGCACCAGATCCGCGGCTTGCAGCGTGGCGCCGAACCCGCTCCAGGCGAGCTCCAGCTCCAGAGCATTCCGCCGCAGCCGATCGTGAGCGGCCCAGCGCCAGCCGAGGGGCTCCGCCATCGCCCCGATTCGCTCACGGTCCAGGGCCGGCACCAGCACCGCCCGCAGCGCCAGACGGCCCGGCTGCTGCAACGGCGCCGGCAACAGCTCCAGCAGCTGCAGCATCAGGGCCAGGTTGGCGCCCGCCTCCGGCAGGCGGCTGCCGGGCAGGAGGGCGAGCCGCTGCGGGAACCCGGCGCCGCCGACTGCCGCGGGCGTGGATGGCGCGGGCGTGGATGGCGGCAGGGCCGCGTCCAGAAAGGGATTGCCCAGGAAGGCCACCGCTCTCCCCAGCTGCTGGCTGAGGTCCTGGGCGGTGAGGGCATCGCGGCTCCAGATCGCCCGCACCGCCCGGCGCCGCAGCAGCCAACCGCAGGGCCACGGCAGCCGCAGCCGGCCCTCGTAATGACTGGAGTAGGCCACCAGGTACACCGCCGAGCGCCTCCCCCCCAGCCAGGCCCCGAGCACGGCCACCAGATCGCCTACCGCCACCACGAGCTGGTGACGGCCGCGGTGGCGCAGCAGCCGCCCCAGGCTGGCCACCACATGGGCCACCTGGCCATCCAGTAGTTCGCTCATCTGGCCGTGGAAACTGGTGAACCCCAGCCCGCCCGTGCGGCAGTCCCGGGTGTGCCCCAGCACCGGGATGCCGCGTTGCCTGTAGGCCTGGCCATGGCCCACCAGGGGGAGAGCCTCCACGGTCACCCCACGGGCGATCAGAGCCGCGCCGATCAGGGCGCCGCTGAGGTCCTCCCCGTGGCCGTTGCTCAGCAGCAGAACCGCAGCCACCGGCCTCAGACCGCCTTGGCCGTGTCGAGCCGTGGGGTGCTCACCCGTTCAGCCAGCTCTGAATCTTGAGCATGGCGGGCCAGCCCGGCCGCCGCTGCAGACCATCGGCCATCGACTGCTGCAGCTCCGAGCCCAGGTCCGGTGCCATCACCATCACCCGCTGCACAATGGCGATGTGTTCGCGCACGCCCGTGGTGCCCGTTTCCAGCAGGGCCAGGCTGAGGTTGAGGCGCGCCTGGGGATCCTGGGGGTTGAGTTTCACGGCGGTGCGGGCTGAGCGCAGCGCCAGGGAGGGTTGGTCGGTGAGCAGCTGCAGCCAGGCCAGGCAGGTCCAGCCGGCCGACTGACGGGGGGCCTGCTGGGTGATGGCCTCGAAGTCCTCCAGCAGCTCAGCGGGATCAGCGCCCTCGTTGTAACGGGCGATGGCGGCCTCGAAGAGCGAGGTGGTCGGGCTGCTCTCAGCGGGACTGGCCGACATGGCGAAGGGCGAACGGGGACGGATCCCTCAGGTTCCCATGCGGACGGCTGCCGTTCTCCGCCAACGCGCTGTCTTCAGACCGCGAAGGAGCTGCCACAGCCGCAGGTCTGGCTGGCATTGGGGTTGGTGAAGTTGAAGCCGCCGCCGATCAGCGCGCTGGAGAAGTCCAGCTGCATGCCGTAGATGTACAGCAGGCTCTTGGGATCGCAGACCACCCGGAAGCTGGGGGCTCCGTCGGGTTCGTAGGTGTACTGCTCGTCGTCCGCACGGATCGCGTCCGCACTGATGAAATCCATCGTGTAGCTCATGCCGCTGCAGCCGCCGGAGCGCACGCCCACCCGCAGCACCCTGCCTTCGCCCTGCTGGCTGATCAGGGCCCCCAGCTGCTTCATGGCGGGTTCGGTGATCAGGATGCCCTTGCCGTCACGGGCGGTGAAGGTGGCCGGAGCGGAGGGGGCAGCGGCGGACGGGGCGCCGGCGGTGGTGGTTTCGGTGCTCATCGCAGGGGCCAGAACGGCAGACGCCAACTCTATGGACCTGCACCCGCCGCTGTCGGATCCATAGAGTCTGGGGCGACATCAGGGAGTGGACAGGGTGCGGGTCGCCATCGTCGGTGCGGGTCTGGCTGGTCTGGCGGCGGCCGTGGATCTGGTGGATGCGGGCCATGCCGTGGACCTCTACGAGGCCCGGCCGTTCATGGGCGGCAAGGTGGGCAGCTGGGTGGATCCCGATGGCAACCACATCGAGATGGGGTTGCATGTGTTCTTCTTCAACTACGCCAACCTGTTCGCCCTGCTGCGCAAGGTGGGGGCGATCGAGAATCTGCTGCCCAAGCAGCACACCCATCTGTTCGTGAATGCGGGTGGCGATCTGCGCGAGCTCGATTTCCGTTTTCCGATCGGCGCTCCCTTCAACGGTCTGAAGGCCTTTTTCACCACGCCCCAGCTCGACTGGATCGACAAGCTGCGCAATGCGCTGGCCCTCGGCACCAGCCCGATCGTGCGGGGTCTGGTGGACTACGAGGGGGCGATGCGGGTGATCCGCGACCTCGACCGCATCAGCTTTGCCCAGTGGTTCCTCGGCCACGGCGGCAGCCGCCAGAGCATCGAGCGGATGTGGAATCCGATCGCCTACGCCCTGGGGTTCATCGACTGCGAGGCCATCTCGGCCCGCTGCATGCTCACCATCTTCATGATGTTCGCTGCGAAAACCGAGGCCTCCAAGCTCAACCTGCTCAAGGGCTCGCCCCATCGCTGGCTCACCGGTCCGATCCTTGACTACATCACCGCCCGGGGGGGGCGCCTGCACCTGCGGCACCGCGTCACCCAGGTGCATTACGAGCCCATCCCCGCCGCCGCCGGCGACCAGGGTGCTGCTGCCGATCCCGGCTTCAGGGTGAGCGGCCTCACCCTGGGCACACCGGAAGGGGAGCGGCAGGTGGAAGCCGATGCCTATCTCGCCGCCTGCGATGTGCCCGGCATCCAGCGCATGCTGCCGGAGGCCTGGCGCCGTCTGCCCCTCTTCGACGCCATCTACCGGCTGGAGGCGGTGCCGGTGGCCACCGTGCAGCTCCGCTACGACGGCTGGGTGACCGAACTGGGCGACTCCCCGGCCCACCAGGCCTCCCGCACCGACCTCAGCCGGCCCGCTGGCCTGGACAACCTGCTCTACACCGCTGACGCCGATTTCAGCTGTTTCGCCGACCTGGCCCTGGCCAGCCCCGAGGACTACCGCAAGGAGGGGCTCGGCTCGCTGCTCCAGTGTGTGCTGACCCCCGGTGATCCCTGGATCACCCAGAAGACCGAAGCGATCGTGGCGGCCACCGATGCCCAGGTGCGGCGTCTGTTCCCCTCCGCCGCCAACCTCACGCTGGTGTGGAGCAACGTGGTCAAGCTGGCCCAGTCGCTCTACCGCGAAGCTCCCGGCATGGAGCCCTACAGGCCCACCCAGCGCACGCCGGTGCCCAACTTCTTCCTGGCCGGCAGCTACACCCGGCAGGACTACATCGACTCGATGGAAGGTGCCACCATGAGTGGCCGCATGGCTGCCGCGGCCATCCTCGATCGGCCCGTCCAGCTCGCCAGCAACGCCGCCACCGGCAGCGCCTGAGGGCCTGACCGGACAGCGACACCAGGGTTTTCTGGACCCAGGTTTTCAGGCCGATTCCCCACGCCCACCCCAGGAGTAGCCCCATGGGCCGATGGCTCGATCACAGCGTCACCACCGCGATCGCCGCCCCCGTGGACCGGGTGTGGGCGGTGTGGAGCGATCTCGAGGCCATGCCCCGCTGGATGCGTTGGATCGAGTCGGTGGTGACCGAGCCGGATGACCCCGACCTCACCGACTGGACTCTGGCGGCCCAGGGGTTCCGCTTCCACTGGAAGGCCCGCATCACCCAGCGGGTCGAGGCCCAGCAACTGCACTGGGAGTCGGTAGGTGGGCTGCCCACCAAGGGGGGTGTGCGCTTCTATCCCCAGCCCGATGGCAGCACCGCCGTGAAGCTCAGTGTCAGCTACGAATTGCCGGGGGTCTTGGCACCGCTCATGGAACCCAGCATCCTGGGTGGCATCGTGACCAAGGAGCTTCAGGCGAATCTTGACCGCTTCCGAGATCTTGTCGAACAGCGTGCGGGCTGATCGCCTCCTGCTGGGTTCCCTGCTGGCGCTGTTTCTCTCCGCCTGTGGTGGGGGTGGCGACGCCCCACCCCAGGCCAATGCCCCGGCGCCTCCGTCCGCCCCAGCCACTCCGGCAGTGGCCGCCCAGACGCCCGCCGAGAAACCCGAGAACACCGGCCTCACCCCCCTGCCCACGCCCAACGACGTGCTGGCAGCGGTGAAGATCGGCCGGGACGATCCCTTTGCGGCCCTCCCGCCCCCCGGGATCAGTGGCACCTCTCAGGTCCGGCTGAGCCTGCCGGACGCCTTCCGCTTCACCGGGGTGATCCGCTCTGCCGGCACCTCCCAGGCGATCGTGGAATACGGCGGCACCAGTGGGGCCCTGAGCGTGGGCGACCGCGGCGGCCGCAGCACCGATCTGCTGCCCTCCGGCTGGACGGTGGCCGGCATCAATGTGGACCGCGGTCAGCTGACCCTGCGTCAGGGGAAGCAGACCGTGTCGGCCGAGCTCTGAGCGCCTGCGCGCAGGCCTGCACCAGCCCCTCCAGGTCATGGGGGTCCGCCTCGGCGTCCACCCGGCCCAGGGTGGTGTTGAGCCGCTGGCTGGTCTGGGGCCCGATCGACACCAGCGCCACATCCCTCAGGAGCTCCCGCCAGGGGGTGCCGAAGGCTCCTTCCAGCAGCTGGGCCGTGTGGGACACGGTCTTGGCGCTGCTGAAGGTGATCGCGTCCAGCCTGCGGCCCTCAAGCGCCGCCACCGCCGCGGTGGGCAACCCTGCAGGGCAGCGGGTTTCGTAGGCCGCCACCTCCACCACCCGGGCACCGGCCTCGGCGAAGGCCTCGGCCAGCAGCGTGCGGCCTCCGCTCTGCACCCGCGGCAGCAGCAGCCGCAGGCCCCACCCCGACACGGGGAAGTGCTCCAGCAGGCTGTCGGCCACGAAGCGGGGCGGGATGAAGTCGGCCGGGGCTCCGATCGCCTCCAGCTGGGCGGCGGTCTTGCGGCCGACGGCGGCGATCCGCAGGGACCGTGGCCGCCGCGCCAGGCCGCTGCCCCGCAGCTGCAGACGCCGTTCCACCGCGTCGACCCCGTTGCCACTGGAGAACACCAGCCAGTGGAAATCCTCCAGTTCGGCCAGGGCGTCATCCAGCGGCCCCCAGGTGTCGGGGGGTGTGACCACCAGGGCGGGCAGGTCCAGCACGCTGGCGCCCGCCTGCTCGAACAGCCGCCGCGCTTCACCGAGCTGGGTTTCGGCCCGGGTCACGGCCACGGTCCGACCGGCCAGTGGAGGGGAAGGCATGGAGGAAGGAGGGTGCACGTTCAGCGGTAGAGCAGCGGTCGAGCCTGGTTCAGGAGTCCGGCTTCCTCAGGAGTCCAGCTTCACGAGGGCGGCGGCCCGTTGGCGCAGATCCTCGGCCTCGGAGGCGCGCCCCTGCAGCCGCAGCAGGCTGATGGCCTGCCGGAAGCCGTCCCGGGCGGCGGCGATCTCGCCGCTCATCAGCAGGGCCACCGCCAGATTCTGCTGGGCCTCGGCATGGCGGTCATCCAGGGCGATGGCCCTCCTGTAGGCCTTGATCGCGGCCGGCAAGCGGCCCCGGCGTCGCTCGATCAGCCCCAGGTTGTACCAGCTCAGGGCCACTTCCGGAGCGAGGTCGCCGGCCTGCTGGCACAGGGTCGCCGCCTCGTCCAGCTGGCCCTGCCCGCAAAGCAGGGCGGCCAGGTTGAGCCGGGCCCCCAGACTCACCCGGGCCGGCAGGGGCAGGGCGAGCGCTTGGCGGTAGAGGGCTTCGGCCCGGCCGGGCTGAACGGAGGCCACCGCCATGGCCAGGTGCAGCAGCAGCTCGTAGCGCACCGGCGCCGCCCCCTGGGGGCATGCCTCCAGCCCCTGCTCCAGCAGGGCGATGCCCCGCTGCAGCTGTCCCTCGCTCACGTCCAGGCTGCCGAGCTTGGCGCAGGCGTAGGGATCGCCGGGATGGGCCAGCAGCTCCTGCTCCATCGCCTGGCGCAGCCGCCGGGCCTTGTCCCGCTCGCCGAGCAGCGCCGGGGCGTAGCCGTCATGCACCAGGGCGGGTGCCGGGCAGTCCGCCACACGCCAGTGGGGCTCCCGCTGCAGCAGGGTGAGCACGCTGTCGTCCACCTGGGCGTGGTAGGCGCCGCTCCAGCGGATGGCGGCATGGTTGCGGAACAGGCGGCTCACGCTGGAGTAGGGCGACTGCCTGGCACCACGCTCGAAGCGCAGCAGGTTGATCAGCAGCAGGTCGGGCTCGCGCAGCAACTGCTGCAGGGGCTCGCGGGCACTCTCCAGGAGCTGTTCATCGGCATCGAGCACGAGCACCCAGTCGCCCGACACGTGTTGCAGCGCCTCGTTGCGGGCCGGAGCGAAATCCCCTGGCCAGGCCATGGCGTGCACCAGGGCGCCACAACGCTCCGCGATGCTCACCGTGGCATCGGTGGATCCGGTGTCGAGCAGCACCATCTCGTCGACGAAGCCCGCCACGGAGGTGAGGCAGGCCTCCAGGCGCTCCTCCTCGTTGCGCACCACCATCGACAGACACAGCTTCGGCCTCGGCATCGGCACTCCCTCAGCGGCCCGGCCGGGATCAATCGGTGAAGCCCTGCCGGCCGCCAGTGTGACCCACCTCCCGGCCCTGGCCCAGGCCGAGCGCCGCCAGCACAGCCCCCTGGGCACGCCCCATCTGGCCGGGGCTGTAGGCCGCCGGCATCCCGTCCGGCAGGAGCGGGCGCAGCTGTTCCCACAGGTAGGGGCTGCCGTACACCGCCAGGCCCGCCAGGCGCCCCGCGCGCAGCAGCTGGCCGATGGCGGCGGGCCAGTCCTCGCCAGCCGCAGCGCTGCCCCGGAAGGGATTGCCCCGCACGAAGAGCTGCAGCAGCACGGGGCCGGGGGGCAGGCTCTCCAGGATCAGGGGAGCATCCGGATCGCTCCGCCACAGGCGCGGCCCCAGACCATCCAGCAGGCAGGGAGTGAGGCCCGCGGCACCAGGAAACGCCAGGGCAGGCGCGGTGGGACCCAGAAAGGGAGCCTGAAGGCAGCTGTCTAGGCGCAGCAGGTTCACGCCACCGCTGGCCGGCCAGGTGGGGGTTTCTGCCGCGGGGCGGGTGGTGGCCGAGAGGGCGGAGCCGCCGTGGACGGTTTCCATCGTCGCCTCCACCAGCTCCTGCGCCAGTGCGTCATCCACCACCGGCGCGGCCATGGGGTCCGGCGGCGCGTCGGCGACCCTCTCGAGGGCGAGGCGCCGGCGCCTGGCACTGGCTTCGAGCTGCTCCTGCCGCAGGCGGCCCTCCTCCACGGCCGCCACGATCGCGGCGATCGCCTGCCGGGCGTCGGCGGGCATCAGCACCAGATCGGCCCCGGCCTCCAGGGCGAGCACCGCCGCTTCGCCCGGGCCGTGGTGCCGGCTGATCGCCTCCATCACCAGGGCGTCAGTCACCACCAGTCCGTCGAAGCCCAGGTCGCGGCGCAGCAGCCCGGTCAGCACCGCCGCCGACAGGGTGGCCGGGCGGCCGGGGTCAAGGGCCGGCAGCAGCAGGTGGGCCGTCATCACCGCCGCCACGCCCGCTGCGATCACTGCCTGGAACGGCGGCAGTTCGATCGCCTCCAGGCGCTCGCGGCTGTGGGGCAGCACCGGCAGCTCCAGGTGGGAGTCGCTGCTGGTGTCGCCATGGCCGGGGAAGTGCTTGGCGCAGCCCAGCACCCCGGCGCTGTCGAGGCCCCGGCAGAAGGCGGTGGTGAGGGCGGCCACGGTGGCGGGGTCCTCCCCCCAGGCCCGCACGTTGATCACCGGGTTGGCGGCGTTGTTGTTCACATCACAGACCGGTGCCAACACCCAGTTGAGGCCCAGGCGGCGGGCATCGCGGCCGGTGCAGGCTCCGTAGCGCTCCGCCAGGGCCGAGGCGCGGGTGGGATCGCGGCCGTGCAGGCGGCCGAGACCGAGGGGGGGGACGAGCCAGCTGGCCCCCTCGAAGCGTTGCCCCACGCCTTCCTCCACATCCGCGCACAGCAGCAGCGGCTGGTCTGCCCAGTGGCGCAGCTGGCGGCAGCGCAGGGCCACTTCGGCGGCCCCGCCACCCAGGAGAATGACCCCGCCTACACCGCCCTCCAGCAGCTCCTGCAGCTCGGCATTCGGCACTTCCCACTGGGGATAGCGCCGCTGGTGGTCAGCCAGATGGCCACTCGCCCTGACCACCAGCAGTTCGGCCGCCAGCCGGCGGAGCTGGGGCTCGGCGGCCTCAGTCAAGGCTGGCGGCATCGGCCCCGTCCTGACTGGCCCCGCCCTGATCAGCCCTGGCCCGCCGCTCCTCCTCCAGCCTGTTGAGCAGGCCCAGCACGGAGGTGCCCTGTTCCAGGCCGCGATCCAGCCGGAACATCACCTCGGGTGTGCGGCGCATCTTGAGGCGGCGGCTGAGTTCGCCCTTCACGTAGGCAGCGGCGGACTGCAGACCCGCCATCGCCTGCTGGCGTTCGGCGTCGCTCCCGTACACGCTCACATGAATCTTGCAGTGCTGCAGATCCCCGGCCACCTCCACCCGGGTGACGCTCACCATCCCCTGGGCCACCCGCTCGTCCTTGATTCCCGCCACCAGCAGCTCGCTCACCTCGCGCCGGATCAGGGAGGCCACCCGTTCCACCCGTCGCCCCTGTGCCATGGCTACGCCAGCGGAGTGGGCATCACCATCGCACGCAGCACCAGCCCCAGGCTGAGCACTCCGCTGATGGCGGCTCCGATCAGGGCCACCGCCGTCACCGGGTTTCGACCCCGGGCCGCGAGGGGGGCCAGCACCGAATTGGCCACCCCGAGGCCGAAGGCGATCAGATAGCGCGGATAGCGCGTCACGTTGAGCAGGAAGTCCCTCATTGCCTCCGGAAACGCCTCAGCCGATGCCTGCTCGCTACTCTGCCGCCTGGGCCCCGGGCTTGACGCATGCAGCTGCACCAGTTCCGGCACTCCGCCTTCTGCGAGAAGGTGCGCCTGGTGCTGGCGGCCAAGGGCCTCGACTACAGCGTGGTGGAGGTGACTCCCGGCGTGGGGCAGCTGGAGCTGTTCCGCCTCTCCGGCCAGCGCCAGGTGCCGGTGCTGGTGGATGGCTCCGAGGTGATCGCCGATTCAACGGCGATCGCCCACCACCTCGAGCAGAAGCATCCGCTGCCAGCCCTGCTGCCGGCCGATCCGGCGGAGCGGGCCCGGGTGCTGTTGCTCGAAGACTGGGCAGACACCTCGCTTGCGGCAGGCGCCCGGCTGGCGCTGGTGCAGGCCCTGGCCTCCGATCCGGTGCTGCGGGCCGGGCTGCTGCCGGACGCCACCCCCGGCCCGCTGCGGCAGCTGGTGTCCAGCCTGCCTGGCGGCGTGATGGCCGGCGTCGGCGACACCCTCACGGGCCTGGTGGGCGTTCAGGCGCGGCAGCAGCTCCAGAGCAACCTCGAGCAGCTCGCCGTTCTGGTGACCGGTCGGGGCTATCTGGTGGGGGAGACGCTCAGCCTGGCCGATCTGGCGGTGGTGGCCCAGCTCTCCGTGCTCAGCTTTCCTTCCAGCGCCGGTGCCCCCCTGGCGGGCCATGGCGTCAGCGGAGTGGCCGACCATCCCCTGCTCCAGCCGCTGTTCCAGTGGCGGGATGGGATCCTGGCCCAGCTGGGCCGTCTCTGAGGGGATCTGGGCAAGGCCCGAGAGGCTCCAGCTGCAGCCGGTGCCGCTCGCTGCTGACGGCCGCCACGGCCAGTCCATCGCCCGGCGCGGGGTAGGTGGCCTGCCACTGCTCCACCGCAATGGCGCCATCGGGGCGCCGTTCGAAGCTGCTGAGCACCTCCACCCGGCTGATGCGGGGAGACCCGGGGCCGTGCAGCACCTGCAGGGCCAGTTCGTCCGCCAGAAAGCGATCGGCACTGGGCCGAGCGCTGCCCCGGCCCACCACGGTGGATTCCAGCTGCACCACCCGGCCCTGCGGTCCCCGCAGCCGGGCCACCTGCCGGTTGGGGTTGGCCGGATCGTTCTCCACGCCCAGCAGCGTGTCCCCCAGGGTGGCGGCACCGATGGCGCGGGCGTTGAAGGCACGGTCGCCGGCGACATCGCCCCCGCCCACCGGCAGGAAGCGCAGCTCGAAGCGCCGGCCCTCCTCATCGCGGGCCCTCCAGCGTCCCTCGAACCAGTCGGGGTAGAGCAGGTCGCGGCGGCCAGGCCGCGCCAGGGGCGCCGGCAGGCTCCAGGCGGGCCAGCCCGCCAGTCGGCTCTCCAGGGCGGCATCCCCCGAGGCCTGGGCTGCGCTGGTGGCCTGAGGCGTCAGCAGCAGCCACAGCGCCAGGATGGTGCCCACCAGCCGCCTGCCCATGTCCGATCCCCTGATCCGGGAGCTCGATCATTACGTTGTGCTGGAACCCGCCGGCAGCCAGGAGATCCTCACGGCTGCCGACACCGTGCTCTGGCTCGAGCGTCAGCTGGCCCGTCTGACCACGATTCCCGACGATCTCGCTGTCCTGCCGGGCGGGCGGGAGCGGGCCGAGCGGCTGCTGGAAACCGCCTGCGAACTGGAGCTGGAGCCCGGTGTCGTCATCCAGTGGTTCGCGGTGCGGCTGGATCCGCCGGGAGGTGGTTGAGCGATGGGGTGAGCTGCCCCTCACCGTCGCGCAGCAGCACGGGCTGCCCGGGAGCGGTGGGCCGCTCGCGAAGGATGGAGGGCAGGGCGGCGAGCACCTCGGCGGCCACCGCCTCAGGCGGATCTCCGCTCTGGAGGATGTGGAGGTCGGCCTGGCTGTAGAGGGGACGCCTGAGGCGCAGCAGCTGCTCCAGGCGTGCCGACGGATCCGGGTCGGCCAGCAGCGGCCGCGGCGTGGGGTCCTGGCGCAGGCGGTTCAGCAGCAGCTCCGCCGGCGCATCCAGCCACACCACCACGCCCTGGTGCAGATGCCCCCAGTTGCGGGGCCGGGTGACCACCCCGCCGCCGGTGGCGACCACCAGCGAGTGCCAGGAGCTGATCTGTTCCAGCACCGCCGTTTCCAGCTCGCGGAAGCCGGCCTCGCCATCCTCGGCGAAGATCTCGGCGATGCCGCGTCCGGCGGCCTGCTCCAGCACGGTGTCGGCATCGACGAAGCGGTAGCCCAGGGCGTCGGCCAGGGGGGCGCCCACGGCGCTCTTGCCCGTGCCCATCATCCCCACCAGGTAGAGGTTCAGACCCTGCAGGCGCCTCGCCAGGTCCTGGTGCGGTGCTGCAGCAGCCATCGCGGACCGTCGGCTCGGGAGATTGCGTTTCTAGGATGCCTCCAGGCATGACGAACTCCATGACGGCAAGCGCCCGCCCCAGGCCGGCCCGGGAGGTGGGACGCGCTTCCGCCACTCCGCGTCCGACCTCCGCCGCCACCCACGGCAAGGGGCGACCCTGCCTGATCACCCGCCGCGCCACCTTCAGTGCGAGCCACCGCTACTGGCTGCCTGAGCTCTCCCCCGAGGAGAATGCCGCGCGCTTCGGCCCCTGCAGCATCGCCCCCGGCCACGGCCACAACTACGAGCTGATCGTGGCCATGGCCGGACCGCTCGATGCCGACGGCATGGTGCTCAACCTCTCCGAGGTGAAGCACGCCATCCGCTCGGCCGTCACCGCCCAGCTCGACTTCCGCTTTCTCAATGAGGTCTGGCCGGAGTTCGATCTCTCCCGCCCCGAAGGCTGCCTGCCCACCACCGAAGCCCTCGGCCGGGCCATCTGGGGGCGACTGGCGCCGCTGCTGCCCCTGGCCGGCATCCGTCTCTACGAACAGGCCGACCTCTGGGTGGATCTGATCGCCCCGCCTCTGCCAGCTCCAGCCCCTGCCTCCGAGTCCGACGTTCCCCTCCCGATGGAAGCCTTTCTCTCGATCCGCACCCACTTCGCCGCGGCCCATCGCCTCGCCCGGCCCGAGCTGAGCCAGGCCCAGAACGAGGCCATCTACGGCAAATGTGCCCGCCCCCATGGCCACGGCCACAACTACCTGCTCGATGTCACGGTGCGCGGTGCCATCGACCCCCGCACCGGCATGGTGTGCGATCTGGCCCAGCTTCAGCGGCTGGTGGAGGATCTGGTGGTGGAACCCTTCGACCACACCTTCCTGAACAAGGACGTGGAGCACTTCGCCCACTGCGTGCCCACCGCCGAGAACATCGCCCTCCACATCGCCGATCTGCTGGCCGCGCCGATCGCCGCCAGCGGTGCCCGGCTGCACAAGGTGCGTCTTCAGGAGAGCCCCAACAACGCGGCTGAAGTGTTCGCCGAGACCCCCCAGCTCGAGATGGTGCCCGCGGCCCTCGAAGCCCTCGTGGCCGGCTGAGCTCCAGGCCTGAACTTCGCCACTGTCCCCTTGCCCACGCTGCGCCTTGTCCTGGCGGTGAGCCTGGATGGGCGACTGGCCCCCCCCCGAGGCGGTCCTGCCCAGCTGGGTGGTGCCGGAGACCGCCGGGCCCTCGAGGAGGCGCTGGCCTGGGCGGATGGCTGCCTGATCGGTGCCGAAACCCTGCGGCTGCATGGCAGCACCTGTCTGATCCGGGAGGGCGACCTGCTGGAGAAGCGGCAGCAGGCCGGGCGCGCGCCCCAGCCGGTGGCGGTGGTGGTGAGCCGCTCCGGCCGCTTCCCCTCCACCCTGCCGTTCTGGTCGCAGCCGCTGCAGCGCTGGCTGCTCGGGGCCCCGCCGGCCCAGGGGGCTGCCGGATTTCACCGGCACCTGCCCCTGGCCCCCTGGCCGGATGCGCTGGCCCACCTGGCCGCCCACGGGCTGGAGCGGATGGTGCTGCTGGGCGGAGCCGCCCTGGCCCGATCCCTGCTGGAGCTGGGCTTGGTGGATGAGTTGCAGCTCACCGTCTGTCCCCTGCTGCTGGGCGGGGAGCATCTGTGGTTGCCGGCGGCGACGCAGCTGCAGGATCCTCCGCCGCTGGCCGCTGGCCCGGGGGCAGCGCCCTGGCAGCTCCAGACCTGCCGGCCGCTGGGCGGAGGCGAATGCCTGCTGCACTACGTCCGTGCCGCCGCCGCGGCGACCCCGCGGCCCCTTCCGGGCCCAGCCGCTGGTTAGCTTGCCCGCCCCGGAGCCACCCCGCCTTGGCCGAGCTGCGCGCCCGCTGGCACCAATCGCTGGCGGAGATCCCTGAACAGGCCTGGGATTCCCTGTTGGCCGCCGATCTCCCTTTCTATCGGTGGCGCTGGCTGAGGCAGCTGGAGCAGAGCGGCAGTGTGGTGCCGCGGGAGGGATGGCAGAGCTGTCATCTGGCCCTCTGGCGGGGGAGCAGCCTGGTGGCCGTGGCGCCGCTCTACCTCAAGGGCCACAGCTACGGCGAGTTCGTGTTCGACCAGAGCTTCGCCCAGCTCGCCGGCCAGCTCGGGCTGCGGTACTACCCCAAGCTCGTGGGCATGAGCCCGGTGAGTCCGGTGGAGGGCTACCGCTTCCTGATCGCGCCCGGGGAGCCGGCGAAGGAGCTCACGGGCCTGATGCTGGAGCTGATCGATGGGTTCTGCCGCGAGAACGGCATCCTCAGCTGCAACTTTCTCTACGCGGATCCTTCCTGGCGGCCGCTGGCCGAGGCCGCCGGCTGCGCGGCCTGGGTGAACCAGCAGAGCCAGTGGAGCAACCCGGGCCACCGCGATTTTGAGGCCTATCTCGCCAGTTTCAACGCCAATCAGCGGCGCAACATCCGCAGGGAGCGCAAGGCGGTGCAGGCGGCGGGGCTGCTGGTGACGCCGCTGGAGGGGGAGGCCATCCCCGCCGCGATGGTGGAGCGGATGCACGGGTTCTACGCCCAGCACTGCGCCCGCTGGGGACCCTGGGGCAGCAAGTACCTCAGCGAGGCGTTCTTCTCGGCACTGGCCAGCGATCCTGCCTTGCGAGGCCACCTGGTGCTGTTCAGTGCTCACCGGGGCGAGCCCTGCCAGCCCCTGGCGATGTCGCTCTGCGTGCGCGGTGGGGATCACATGTGGGGGCGCTACTGGGGCAGCGATGTGGCCATCGATTGCCTCCACTTCGAGGTGTGTTACTACGCCCCGATCGAATGGGCCATCGCCAACGGCATCCGCCACTTCGATCCGGGCGCCGGCGGCAGCCACAAGCGCCGGCGAGGGTTCGTGGCCCAGCCCCGCATCAGCCTGCACCGCTGGAGCGAGGCCCGCTTCGACGCCATCCTGCGGGAGTGGCTGCCACGGGCGAACGCCGAGATGGCCCGCGAGATCGAGGCCATCAACGACGAGCTGCCGTTCACGGCTGACTACGATCCTCCCCATGTCCCAGGCTCCATCGTCCCCTCCCAGGCCAACCATGCCGGCGCTGACCCGTGAGCAGCTCGACGAGCAGCTGTCGCGCCGCAGCATCGACCTCGATCCGGCGGGTTACTTCCTGATCAAGCTCGACCGTGAGGCCGGCGAGCTGGTGGCCGAGCACTACGGCAATGGCATCGATGAGCGCGGCCTGGCCACCGACCCCGAAACCGGAGACGTGCTCAGCTGCCGCGGCGGAGAGCCGCGCCGGCCCCAGGCGGTGTACCGCGGGCGCAGCGCCAAGCAGCTGGGTATCGCTCTCACCGAGGGCCAGCCCCCCCTGCCTGTGAGCCGGCTTGACCACGCCCTCTACCTGGGGCGGGAGCTGCAGAAGGCGGAGCGGTGCCTGGCCAATGGTGCGGAGTACATCCAGGACTGAGCCCCAGGGGAGTCCCGTGCCCCGTACGCCTGGCTCAGGCTGAGAGCAGCGCCGGCGCAGGAGACGGGCTGGCTGCCCCTTCGGTTTCCGGAGGCAGTTGGGCCAGCTGCGCGGCGATCTCCCGGCGCACGATCGCCCGGTATTCAAGGAAGTGTTCGTTGTGGGCCAGGATCGCAATGAAGCCCTTGAAGCGCTTGGGATTGTGGCGGGCCATGCCATAGAGCGCCTTCCAGAAGCGCCAGCGGGTGCTGCGCCGGAATCCCTGGCGCCACACGATGATGGCGAGGGCCCGCAGATCCACCCAGTTGATGCCTTTGCTGCGGTTCCCGTTCTGCTGGGCAGCACCTTCGACGAGGAACTCCTTGTATTTCTGGGGCGGCAGTTTCAGGAAATAGTTGTAGACCCTGTCGATGTAGGCATGGGGTTCATAGAGCTTGGAGAACGCCTCCACGTATTCGTTGGCGATGTCCCTGATCGGCCGTGTGGGCACGAAGTTGAGCAGGTTGGTCTGGTTCACACCCTTCGCTGCCGCTGAATCCTGAATCAGCCGACCTTCCCGCTCCAGGCGATGCCACAGAGCCGTGTTCGGCAGGGCCTGCAGCATCCCCATCATTGCGTGGGGGATCCCCGTGCGGGTCACGAAGTCCACGATGCGGTCGCCGGCGCCCTGCTTCTCGCCGTCAAAGCCGATGATGAACCCGGCCATCACCCGCAACCCGTAGGAGGTGATCCGGTTCACGGAATCGTCCAGCGAGCTGCGGGTGTTCTGCTTCTTGCCAGCTACCTCTAGGCTCGCCTCATCAGGGGTTTCGATGCCGAGGAACACGCTCTCGAAGCGGCATTCCACCATCATCTGCATCAGATCGTCATCGGCGGCCAGATCCACCGAGGCCTCGGTGGCGAAGCTGAAGGGATAGCCGTGCTCGATCTGCCACTGCTTGAGGGCAGGCAGCAGTCGCTTCACATTGCGCTTGTTGCCGATGAAATTGTCATCCACCAGGAACACCGAGCGGCGCCAGCCCAGGTCGTAGAGGCGCTGCAATTCGGCGATCAGCTGGTCGGGCTCCTTGGTTCGGGGTTTGCGCCCATACAGCACGATGATGTCGCAGAACTCGCACTGAAACGGACAGCCCCGCGAGAACTGCACCGACATCTCGGAATAGGCGTCCATCTCCAGCAGGTCGAAGCGGGGGATGGGCGTGCCGGTCACATCCGGTTTCTCACCGCCGGAGTTGAAGCGGCCCTGCCGTTCGCCGCGCTGCAGGGCCTCGATGAACAGCGGCAGCGTGATCTCACCTTCGTCGAGCACCTTGAAATCGGCCAGGTCCAGCTCAGGGGCGTCGGGGGTGGAACTGGCGAAGGGGCCGCCCACGGCCACGGGTAGCCCCCGCTGCTTGGCCCTGGCGATCTGGGCGGCCATGTCGCCCTTCTGCACGATCATGCCCGAGATCACCACCAGCTCGGCCCAGCCCCACTCGGCCTCGGTCACTTCCCGCACATTGCGGTCCACCAGCTTCATCGGCCAGTCCTGCGGCAGCAGGGCCGCCACGGTGACCATGCCCAGGGGCGGCAGGAGCACCTTGCGGTTCACCAGTTCCAGGATCTTCTCGTAGCTCCAGAAGGTCTTGGGGAATTCCGGATAGATCAGCAGGGTGCGCATGCAGGGATCGGGGCGTACACAGGGGTTGTCCACGGCTTGGCTCCGGACGTCCCGACAGAGCGGACCTGGCCCGGTGGGGGCGGCACCGTGGAGGGCAGGGGCTGGGCTTGGGGAGGATCCAGGAGCGGAGCTCTGGAGCGGGGTGGTGGCGCGGTGTCGGACCCTCTGATCCCGAAGTGGCCAAAGCCTAGGCAGAGCGCCTCCGTGATGACTACTGCGAGGCCAGATCAGGCATGGCATCCGTGAGCCCTCATCCGTGAGGCCTGTTGGGGCCCTGCCTCTGCTGTAATGGGGCCAACTTCAGCAGCAGAGGCCCTCCATGGGTGCAGTGATCTACCTGGGTCTGGTCGGCGGCGGTCTGCTCGCCGCCTTCGTGGCCTCCGTGGTGCTGCGCGGCGTCAAGCTGATCTGAGCGAGCGGGCCGCCTGCGCCTGGTGCACCATCGCGCCGGCGCCCACCACCTCGCCGATCAGGTCGTAGGTGTCGGCGGCCGTGAGGCGCACCGGCACCATCGTGCCGGGTGCGGCGCACAGGCCCCCGGGCCCTGGATGCACCCGCACCTCCCCGTCCACCTCCGGTGCGAAACGGCTGCAGCGGCCCAGCATCTCCCCGGTGGCCGGGTTCTCCTGCTCGATGAGCACATCCACGATCCTGCCCACCCAGGCCTGATTGCGGGCGGCGGCGATCGGTTGCTGCACTGTCATCAGCCGGTCCTTGCGGGCGGCGGCCAGCTCTGGTGCCACCGCATCGGGCAGTTCCGCCGCCGGCGTGCCGTCCTCGGGGGAGAAGGTGAACACCCCCACATGGTCGAAGCGCTGTTCGGCCACGAAGTCCAGCAGGTGCTGGAAGTGCTCCTCGGTTTCACCGGGAAAGCCCACGATGAAGGTGGTGCGCAGCACCGCATCCGGCAGCTGCTCGCGGATCCGGTGCAGCAGTCCGCCGGTCACGTTCGCCTGCCAGGGCCTGTTCATGGCCCGCAGCACGTCCGGGTGGCTGTGCTGCAGCGGCAGATCCAGGTAGGGCACCACGTTCGGTACCTCCCGGTAGGCGGCCAGCACCTCGGGGGTGAGGCCGGTGGGATAGGCGTAATGCACCCGGATCCACGGGATCTCCACCTCAGCCAGGGCCCGGAGCAGCTCCGCCAGTCGGGGCTTGCCGTAGAGGTCGAGACCGTAGTTGGTGGTGATCTGGCTGATCAGCACCAGTTCCTTCACCCCCTGGGCCGCCAGTTGCCGGGCTTCGGCCACGATCGACTCGATCGGCCGTGAGCGCTGATCGCCGCGCAGCCTGGGAATGATGCAGAAGGCGCAGCGGTAGTCGCAGCCTTCGGCCACCTTCAGGTAGGCCACGGCCTCGGAGGTGGTGCGGTAGCGGGGCAGGTGCTCATCGCCCACGAAGGTGGGGGTGGCGCTCACCTGGTTCACCCGCTCGCCGGCCTCCACCCGTTCCAGCACGCTCACGATGTGCTGGTAGTCGCCGGTGCCCACGATCGCCTTGGCCTCCGGCAGCGATTCGAGCAGTTCCTCCTGGAAATGCTGGGCCAGACAGCCGGCGATGATCAGTTCCTTGCCCTGTTCCGCCAGCTCCACCAGGGTCCGCACCGATTCCTCACGGGCGTCCTGGATGAAGCTGCAGGTGTTCACCACCACCACGTTGGCCTCGCCTTCATCCGCGCTCACGCCATAGCCGGCTTCCGCCAGCAGGCCGAGCATGTGCTCGGTGTCCACCCGGTTCTTCTCGCAGCCGAGGTGGGAGAAGGCGATCGTCTTGCGTGGGGAGCCGGGCTGGCGCGGAGAACTCATGGGCGGGGGCTGGCCGATCCACCACCCTATGGGGCGGCTGCCGGGCGCGGCTGCGAGAATCCCCGCCAAAGGCAAGCCTCTCCGTTGTCCGTGACCTCCAGTCGCCTCAGTGAACGCCTCAGCAGCTCGCGCCGTCGCGGCGACCCCGGTCAGCGCTGGGTGCGGGTGGTGCTGTCGGTGCTGGCCACCATCGGCGTCATCGACACCGGCACGATCACACTCAAGCGCTGGGGTCTGCTGGGACCCCTGGTGTGCCCCGGTGGAGCCGATGGCTGCGACAAGGTGCTGAACAGCCCCTGGGGCAGCCTCTTCGACCTGCCGCTGTCGCTGTTCGGCTTCCTGGCCTATCTGGCGATGCTGCTGATGGCCGTGGTGCCCCTGGTGCTGAAGGGGGACCTGCGCGACCGGCTCGGCTCCCTGAGCTGGTGGGGCATGCTGCTCACCAGCACCGGCATGGCCGTCTTCAGCGCGCTGCTGATGGGCGTGATGGTGTTCAAGATCCAGGCGTTCTGCTTCTTCTGCGTGCTCTCGGCCGTGCTGAGCCTGGCCCTGCTCGTGTTCACCCTGATCGGCGGTGACTGGCAGGACCGCGGTCAGCTGCTCTTCCGCCTCATCCTCGTGGGCCTGGTGGTGGGCCTGGTGGGGCTGGGCTGGGCCACGGCAGTGGATCGGCCGGCTGCGGTGACCGGTCCTGGCACCCCTCCCGCCGTGGTGAGCGAGAGCACACCCCAGACCCTGGCCCTGGCGGAGCACCTCACCCGCACGGGTGCCGTGATGTACTCGGCCTACTGGTGCCCCCATTGCCACGAACAGAAGGAGTTGTTCGGCAAGGAAGCCACCAGCAAGCTCACGGTGATCGAGTGCGCGCCTGATGGCCGCAACAGCCAGAAGGCGCTCTGCGACAGCAAGGGCATCCAGGGCTTCCCCACCTGGGAGATCAACGGGCAGCTCGATTCCGGCGTGAAGCCCCTCGATCGTCTGGCTGAACTGAGCGGGTTCAAGCCCGACGGCACCTAGCCCTCGGCGCCGGTCTCGGCCTCGAGCACGGCGGCGGTGCTGATCGGGGCTCCCCGGGTCTGGCAGCTGTGCACCCGCCAGAACGGCTGGTGCGCCGCCGCGTCGGTGCGGAAGTGCCCTCCCCGGCTCTCCACCCGGAACAGGGCCGCTTCCATCAGCAGTTCGGCCAGCACCAGCCGCTGGTGCAGCTCCTGCAGGAGCCGCAGGGCCGGTAGCGCAGCGGGCCGCACGCCGAGCTGACTGGCCTTCGGCAATGCGCTCACCTGCCGCCAGCAGGGGTCGGCCTCCAGCTGCCGGCGTTCCCGCCGCACCTGGGGCAGGGCGGACGCCAGCGCGTGGCCCTGACGCTCCACGCCGGCCACCTGCCAGCAGAGCTCCCGCAGCTGGCGGATCCCGGCCTTGAGCTCGAGGGTGGTGCGGCCCGGAGGGATGGGCTCCGGGGCGGCCTTGAACGGCGGGGCCGCGCTCTGAGCGGGCCCGTGGCCACCGGTGGGCCCGGCAGCCTCCAGCTGGATGTGGCGCAGCTGCCTGGCGAAGACCAGGCACTCCATCAGGGAATTGCTGGCCAGCCGGTTGGCACCGTGCACGCCCGTGCAGGCCAGCTCCCCCACCGCGTAGAGGCCCGGCACCGTGGTGCTGGCCTTCAGGTCGGTGCGGACCCCGCCCATCCAGTAGTGGGCGGCTGGAGCCACCGGCAGGGGGGCCGCAGTGGGCTCGAGGCCGAGTTCGCGGCAACGGCCCAGGATGGTGGGGAACTGGCGCTGCAGGTGCTCGGCCCCGATCGGGCGCAGATCCAGCCAGAGGTGGTCCACTCCCTGCTCCTGCATCCTGCTGGCCAGGGCCCGGCTCACCTGGTCCCGGGGAGCCAGATCGCCGCCGGGCAGCTCCGCCACGGGGCTGGTGCCCTGGTCATCCAGCAACCGGGCTCCCTCGCCCCGCACCGCCTCCGAGATCAGAAAGTGGGGGGCTCCGGGGAGCATCAAGGCAGTGGGGTGGAACTGAACGAATTCCAGGTCGCGCACCTGGGCGCCGGCCTGCCAGGCCATGGCCAGGCCGTCACCGCTCGACTGCACCGGATTGGTGGTGTGGGCAAACAGGTGCCCGCCGCCTCCGGTGGCCAGCACCACCGCCCGCGCCGGGAGCCAGTGGATGCATCCCTGCTCCAGCACCTGCAGGCCGCGGCAGCGTCCGGCCTCCACCCAGAGCTGCAGGGCCACCACGCCCTGGCGCTGTTCCAGACCGGGACGGCGGCGCACCTCCCGCTCGAGCGCGTCCACCAGGGCTCCCCCGGTGCGGTCCTGGGCGTGCAGCACCCGCCGGTGGCTGTGGGCCGCCTCCAGGGTGGTGCTGAGGCTCTGGCCGTTCCGGTCGAAGGCCATGCCGAGGTCCAGCAGGCGCTCCACGCAGCGGGGCGCTTCGTGCACCAGCAGATCCACCGCCGGCCGATCACACAGGCCATCACCGGCCGCCAGTGTGTCGTCGCGATGGCTGGCGAAGCTGTCCTCCGGATGGGTCACCGCCGCGATGCCGCCCTGGGCCCAGCGGCTGGCGGACCGGGGGGCCCGCTCCTTGTTCAGCAGCAGCACCCTCAGCGCCGGCGGCAGCTCCAGGCAGGCCATCAGCCCGGCCGCACCCCCACCCACCACCACCACATCCCAGTCAGAGTGCGCCATCACTGCTGCGGGCTTCCGGATCCTGCCGGCATGAAAAAAGCCGCCGGAAGGCCCCGACGGCTTTCAACGGTGGTGGAAGCTTAGGGAGAGGCTTCAGCGGTACTGGCCGTCGTTGATCCGATCGAAGCCCTCGTTGAGGGCAATGGCCGGGGGGGTCACCGTGAAGTTGTCCTTGTACTTGTTGAACAGCTCCTTCTGGCGATCGGTCAGGTCCAGGTTGAGCACGTCATCCACGCTCTGGTAGGGACCGCCGAGCACGATCTTGCCGGCCAGGGTGGGGTACATCCCCGGATAGCTCTGGAAGCGGCGCACGGAACTGTTGTTGAGATCCACCTTGTCGCCCCGCTCGGCGATCTTGTCGTCGGCCAGATTGCGCAGCTCCTCGGCCGAGGCGGCAGGGGGCACCAGGAGGGAGACCAGAAGGCCAGCCAGCACAAGACCGCTCATCAGCCAGGCAACCAGCCGTTTCATCACGAGCACACTCCGAAGCAGGACAGGAGACAACGGTGGCCGGACCACCGACCGCCAACGCTACAGAAGGGGATCCGCCAGGACACTCTCGGTGCTGCAGGCTTTTGCAGTTCTTCAGATCAGGCCGCTCAGCCGGGGGGCCACCAGGGCGGCCAGCAGGAAGATGCCGTCCACCGCCAGGGTGGTGGAGAGGGCGGAGCTGGCCACCCGGCCCACCTCGCCCTGCTGCCAGAGCCAGCGGCTCAGCAGCAGGAGCAGGCAGGCGAAGCCCAGCACCACCATCAGCCCGATGGGCTGGAGCACCTGCAGCCCGGCCAGGTGCAGGATCCGGCCGGCCTCAGCCGGTGCCGCGGCCAGGGCCTGGGGCCAGAGGGGCATGAGCCCCGTGGCGGCGATGGCGGCGTCGGTGGCGGCGGTGCCCAGCAGGGAGCCCAGGTAGAAGCCGCAACCCAGCCGCCAGCGTCCCCCGAGGCCCGCCAGGGCCAGGGGCAGCGCGAAGGCTTCGATCGGCAGATGCCAGAGCGGATGCAGGCGGGCCCAGCCCCAGAACAGGGAGCCGGCCAGCCAGCTGCCGGCGAAACCCACCAGCAGGCTCCCGAGCCGCTGGTGCTGCTGATCCGCACTGTTGGCCAGCACCACCCCCATCGCCACCAGAACGGCCGTGAACACGGCGGCGCTGGCGGGGGACAGCCGCACCCAGGGGGCCTGCAGGAACACCGGAAGGGTCACCAGCAGTGCGCTGGCCGCCACCAGGGTCCGCGACTGCCCCCACCGGCGTGTTCCCAGTGTCAGGAACGGCGCCGCGGGGCGCACGGGGACCTGGACCAGGGGCGCCGGAGGAGCAAGCACTGCGCTGGGTCGGGCCCCGATCACCTGGGTTGTGAAGAAAGTTGTCCAACCTTAAGGGGTGAGCGGAGGCCTCCCGGCCATAAGGTCTCCGGATCACAAGGTCTCGCAGATGCAGGCTGCCGGTGCGATCGGGGATCCAGGCTTCTGGGAGGCCTGCTGGAGAGCCCTCGTGCTGGGGGTGGTGCAGGGCCTCACCGAATTCCTGCCGATCAGCAGCACGGCCCACCTCAAGGTGGTGCCCGTGCTGCTGGGCTGGGGAGACCCCGGTGTGGCCGTCACCGCTGTGATCCAGCTCGGCAGCATCGCCGCCGTGGTGGCCTACTTCCGCCGCGACCTAGCCGCCGTGGTGCGGGGCGTGGCGCGGGCCTTCCGCCATGGCCAGTGGCACGACCCCGCCGCCCGGCTGGGGGTGGCGATCGCCCTGGGCACCCTGCCCATCGTGGTAGCGGGTCTGGCGATCAAGCTCTGGGTGAGCGATTACGACAACTCCCCGCTGCGGAGCCTCACGGCCATCGCCATCGTGTCCATGGTGATGGCCCTCCTGCTGGGCCTGGCCGAGGTTCTGGGCCGACGCCGACGGGAGTTGCCCGCCGTGCGTCCGTGGGATGGGGTGGTGGTGGGCCTGGCCCAGATGCTGGCCCTGGTGCCCGGGGTGTCGCGGTCAGGCAGCACCCTCACCGCCGCCCTGTTCGATGGCTGGGAGCGGGCCGACGCCGCCCGTTTCTCCTTTCTGCTCGGCATTCCCGCCATCACCCTGGCCGGCCTGGCCCAGCTCAAGGACGCGCTGGCCGCGCCGGCGGGCGGCGGCCCGGTGCCGATGCTGGTGGGCATCGCGTCGGCGACCGTGGTGTCCTGGGCGGCGATCGCCTGGCTGCTCCGCTATCTGCAGCGTCACAGCACCTGGGTGTTCGTGGGCTATCGCCTGATCTTCGGACTCGCCATCCTGCTCTGGCTGCGCGCCACAGTGGGTGGGTGACAGCGGAACCCCGAACCTCGGCGGCCATGTGGAAGGAACCCTCCGCCGGCATCGCCCTCGCCGCCGCTGACGGCCAGCCCCCGCGCCTTCCCCAGCCGGCGGTGGTGGCCAGCGTCGAGCCGGGGTCCATCGGCGCCGAGCTGGGCTTCGAGCCGGGCGACCGGCTGCTGAGCATCAACGGCCGCCGCCCCCGCGACCTCATCGACCTCCAGTTCCTCGTGGGGGAGGAGGACCTGGCGCTGGAGGTGGAGGATCCCGGCGGCAGCCTCCACACCGTGGAACTGGAGAAGGATCTCGATGAGGGGCTGGGGCTGGCCTTCACCGAGGCGCTGTTCGATGGTCTGCGCCAGTGCAACAACGCCTGTCCCTTCTGCTTCATCGATCAGCAGCCGCCGGGCCGGCGCCGCAGCCTCTACCTCAAGGACGACGACTACCGGCTGAGCTTCCTCTACGGCTCCTATCTCACCCTCACCAACCTCACACCCGCCGACTGGCAGCGGATCGAGGACCAGCGGCTCTCGCCGCTGTTCGTGTCGGTGCATGCCACCGATCCGGAGCTGCGCAGCCGTCTGCTGGTGAATCCACGGGCTGGTCAGCTGCTGGAGCAGCTGCGCTGGTTCGATGCCCGCGATCTCCAGATCCATGCCCAGGTGGTGGTCTGTCCTGGTCTCAATGACGGCGCGGCCCTCGAGCGCACCCTCACCGATCTGGCCGGCTTCGCCGGCGGACCATGGCCCGCCGTGCTCTCCGCCGCCGTGGTGCCGGTGGGCCTCACCCGCTTCCGTCCGGATGGCGACGCCCTCCAGCCGGTGGACCGGGCCTGCGCCCGCCGGGTCGTGGCCCAGGTGGAGGCGCTCCAGGAGCGGTTCAGAACCGAGCTGGGCAGCCGCTTCGCCTGGCTCTCCGATGAGTGGTACCTGGTGGCTGGGCTGCCTCTGCCGCCCCGGGGGCAGTACGAAGACCTCCCCCAGCAGGAGAACGGCGTGGGCAGCATCCGGGCCTTCCTGGAGGAGCTGCACCAGGCCACCACATCCCTGCCGGAGCGGCTGGATCGGCCCCGACGCTGCAGCTGGGTGGTGGGGAGGCTGGTGGCGGAAGCGCTGCAGCCGGTGGTGGAGCGCCTCAATGCCGTGGAGGGCCTCGAGCTCGTGCTCCACGGCCTGCCGAGTCCCTACTGGGGGCAGGAGCATGTGGTCACGGGGCTTCTCACCGGTTCTGACCTGATCCACGGCCTGCGTGACAGGGATCTGGGGGAGGTTCTGCTGCTGCCGGCGGTGATGCTGCGGCAGGGGGAGCCGGTCTTTCTGGATGACATGACCCTGGAGCAGCTGGAGGCGGCCCTGCCTGTCCCCATCGCACTGTTACGGAGTGCGGCCGATCTGGTGACCCTCTGCCTCGGCAATCCTGGGCAGGATCCTTAAACTCCGCGCATATCCATTAGGGATCTCAGCGTGGCTCACCTCGCCTACCGGCTCGCGCTTCTTGGCGTTCTGGGTCTGCCGCTTCTCGCAGACCCGGTCCGGGCCGAAGCGGGTGCTGACAGTCCTGGCCCCGATTCAGCCGCGGTTGCGGAGCTCACGGCCGCCAGGTCCGGCTCGCAGCCGCCACCGGAGCCCACGCGCACGGAAGTGGAGCTCACCGGCACGGAGGAAGCCTCCGACACCCAGCTGGTCCAGGCCGATCCCGCGCCTTCGGATGCCGAAGCCATGCCTGCCGAGGCTTCCGAAGCCATGGCCGCGGAGGCTTCGTCCGATGAGCAGCCGAAGCAGGCCCTGCCCTACGCCCCGGATGTCAAGGGCACCCGACCCCGGGTGAATCCCGAGCTGGTGACGCCGGCCGCCACCGAACTGCAACCCTCCGTTGAGGACCTGCCCGCCCCCGATTCCCTCGCCCTGCCCACGAAGCCTGAGCAGGTGGTGATCGAAGAACTGCGTCCCCTGAGCCTGTCCCAGGTGGAGAACCTGGCCGAGGTGAACAACCCGAATCTCAAGGCCATCGCCAGCCAGGTGGACCAGGCCCAGAGCAACCTCCGCGCCGAGATCGCCCGCTGGTACCCCACCCTGGACCTGCAGGCCAACGCCCTCCCCACCTACAACACCGGCCGTCGCTGGCAGAACCTCCGCACCCGGTCCAATGAGGTGAGCAACGAGGATCAGTGGACGGCCGCCCTGGGTGTGCGTGCCGAATGGGATCTGATCAATCCCCAGCGCAACCCGAGCATCGCCGCGGCCCGGGACACCTTCGAAAAGGCCAAGTATCAATACGTGATCGCGCTGCGGGAGCTCCGCCTGCAGTCCGCTCAGGCCTACTTCGTGCTCCAGCAGCGCGACGATCAAGTGAGGATCGGCCAGCAGTCCGTGCGGGCCTCCCTGGTGAGCCTGCGGGATTCCCGCGCCCGTTTCCAGGCTGGAGTCGCCACCCGGCTCGAAGTGCTCGAGGCCGAAACCCAGCTCGCCCGCGACCAGCAGCTTCTCACCACCGCCCTGGCGGAGCAGTCGATCGCCCGCCGGGCCCTCGCCGCCTTGCTGGATCTGCCCCAGAACGTCACCCCCACCGCCGCCGACCCCTCCCGGGTGCTGGGGGTGTGGCAGCCCTCGCTGCAGGAAAGCATCGTGGCGGCCTATGCCTTCCGTGAAGAGCTGGACCAGGTTCTGCTGGACATTTCGATCGCGAACAGCCAGGCCAATGTGGCCCTCGGGGCAGCCCAGCCCTTCCTGAGCATCTTTGCCGGTTTCGACACCACCTTCTTTGACGGCGACCAGGGGTCTGGCGACTTCATCGCCTCGTCGGGCGGCGCCTATGACACGAGCGTGGGCCTCAGCCTCCGCTGGCGCCTCTTTGATGGCGGAGCCGCTGCGGCCAATGCGCGTCAGAACCGTCAGCTGGCCCAGGAGAACACGTTCCGCTTCGCCGAACGCCGCGATGCGATCCGCCAGGAGGTGGAGCAGAGCTTCTACAACCTCGACAAGAACAACCGCAACATCACCACCACGGCCAGGGAGGTGATTTCGGCGCGGGAATCCCTGCGCCTGGCCCGCCTCCGCTTCCAGGCCGGCGTGACCACACAGCGGGAGGTGGTCGACAACCAGCGCGATCTCACCCAGGCGGAGGTGCGCTACGCGGATGCCATCACCGAGTACAACGTCAACCTGGCCGAGCTGCGTCGCACCACGGGCCTCGATCAGATCACCACCTGCCCCGCCCAGAGCCTTTCCCCCATCAGGCCTGAGCTCGCCGCCGACATCCCCGTCGAGCCCACCCCGCTGCTGCCGGCCTGTCAGGCCTCCATCCCGGGCCCGGTCTGATCGGTGTCCCCCGCGGATGCCCTGCCCCGTGGTGCCGGTGCAGGCCTGGGGCTGGCCGGCACCCTGCGCCTCGGACTGTTCCAGGGCTGTCTGGGCTGCCTGGCGGTGATCTTCGCCGGCATGCTCAACCGGGTGATGATCAGCGAGCTGCAGTTTCCCGCGCTGTGGGTGGGGGGAGCCCTCGCCTTTGAGCAGTTCGTGGCCCCGGCCCGGGTGCTGGTGGGACAGGTGTCGGATGGCTATCCGCTGGCGGGCCGCCACCGGGTGCCCTACATCTGGCTGGGCAGCCTGGGCTTCTGCGGCCTGGCGGTGCTCTCCATCCCCCTGATCTTCCAGGTGGCGCGTCTGCTCCAGGCGGGAGACCCCACCCGCCTGGCCGGTGGCGTGCTGGCCCTGTGCGGACTGTTCGCGGCCTATGGCCTGGCGATCTCGCTGGCCTCCACGCCTTACCTGGCGCTGGTGATCGACCGCACCACGGAGCAGGAGCGTCCCAGGGCGGTGGGCATCATCTGGTGCCTGCTCACGGTGGGGATCGTGGTGGGGGCCATCAGCATCGCCATCGGCCTGCGCAGCCTCGATGGGGTGCGGGATCCGGCCCTGCTGGAGCCGGCCCTGTTCGCGTTCATGCTGCGGGTGGCGGCCGTGGTGCTGCTGCTCACGCTGGTGGCCACCCTGGGCATGGAGCAACCGGCCCACCGGCGCCAGCTGAGCCGATCGAGGAGCCAGTCCAGCGGGAGAGACGATGCCATCACCCTGCGCCAGTCCTGGGCCCTGGTGACATCCAGCCCTCAGGTGCTGGTGTTTTTCCTCTTTCTGGTGCTCTTCACCCTGGCCCTGTTCCTGCAGGATCCGATCCTCGAGAGCTACGGCGCCGACGTCTTCGGCATGCCGATCGCCGCCACGGCCTCCCTGAATGCCCTGTGGGGCATCGGCACCCTGGCCGGGCTGCTCCTGGCCGGCCTCTGGATCGTGCCCCGGCTCGGCAAGCTCGCCACGGCCCGGCTCGGCTGTCAACTCATTCTGGCCAGCCTGCTGCTGCTGCTGCTGAGTGGGCTCGTGGCCCAGGTCCCCCTGTTGCGGGTCGTCATGGTGCTCTTCGGGCTGGCGGCCGGCATCGGCACCAACAGCGCGCTGGTGCTGATGCTGGATCTCACCCTGCCCGAAGCCGCGGGCACCTTCGTGGGCGTCTGGGGTCTGGCCCAGGCCATGTCCCGGGCCCTCGGCAAGGTGATCGGAGGCGGCCTCCTCGATCTGGGTCGCTGGCTGCAGGCACTGCTTCCCATCCCGGCCGGGGCTTTTCCCCCCTACGCCCTCGTGCTGGGGGTGGAAGCGCTGGTGGCTCTGGTGGCCCTGACGGTGCTGAGCCGCGTCAATCTGCGCCAGTTCAGGGAGGATACGGGCAGAAGTCTCAGCAAGGTCCTGGCCCTCGAGATTGGATGACCACAACCCCCACGCGCTCTGCCCTGGATCCAGGCCTGGCGGCCTTGCTCGATCGGGTGGCGGAGCGTCAGCGGGCTGACTTCGGCCACGCCGTCTCCGATGTCAAGGCCGATGGCAGCCTGATCACCGCCTGCGATCGCTGGAGTGACAGCACCCTGGTTCAGGGACTGGCAGAGCTCTATCCCGGGGAAGGGGTGCTGAGCGAGGAAGGCGACAAGCGCGTTCCTCTCACCGAGGCCTACTGGGTGGTGGATCCCCTCGATGGCACCACCAACTTCGCGGCGGGCATCCCCTACTGGGCCATTTCCCTGGCCCGTTTCGAGGCAGGACGTCCCGTGCTGGCCGTTCTGGACGTGCCACCGCTGCGCCAGCGGATCGTGGCGGTGCGCGGAGCGGGGGCCTGGCGCAACGGCAAGGTCCTCTCACCTCCTTCCCTCCAGAGCCATCCGGCGGGCTGTGCCTCCCTCTGCAGCCGCTCGATCGGTGTGTTGCAGAAGCTGCCTCACCAGCGCTTTCCGGGCAAGATCCGACTCCTCGGGGTGGCCAGCCTCAACCTGGTGAGTGTGGCCATGGGGCAGACGGTGGCGGCGCTTGAGGCCACGCCCAAGATCTGGGATCTGGCGGCCGCCTGGCTGGTGCTCACCGAACTGCACTGCCCGCTGCGCTGGCTGCAGCGCAGTCCGGATCAGCTGGTGCCCGGCAGTGACCAGGCCACGGCCGACTACCCGGTGCTGGCGGCGGATCGCGAGCAGACCCTGGCCCGCTTCATGCCCTGGGGGGAAGCCCTGCTGGAGCTGGGCAATCAGGAGCTGGTGGTTCCCCCAGGCTGAGCAGGTGCTACGCTTTTGGACTGCGCCCCTGAAGGGGGTTAGCAGGGCTTACGGAGGGAGCGAAGGCCGCGAGGCTGTGAGCTGCCGGTGATGTAAGTTTTCTGGGTCGCCTGAGAAGGCGGCGTCCACCGAGAGCTCCGGGTAACTGGGGTGGAGGTGGAGGAACCTGGACAACCGAAACGTTTAGGAACTGACGCTTCCACTGCGTCATGGGTTCTTGAGGGTCTGGAGAGCGTGCGTGCTGCCTGAGAGGGCGGTGTGGGTGCTGGAGAGATCTGAGGGGATGGATGACGAACGAGCAGTGGGGGTGTGAGGTCCCGTCAAAAGAACACAGCGACTGGCGCTGACAGGCGAGTGGACGAGAGCTTTATCACGGAGCGCTTGTGCATGGAAAGAGTCTGTTGGAGCCGGAAGCGAACCGGATCTGAGATCTGGGAAAGTCACGGGACGCCAGAGGATGAGGACGGGACTTGAGGATGAGAATTTTTCAGGTTGCGTGTTGATCGGCTGGTGGGTCGTGCACTCTTTGAAACCATTGTGAAGACAATGGGGCCACGACTGAAGCGGTGTTGCGATGCTTATTGGAGTGTGGCAGCGCTGAGTTTGGGAGTGAGCAAGCCGAGTTGAGGGCCAGCGGAAGGAATTTTGCTGGTTCGAGAGGACCGGACTACAACGGAGAGTTTGATCCTGGCTCAGGATGAACGCTGGCGGCGTGCTTAACACATGCAAGTCGAACGCACCTTCGGGTGAGTGGCGGACGGGTGAGTAACGCGTGAGAATCTGCCCCAAGGAGGGGGATAACGGCTGGAAACGGCCGCTAATACCCCATATGCCGAGAGGTGAAACGAGTATTCGCCTTGGGATGAGCTCGCGTCTGATTAGCTAGTTGGTGGGGTAAGAGCCTACCAAGGCATCGATCAGTAGCTGGTCTGAGAGGATGATCAGCCACACTGGGACTGAGACACGGCCCAGACTCCTACGGGAGGCAGCAGTGGGGAATTTTCCGCAATGGGCGAAAGCCTGACGGAGCAACGCCGCGTGAGGGATGAAGGCCTCTGGGCTGTAAACCTCTTTTCTCAAGGAAGAAGATCTGACGGTACTTGAGGAATAAGCCACGGCTAATTCCGTGCCAGCAGCCGCGGTAATACGGGAGTGGCAAGCGTTATCCGGAATTATTGGGCGTAAAGCGTCCGCAGGCGGCCTTGAAAGTCTGTTGTTAAAGCGTGGAGCTTAACTCCATTTCAGCAATGGAAACTAGAAGGCTAGAGTGTGGTAGGGGCAGAGGGAATTCCCGGTGTAGCGGTGAAATGCGTAGATATCGGGAAGAACACCAGTGGCGAAGGCGCTCTGCTGGGCCATAACTGACGCTCATGGACGAAAGCCAGGGGAGCGAAAGGGATTAGATACCCCTGTAGTCCTGGCCGTAAACGATGAACACTAGGTGTCGGGGGAATCGACCCCCTCGGTGTCGTAGCCAACGCGTTAAGTGTTCCGCCTGGGGAGTACGCACGCAAGTGTGAAACTCAAAGGAATTGACGGGGGCCCGCACAAGCGGTGGAGTATGTGGTTTAATTCGATGCAACGCGAAGAACCTTACCAGGGTTTGACATCCTGCGAATCCCTTGGAAACTTGGGAGTGCCTTCGGGAGCGCAGAGACAGGTGGTGCATGGCTGTCGTCAGCTCGTGTCGTGAGATGTTGGGTTAAGTCCCGCAACGAGCGCAACCCACGTCTTTAGTTGCCAGCATTGAGTTGGGCACTCTAGAGAGACCGCCGGTGATAAACCGGAGGAAGGTGTGGATGACGTCAAGTCATCATGCCCCTTACATCCTGGGCTACACACGTACTACAATGCTACGGACAAAGGGCAGCAAACTCGCGAGAGCTAGCAAATCCCATAAACCGTGGCTCAGTTCAGATCGTAGGCTGCAACTCGCCTACGTGAAGGAGGAATCGCTAGTAATCGCAGGTCAGCATACTGCGGTGAATACGTTCCCGGGCCTTGTACACACCGCCCGTCACACCATGGAAGTTGGCCACGCCCGAAGTCGTTACTCCAACCCTTGTGGAGGAGGACGCCGAAGGTGGGGCTGATGACTGGGGTGAAGTCGTAACAAGGTAGCCGTACCGGAAGGTGCGGCTGGATCACCTCCTAACAGGGAGACACAACTGATCGTGATGTCTGAGCATTTTTGATCTCAGGCCACGGTCCTGTCATCTCGAAGGTCGATCGGTACCTCAAGGAGAGGCACGGCAAGCTGGAGCCAGAGCTGAGCAGCCCAATCCGCAAGGATGGGGCTGAGCGGGGATGGAACCAGGGAGGCTGTGCGATCTTTTTCAGTTCCTAAACGTTGTCTAGGTCACCCCACGAGCTCCCGAGCTGTGGATCCCGCAAGGGAGAAGCGAGGAGGGAGATCACTTCCTGGGCCATTAGCTCAGGTGGTTAGAGCGCACCCCTGATAAGGGTGAGGTCCCTGGTTCAAGTCCAGGATGGCCCATTCGCCGCCTGCTAAGCAGGCAGGACTTGCTAGCTGGGGGTTTAGCTCAGTTGGTAGAGCGCCTGCTTTGCAAGCAGGATGTCAGCGGTTCGAGTCCGCTAACCTCCACTGACGCAGGGCGTGATGGCGAGCGAGGAGCAGCCCGGTTGGGTTGCTGTGAGCTTGAGATCAGCGCCAAGGACCCCGATCGCCAGGAAGCGAGAGGAGGGAGGGTGACCAAGAGACGGTGAGGTGTCGCGACGTCGTGAGGACGACGCGGGACGGCTGAGGAATCTAGCCTCCGCTCATTCCTGATTCCAGCAAGGGATCACGGCTGAGCTGATGCTGGATTCACCTGGTCAACGGACGTGAGCAACGGACGTGGATCGGGAGGAGCCAGCAGAACCTTGACAACTGCATAGGTGAGTCTGGAAAGAAAGCATCTCATGGAGGCTTGATTTCCGGCGTTGGAGGCCTTGGTGTTACGCCAAAGTCAAGAGCGTCTGGGAATCAGCAATTCTATGGAGACAAGAGCCGAGAGCTTTCAGTGTTCTTTGCCTTCCGCCGAGGAGGGGAGAGTCTGATCCAGCATTCAAGGACTGCGTGAAGGCAGCGGCCAAGGCCATCCGATCCGGTGATCCAATCCGGTGATCCGATCCGGGTGGCTGAGGGTGTTGACGGAGCGTGAGAGGGGAATGCTGAGAGAATAGGTCTCAACAACCTGAAGCACTGGGAGTTTATATGGTCAAGCTACAAAGGGCTCACGGTGGATACCTTGGCACACAGAGGCGATGAAGGACGTGGTTACCTGCGATAAGTCTCGGGGAGCTGGAAACACGCTTTGATCCGGGAATTTCCGAATGGGGCAACCCCTAGAACGGCCGCCTGAATCCATAGGGCGGTGCGAGCCAACCCAGCGAACTGAAACATCTTAGTAGCTGGAGGAAAGGAAAGTAAAAACGACTCCCTCAGTAGCGGCGAGCGAACGGGGACAAGCCTAAACCGATGCTTTCGAGCATCGGGGTTGTGGGACAGCAACGTGCATCAGGGAGATTAGGAGAAGCGTTTGAATGGCGCGCCACAGAGGGTGAAAGCCCCGTAACCGAAAATCGAACTGAGCTAGCTGGATCCCGAGTAGCACGGAGCACGTGAAATTCCGTGTGAATCCGCGAGGACCACCTCGTAAGGCTAAGTACTCCTGTGTGACCGATAGCGCAACAGTACCGCGAGGGAAAGGTGAAAAGAACCCCGGGAGGGGAGTGAAATAGAACATGAAACCGTGAGCTTACAAGCAATGGGAGCCCGACTGATCGGGTGACCGTGTGCCTGTTGAAGAATGAGCCGGCGACTTATAGGCACTGGCAGGTTAAACCGGGAATGGTGGAGCCATAGCGAAAGCGAGTCTGAATAGGGCGAACGTCAGTGTTTATAGACCCGAACCCGGGTGATCTAACCATGGCCAGGATGAAGCTTGGGTGATACCAAGTGGAGGTCCGAACCGACTGATGTTGAAAAATCAGCGGATGAGCTGTGGTTAGGGGTGAAATGCCAATCGAACCCGGAGCTAGCTGGTTCTCCCCGAAATACGTTGAGGCGTAGCGTCTCGTGCTCCAGCAGGGGGGTAAAGCCACCGTTTCGGTGCGGGCTGCGAGAGCGGTACCAAATCGAGACGAACTCTGAATACCCTGTGTGTAGCGAGGCAGTCAGACTGTGGGGGATAAGCTCCATGGTCGAAAGGGAAACAGCCCAGACCGCCAGCTAAGGTCCCCAAATCAATGCTGAGTGATAAAGGAGGTGGGATTGCCCAGACAACCAGGAGGTTTGCCTAGAAGCAGCCATCCTCAAAGGAGTGCGTAATAGCTCACTGGTCGAGCGATCCTGCGCCGAAAATGAACGGGGCTAAGCATTGTACCGAAGCTGCGGATTTAATTGTTCTTAGGAACATTCAAATGGTAGGGGAGCGTTCCATGTGGGGTGAAGCGTTAGCGTAAGCGGGCGTGGACTGCATGGAAGTGAGAATGTCGGCTTGAGTAGCGAAAACATGGGTGAGAATCCCATGCCCCGAAACCCTAAGGGTTCCTCCGGCAGGCTCGTCCGCGGAGGGTTAGTCAGGACCTAAGGCGAGGCCGAAAGGCGTAGTCGATGGACAACAGGTCAACATTCCTGTACCTGTCATGTTTTGGGAAGGGGGACGGAGAAGGCTAGCCAAGCCAGACGTTGGTTACTGGTCCAAGCGTTCGAGGCGTTGAGAGCTGGCGAAAACAGCTTGAGCTGAGGCGTGAGTGCGAGCGGCTACGGCCGCGAAGTTGGTGATGTCAAGCTTCCAAGAAAAGCCCTATACCCGTTAAGGCATGATGGCCTGTACCCGAAACCGACACAGGTGGGGTGGTAGAGAATACCGAGGGGCGCGAGGTAACTCTCTCTAAGGAACTCGGCAAAATGGCCCCGTAACTTCGGGAGAAGGGGTGCCACCGCGAGGTGGTCGCAGTGAAGAGGCCCAGGCGACTGTTTACCAAAAACACAGGTCTCCGCTAAGTCGCAAGACGATGTATGGGGGCTGACGCCTGCCCAGTGCCGGAAGGTTAAGGAAGCTGGTCAGCGCAAGCGAAGCTAGCGACTGAAGCCCCGGTGAACGGCGGCCGTAACTATAACGGTCCTAAGGTAGCGAAATTCCTTGTCGGGTAAGTTCCGACCCGCACGAAAGGCGTAACGATCTGGGCGCTGTCTCGGAGAGAGGCTCGGCGAAATAGAATTGTCTGTGAAGATGCGGACTACGTGCACCCGGACAGAAAGACCCTATGAAGCTTTACTGTAGCTTGGTATTGTGCTCGGGCTCGGAATGCGCAGGATAGGTGGGAGGCTTTGATCCATTGCTTGTGGGTGATGGTGAGCCACTGGTGAGATACCACTCTTTCCGAGCTAGAGTTCTAACAGCAACCCGTTATCCGGGTGCTGGACAGTATCAGGTGGGCAGTTTGACTGGGGCGGTCGCCTCCTAAAAGGTAACGGAGGCGCGCAAAGGTCTGCTCAGGCTGGTTGGAAATCAGCCGACGAGTGTAAAAGCAGAAGCAGGCTTGACTGTGAGACCTACAAGTCGAACAGGGAGGAAACTCGGCTTTAGTGATCCGACGGTTCTGTGTGGAAGGGCCGTCGCTCAACGGATAAAAGTTACTCTAGGGATAACAGGCTGATCTCCCCCAAGAGTTCACATCGACGGGGAGGTTTGGCACCTCGATGTCGGCTCATCGCAACCTGGGGCTGAAGTCGGTCCCAAGGGTTGGGCTGTTCGCCCATTAAAGCGGTACGCGAGCTGGGTTCAGAACGTCGTGAGACAGTTCGGTCCATATCCGGTGCACGCGCAGGAATATTGAGAGGATTTCTCCCTAGTACGAGAGGACCGGGAGGAACGCACCTCTGGTGTGCCAGTTATCGTGCCAACGGTAAACGCTGGGTAGCCATGTGCGGAGTGGATAACCGCTGAAAGCATCTAAGTGGGAAGCCCACCTCAAGATGAGTATTCCCATGGCGTTAGCCAGTAAGGTCACGGGAAGAACACCCGTTGATAGGCTCTACGTGGAAGCGCAGTAATGTGTGAAGCGGAGGAGTACTAATAGACCGAGGGCTTGACCATCAACTCGAGCTCTTGATTGCTTGAAATCCAGAGGATGCTGATCACAGAACCGAATCTGATTCCTGAAAGGTATGACCTGAAAGGGATGAGGGGTTGGGGATGGGATCAGGATCTAACCTATGCAGTTCTCAGGGTTCACGCCCAGGGTTCACGCTCAGGATTCAATCTGAGTGACGACCTGCTGAGTGACGATCTGAGAGAACGACTATCCTGGTGTCCATGGCGCAGTGGAACCACACCGATCCATCTCGAACTCGGTTGTGAAACGCTGCAGCGCCGACGATATTTGGGGGGTAGCCCCCTGAGAAAATAGGTCGATGCCAGGTAAAACTCTTTTTCTCGGCCACTTCACGACCACGGCGTGGTTGTGCGCCGATGGCATGGCTGCTCGGTGATGGATCAGTGATGGAAGGACCACGGGTGTGGCCGCCATCACGGTCCGTCTCAGGGTCCGCGCCAGGTCATCGGTACGGGCAGCGATGACAGCCACCTGCGGGTGGCTTTTTTTGTGACCATGGGTTGGGCGGAATCAGGGGATCAGGAGATGAACGTGCACGAGGCAGACCATGCGCAGGCTCGATCGCGTCGGCCGTGGCGCCCCCTGCGGGTGTTCCTCCGGGCGCTGAAGCTGTGGTTTCGGCACGACTGCGTGGATCTGAGCGCGGCGTTCGCCTACCACGCCATGCAGTCGGTGTTTCCGATCGTGCTGATCGCCCTCTCCCTGGCCGCCAGGGTGCTCGGTCAGGACGAGGGGCTGCTCGATCGTGTGCTCAGCGGAGCGCGGCAGGTGCTGCCAGGCTCCGCCATGCCTGCCGTCACGACAGGACTCAACGCCTTCCTGCGGCAGGGCGTGGGCGCAGGCCTGCTGGGTGTGCTCGTGCTTGTGCTCACGGCCAGCAATGCCTACCTCACCCTGCAGCGGGGTGCCGACCGGCTGTGGTGGAACCGGCCCTTCGGCCTCGACGGTTTGCCCTGGCACCAGGTGGTGCTCCGCTACTGCCGCCTGAGGCTCAAGGCCCTCGCTCTGATGGCGCTGATGGCGCTCGTGATCGTGCTGGATCGGCTGGCCACGAGCTGGCGACTGCCGGGCGCCCCGACGGTCGGGGAAGTGCTCCCCAGAATCTTCCCGCGGGTCGTGGACCTCGGCCGGCCCTTCAATTCCGGCCTGGATCTGCTCACCACCCTCGGCTTCAGCCTCCTCGCCGCCCTGCTGCTCCTCTGGATGCTCCCCTCGCGTCGGGTTTCGCTGCGGCATCTGCTGCCGGGCGCGGCCTTCCTGGCCGGTGCCTTCACGCTGCTGAACCTGCTGCTGGGACGCGTGCTGGTTCTGCTGGGGGTGCGGTTCCAGGCCTATGGCCTGGTGGGTGGGGTGCTGGTGTTCGGGTTATGGGTGTGGATGATCGGGGTGCTCATCTACTACTCCCAGTGCCTCAGCGTGGTGCTGTCGCGCCCGCCCCGATCCCACGCCGATCCCACGCCCTGAGCATCCCAGCCCGCCGTGGGGCCAGGATGGAGGCCCAGACCCGCGGGTCTGCCCACCTCCCGATGCAACCCCTTCGCCATGCCGAGGCAGATCCCATGGGTGTGGCTCGCCCTTCTGGGGTTGCTGCTGCTGGCACCGTCTCCCGCGGGGCGGGTGCTGCTGGATGTGGTTGGCGGCATCACCCTCACCTTGCTGCTGCTGCCGTTGCTGCTGGGGGGCCTCGGCCTGGTGGCCTGGCAGATCCTGCGCCGGCGGCTGCGGGTCTGCCCGGCCTGCGGCTTCATGAGTGCCGGCTCCGAGACCTGCCCGGCCTGCGGCACCGATCTTGCCGGCGGCTCGGATGGGACGGGTGAGGCAACCCACCAGGTCTTCGGCCGCGGAGATGGCCCCTCGGGAGGCGAGGGACGCGACGCCGCCTCGGCCACCATCGACGTGGAGGTGGTGTCGTCCCAGGCGATGGACGAGGAAGGCTGAGCCATGCCGGAGCCCTCCCCCGTCTGGTCAGGGGATCAGCTTGCTGGTGAGCGCGCCAGTTCCTCCAGCCGCCGTTCCCGCAGGTAGAGAAAAAGCGGGGCGCCACTGGCGAAGGCCACCGTGACGCAGATCAGCAGCACCCAGGGCAGCCCACGCATCTGCAGCCGCCTGGCTTCCTGCACGATCCAGATCAACACCGCCGTGGCCCCGATCGCCAGGTCGCGGGACAGGGACGCCGCGGCCGGGTTGGCGTTGGCCAGCTGGATGAACTGCGCCACATCGAAATTGCCGCCGGTCTCCTGCATGTAGTCCAGATTGGCCAGCCAGGGCAGCACGGCTCCGGCAATCGCCAGTGCCAGGTAGACCCAGCGCAGCCAGGGGGTGGGCGGCTGGACGTTGGGTGCAGGGGAGTCGGTGGGGCTCATGGGGTGTCAGGCACGGGATCGGTGTCGGCATCAGCGCTGGGATCCCAGATCAGAATCTCCTGCTCCACCTCGTCCAGGATCTGCTCGCAGCGCTGGGCGTAGGCCTGGGCCCGCCGGTGCAGGGCCGCCATCTCCTCCACATTCAGCGTGCTGCTCTGCAGTTCGGCAAGGATCAGGTCCAGGGCGCTGCGTGCTTCGTTGTAGCTGAGCCCCGCAGCCGTGCGCCTGGCCTGGACACTGTCCTTGTGCGCGGCGGCCTTCCCCGAACTTCTGCGTGCCCTGGGCCGTGGGCGATCGCCGTCGTCGCTGGTGCTGTCCGCCATGGTCAGGTCTCTGCTGCGGGGAGGGGCGCGCCCGGGTGAATCTCGCGCACCAGGGCATCCGCCTGCCCATCGGCCAGCACGAGCTGCACCGGCTCCTCTGGCTTCAGTGCCGCCACGGAGCGCACCACCTGGCCATCCGGCGAGCGGATCAGGGCGAAGCCGCGCTGCAGCACCTGCTCCGGAGAGAGGGCCCGCAGCAGTGCCCTGGCCTGCTCGAGGCTCTGGCGCCGCTGTTGCAGCAGATCCCGGGGCCTCAGCTGCTGCAGCCTCTCCTGAAAACGGCCCAGCTGCTGCCGTTCGCCGTGGAGGCGCAGCGCCACCAGCTGCACCAGGTGCCGGCGGAGCTGCTGCAGGCCATGGCGCACGGCCTGGCGCTCGGGCAGCAGGGCCACCAAGGCGGCGGTGGGCGTCGCCGCCCGGTAGTCCGCCACCAGGTCGGCGATGGTGGTGTCGTCTTCATGGCCGATGCCGCTCACCACGGGCACCGGTGCCTGGGCCAGGACGCGGCCCAGCGTGGCGCCATCGAAGACGGCAAGGTCTTCGCGGCTGCCACCGCCCCTGGCCAGCACCAGGGCCTCGATGCCCTCGGCGTGGCAGCGGCCGTAAAGCCGCTGCAGGGTGGCGCAGATCTGAGCCTCCACGGCACCCTGCACCGGGATCGGCACCACCAGCACCCTGGTGCTGGGCCAACGCTCCGCCGCCGTGCGCAGCATGTCCGCCAGGGCCGAGCTGGGGGCGCTGGTGAGCAGGGCGATCCGCTGTGGGGCGTGGGGCAGGGCCCGCTTGCGGCTCGGTTCAAACAGCCCCTCGGCAGCCAGTTGGCCGTAGACCTGCTCGAAGCGGCGCATCACGCTGCTGAGGCTCGGCCGCAGGTCCAGCACCTGCACGCAGAGGGAGGCCCGGGCGGCCCAGAAGTTGAGCTTGCCCACCACCACCACCCCATCGCCCTCGGCAGGTTCCATGGAGAGCTTCTGCCGCTGGGAGGCCCAGACCACTGCCGAGATCGAGGCCTGTTCATCCACCAGCGTCATCCACAGGTGGCCTTTCTTGAGCTGGGGGCGGCTCACCGTGGCATCCAGCAGGAAGCGCGGCGCGAAGCCCCGCTCCATCAGGCTGCCCAGGGCCGCATTCAGGCTGCTGACGCTGTAGCGGGGCAGGCTGTGGGCCCCGGATGGGGAGGCTGGGCTTGCGGCAGTGACGGCAGCGGACCCCGGGATCGAGACCATCGGCTCAGCCCTGCAGCTGCCGGTAGCAGATCCACCAGTAGAGGCTCACCAGGCCGGCCAGCACCGCCACCACCTGGCCGGCGGGGTGATCGACGCGCACGAGGCCGGCGCCGCAGATCACCAGGGCGCTGCTGAGCAGCCGGGAGCCATCGCGCCGGTTGGAGGGGAAGAATCGCCTGCTGGCCAGACCGCGTGCCATGGCGTGCGTTCCCAGATCTGAATGGGACTCAGTCTGACGGAAGCGGCCCGGGTGCGTCGGGGTGGGCCCCCGTCTTCCCCAGGGCGCCTGGCGGTTCAGCGGGCTGGTTGACCGGATCCCCGGGCGGCCAGCCGCGCTTTGGTCAGAGCGGTGGGGATGGCGTTGGCGGCATCCTCCGGCCAGGGATGTTTGGGGTAGCGACCCCGCAGTTCGCGGCGCACCTCCCGGTAGCCGCCAGCCCAGAAGCCGGCCAGGTCCTGGGTGATGGCCGCCGGACGGCCCGCCGGGGTCAGCAGATGCAGCGTCACGGGCAGCCTTCCGTCCAGCACGGCCGGTCCGTGCGCCGCACCGAACAGCTCCTGCAGCTTCACGGCCAGCACCGGCTCGCCCGAGCCGTAGTCGATGCGCACCATGCGGCCGCTGGGCACCGACAGGCGCTCGGGCAGCAGCCTCTCCAGCTGCGGGCGCACGCTCCAGTCCAGGCCCTGCCAGAGGGCTTCGCTGAGGTCGAGCCCGCGCAGGTCCTCCAGGCTGCGGCAACCTTCGAGCTGGGGTCCCAGCCAGGTCTCCAGCTCAGCGGTGAGGTGCTCCTCGCCACAGTCGGGCCAGGGTGGACCGAGATGACGATGGGCGATCTGGAGGCGGTGCCGCAGCTGGCGGGTCGCCGCCGTCCAGGGCAGGACCTCGAGCCCCTTCAGCCGCAGTCCCTCCAGCAGCGCCTTCACCACGAGGGGACCGTCGGCGTCGGGCCAGGGGCGCCGCTCCAGCACCAGGGCGTCGAGCTGGAGCCGCTGTTCACACCGCACCCGGCCTGTAGCCGGATCCCAGCGGGCCTCGCTCCGCCACGATCCCTGCGCCTGAGCCAGCTCGGCCAGGTGCTCCCGCGGCATCGGCACCGCCAGGTGGATGCGGGCGTTCTGCTCGCCCCCGTCGGCGGCGGCGATGGCCAGGGCCTCGGCCCCCTGCAGGGGATCCTCTGGACGCAGCACCGCGCCGCGACCCTGGCGCATCAGATAACGGCCCCGCCCGTCCTGACGGGCCAGCGCGACCCGTTCCGGGTAGGCGGCGGCCACCAGGCGGGCGGTCCAGGCAGGCTCGCCGGCCAGGGCCTGGCCCCGGGTCTGGCCGCCGCTGCGCTGCAGCCACTGGCTCTGGAGGCGCCGCAGCGGGTGCCCCGGGGACTGCCGCCGCAGCCAGTCGAGCCTGGCCAGCAGGTCGCTGCCGGCTTCCGCCCGCTCCAGGGGATCCCGCTCGCTCAGCAGCACGGCCAGTTCACTGGCCAGGTGCTCAGCCCCCCAGCGTTCGGCCACCAGCAGCATGTGGCCGAGGCGAGGTGGCAGGCCCAGATCCGCCAGACGGCGGCCGTGGCTGGTCAGCCGGCCCTCCCCATCCAGGGCGTCGAGCTGCCGCAGCAGCTGCCTCGCCTCGGCCAGGGCCGCGCGGCGGGGTGGGTCCAGCCAGGAGAGCTGTTCGCCGCAGGGATCGCCCCACCAGGCCAGTTGCAGGGCCAGCGGCAGCGGGTCGGCCTCCTGCAGTTCCGCGGGGTCGTGGGCAGGGCGTCGCCGCTGGTCTGCCGGCGACCAGAGCCGCACGCAGGCCCCCGGTCCCAGTCGACCGGCCCGTCCGGCCCGCTGCTCGGCACTGGCCAGGCTGGCCGGCACCGTCACCAGAGCGTCCATGCCGCTCACAGGATCAAAGCGGTTGCGGCGGCTCAGTCCCGCATCGATCACCAGGTGCACTCCGGCGATGGTGAGCGAGCTCTCGGCGATGGACGTGGCCAGCACCAGCTTCCCCTTCCCGGCTCGGGCGGGGGCGATCGCCTCGCTCTGCTTGGCCAGGGGCAGGTTGCCGTGCAGCCCCACCCAGTCGATCGCCTCAGCCCAGGGTGTGGCACCGATCGCCCGGCCGCAGCTCTGGATCTCCCGCTGGCCCGGCAGAAACACCAGGCAGGTGCCCTGCGGGTCCCCATCTCCGAGCCAGTGGGCCTCCAGGGCCCGCACCACCTGCTGCTCCAAGCGCTCGTCAGGCCGGGGTGGCAGGTGCGCCACCGTCACCGGATGGCTGCGCCCCTCGCTGCGCAGCACCGTGGCCTCGGGGAGCTGGGCGGCCAGGGCGTCCAGCTCCAGGGTCGCCGACATCACCACCAGCCGCAGCTCCGGCGTGAGCAGCTCCCGGGCCTGGCGCACCAGGGCGAGTGCCAGATCGGTGTCGGCCCGCCGCTCGTGGAACTCATCCAGGATCAGGCAGCCCACCCCGGTGAGGGCCGGATCCTGCTGGAGGCGCCGCAGGAAGAGTCCACCCGTGAGCACCTCGATCCGGGTGGCAGCGCTGACACGCCGCTCGAGTCGCACGCTGTAGCCCACCCCCTGGCCCACGGGCTCCTGGCGTTCCTGGGCCAGCCGCTCGGCGGCGGAGCGGGCCGCCAGCCGCCTCGGTTCCACCATCCACACGCGCCCGGCGTCCTCGGAAGCCCCCTCCAAAGCGGCCAGGGCGGCACCAGGAACGCGCGTGGTCTTGCCGGCGCCGGGCGGGGCCTGGAGCAGCAGGGTGGCCGCGGGCTGCCGCAGCACCGCTCGGATCCGCTCCAGCAGGCTGTCGATCGGCAGCCGCTGCATCTCAGAGCAATGGAAGCCCGGCTTCGACGGGGGCTGGGGCGGAGCGCTCAGCGCACATGCCGGGCCCCATCCACGGGGTGGTAAGCCTCACCGGTGAGTTCCTCGTAGACGATCGCGGGCAGGCCGGTTTCGAACATCGTCTGCAGGGCCTCCTTGAGGTAAGGGTTCCAGCCACCGGTGCTCACCTTGCCGTGACGCACGGTCCAATCCCAGGTGCCCTGCAGGTCCCTGGGGATGCGGCCCTCACGGTCCCGACGGGCCACCAGATCCTGGGATTCCACCAAGCCCACCAGCACAGGCTCCTTGCCGTAGGCGGGGGTGAGGCTGAGCTCAAGCCGGATCGGATCGTCCTTGACGAGCTTGAGACGGAACCGGGGCGGCAGCTTGAGGTTGCGCAGTATTGCGGCCACGATGCGCGTGCGTTGATCCAATGCTCGCCCTCCCTGAAATCACGTGCTCACCAGAGAGCCTATTCAGCAGAGGGAACGCAGGAGGCCAGCGCCAGCTCCGCCCCTCAGACGGGGTCTCCGGGGTAGGTGGGACGCTCGTTGTCGCCGCTGAATCGCACCGTGAGCAGGTCTTCGCTGGTGAGCTGTCCTTCGGCGTCGAGCAGTTCGGGGTGGATGGTGAGCCGCCCCGTGCGGTCCTGGGCCTCGACCTTGCCGGACGCACCGGCGCGGCGGGAATCCCCCGAGCCACTCGGCTCACCGACACGGGGCATGGCCGTGAAGCCCTGGCCCATCACCCGGAAGGCCTGCCAGAGCAGCACCAGGAAGCAGGCGCCGTAAAGGATCGGGAAAAGCTGGGAGAGGATGGCGTTCATGCCGGGGCTCCTGCCGCAGTTGGACTCGGCCGTACCACACCACCCATCATCGCCCGGACCGGCTCGAACTGGCGCCGGCGTTGGCGAGCATCCAGGCCCACAGGGTGGCGCAGGCAGCTCCGAAGGCGAGAAACGCCAATAACAGGCGGCTGGTGTCCATGACTCGATACAAATCTTTGCTTACCCTAGGGACGGATGTGGCGCTGTGCAGGCTGGTGCGCCTGTTCGGCTCTCCCCCAGGCGTTCTGCTTACGGTGAATTGATGCCATGGCTGTTCAGCCCATGCGTTCTGTCCGAGCCCTGCCCCTGACCATTGTCTCCCTGCTGGCCATGCCCGGCTGGGTCCAGCTTCCCGCCGCCGGCGCGGCCCAGTCATCGGGGGCGCTGGGGGCGGCCCTCAGCCGCCAGTCCTTCGTGGCCGCAGCGGTGCGCCGGGCCGGCCCGGCGGTGGTCACGATCGACACCGAACGCACCGTGCTGGTGCCGGGCTCCCGTGGCGGAGCCTCCAGCTCCCTGCTCAACGACCCGATCTTCCGGCAGTTCTTCGGCCTGCCCCAGCAGCGGGTCGCCCCTCCCTCGCAGCGCACGGAACGGGGCCAGGGCAGCGGGGTGATCTTCCATGCCGATGGCCTGATCCTCACCAATGCCCATGTGGTGGAGAGGACCGACAAGGTGACCGTGGGGCTCCAGGACGGCCGGCGCCACGAGGGCACCGTGGTGGGCCTGGACCGCCTCACCGACATGGCCGTGGTGCGCCTGGAAGGCAGGGGCCCATGGCCGGTGGCTCCCCTCGGTGATTCCGACGTCCTGGAAGTGGGGGAGTGGGCCATCGCCGTCGGCAATCCCTACGGACTCGACAACACCGTGACGATGGGGATCATCAGCAACCTCAACCGCAACGCCGCCAAGCTCGGCATCACCGACAAGCGATTGGATCTGATCCAGACCGATGCGGCCATCAATCCGGGAAATTCAGGCGGTCCTCTCCTCAATGCCGATGGCGAGGTGATCGGCATCAACACCCTGGTGCGCCAGGGGCCGGGGGCGGGGCTGGGCTTCGCGATCCCCATCAACCGGGCACGGGAGATCGCCCGTCAGCTGCTGATCTCCGGCAAGGTGAGCCATCCGATGATCGGGATCGGCCTCGATCTGGTGCGCCCTGGTGATGGAACGGGGCTGAGCCGGGGGGTGCGCGTGGCGTCCGTGATGTCCAACGGACCGGCGGAACGGGCTGGTCTGATGCAGGGGGATGTGGTGGTGGCCGCACAGGGCCAGACCATTACCCAGCCTTCGGAAGTGGTGGCCGCCGTCGAGCGGGCCGGTGTGGGAGGGAACCTCACCCTCAGCATCAACCGCCGGGGGCAGCTGCTGAACGTGACCCTGGTGCCCGTTCAGATGGGCGGAGCCTGACGGACCCGCCCGGGTCGGCGGGGCTCACGCGTCCTGGCTCCAGGGCTGGGAGAGCCCGGCGCTGAACTGGGAGGGGGCGCTGAGCTGCTGACGCATGACCCACTGGGTGGCGGCTTTCTGGCTGTGCCAGGCCTGGAGGAGCTGCTTGGCGATGCCCTGCAGGGCCTGAAGGTCGGCCGTGTCGTCAATGGCACGGCTCATCCGCTCGATCTCGAATTGCTGACCGAGGGAGAGGGCGAGTGGTTCAGACATGGCGGACGTCGCAATGGGGCGATGGACCACCGCAAAGCTACAAACTGTTTCAGTTCCGCTCGTAGCCTTTGCGACAGGGGCGGGATGTTGTGCGGATTTGCTGTTCTCCGGGGCGCATCCCTCAGGCCGCCTTGGCCTTGCGGGCCGCCTCCCGGGCGCGCTGCTTCTCGCGGTTGGCGGCCGTTTTCGCTGCCCGGGCCTCGGCTTCCGCCTTCTGCCTGGCCAGCTCGGCTTCCTCCTGCTTCTTGTCGAGGTAGTAGGCGTAGTCGCCCCGGTAGAGCACCAGTTCGCCGTCCCGCAGTTCGACGATGCGGTTCGCCACGCGGGAGATGAAGTAGCGGTCGTGGCTCACCAGCAGCGCGGCGCCCTCGTAGGCGATCAGGGCGTCCTCCAGCATCTGCTTGGCCGGGATGTCCAGGTGGTTGGTGGGCTCATCCAGCACCAGCAGGTTGCAGGGCTTCAGCAGCATCAGGGCCAGGGCCAGCCGCGCCTTCTCGCCGCCGGAGAGCTTGCCGGCCTCCTTGAACACGCTCTCGTTCGAGAAGCAGAAGCTGCCCAGCAGCGAGCGCACCTGGGTCTGGGTCCAGTCCGGCACGGCTTCGAAGATCGTGTCGATCACCGTCTTGGAGAGGTCGAGGGCCTCGGCCTGGTTCTGCTCGAAGTAGCCCGCCACCACGTTGTGCTCCCCCAGGCCGGCCCGCCCCTCCTGGGGCTGCTCCATGCCCATCACCAGCCGCAGCAGGGTGGATTTGCCGGCGCCGTTGGGGCCCACGAAGGCGATGCGATCGCCCCGCTCCACCTCAAGACTGGCCCCCAGGAAGAGAATCTGCTCGCCGTAGCTGTGGGTGAGGTCGGCGATCTCGGCCACCAGCCGCCCCGAGCGCGGAGCTTCCGGGAAGCGGAACCGGGGGCCGCTCACCCCCTCGATCGGGGCCTCCACCCGTTCCACCTTCTCCAGCAGCTTCTCGCGGCTCTTGGCCTGGGTGGAGCGGGTGGCGCTCGCCCGGAACCGGTCGATGTAGGCCTGCTGGGCGGAGAGTTCCTTCTGCTGGCGCTCGTAGGCGGCCTGGGTGGCTTCCCGCTCCAGCGCCTTCTGCTCCAGGTGCTGGCTGTAGTTGCCCAGATAGGTGCGGGAGACGCCGCGCTCGGTTTCCACGATCTGGGTGCAGACCCGATCCAGGAAGGTGCGGTCGTGGCTGATCACCACCTGGGCGGCGCTCTGCTCGATCAGGTAGCCCTCAAGCCACTGGATGGTCTCCACATCCAGGTGGTTGGTGGGTTCGTCCAGCAGCAGCAGATCCGGTTGCTGCAGGAGGATCTTGCCCAGGGCGATGCGCATCTGCCAGCCACCGGAGTAGTCGCCCACCCGCTGCTCAGCGCCCTCGGCCGTGAAGCCGATCGTGGGGAGCAGCTTGTCGATGCGGGCATCGAGCTCGTAGCCGTGCAGGGCTTCGAAGCGGCTGTGCAGACGACCCAGTTCGTGGATCAGCGCATCGAGGTGGTCCGGGTCACTGGCCGCCTTCTCGCTGGCCATGGCCAGCTCCACCGCATGCTGGCGCTCCAGCACCTCGGCCGCCTCACCGAAGGCCTGGAACAGCTCCTCCCGCACCGTGCGGCGGGGATCCACGTCGAATTCCTGCTGCAGGTAGGCGATGCGCGGCTCGCCCTGCTTCACCACCTGGCCGCTGCTGGGTTCCTCCAGCCCGGCGATGATCTTGAGCTGGGTCGACTTGCCGGCGCCGTTCACCCCCACCAGGCCGATGCGGTCGCCCGGCTTCACCTCCCAGGTGACATCCCGGAGCACCTCCCCCGTGGGATAGATCTTGCCGATGCGTTCGAGGCGGAGCACGGGGCGAACAGGGGATGGGGGGCCGTGGATGCGGCCCTCGGGCCGGATCCGACTGCATCATTTCGCATCCCTGTCTTGGGTGCAGACTTCAGGAAGCCGCACGGGGCCCCAATGATGCGACGTCTCGAACAGGTCGCCGCGCTGATCGTGGCGGCGGGCCTGGCCCTCGTGAGCTACTGGCTCTTCTTCAGCTGGGCCCAGGGCGGCGGCATCCGGCGCCCTGCCGGCACGCCGCGCTCGGCCGGACCCATGCCCGCGTGGCTCGGGGCGGGCCTCAGCCAGGGCCGCGGCTCAGAGACCGCCCCGCGCCTTGAGCAGCCATTGCTTGCTGGCCCCGTCATCGAGCGAGGCGACATGGGCCTTCACCGCCTCCCGGCTCACAGGCAGGCCGAACTGATCGCCGAGGCTCACGATGCGGTCGAGGGCGCCGTGGGGGTCCTGTAGGGCCTGCCGGAAGAGCTCCTGGGTGAGGGCAGCGTCCGCGCTGATGCGCGCGTAGAGCGCGCTGGCCCGGGCGGCTTCGGAGTCCTGGGGGCTGCCCTCAGGAGCGGCGGCTGGCGGAACGGCGCCTTCAGGCGGGGGTGGGGGCGAGGCACTGCTGCTGACCATGACGACGGGCCCGATTGCCCAAACCCTATGGACGCCGGCGCCGGCCGGCATCCCACCGTTGCAGCCTGTTGCCGGCGGTGACCCTTCGGACCCTGTAGCCCTGATGCGGGCTGCCCTGGCCCCGGTGCCACGGTCACGGTGCCATGGTCACGGTGCCATGGTCAGGCCGCCTTGGGGTTGTCGCTCACCGGCGTGCCGCAGGCGGAGGCGTCCTCCATGCTGCGGGCATCAAGGCAGAGCACCTTGCGCAGTTCGGCGTAGTTGGCGGCCAGGGCGGTGTGGCCCTCCTTCTGGGCGCCGAACTCGGCGCGCTGCAGCACGTGGTGCAGGTGGGTCAGCAGGTAGGTGCTGATCACCGCCGACACCAGAACGTCGCTGCGTTCGGCGGTGCGGCGCTTGCGGCTCTGGGGCATGGGGCCACCTCCGGGGGATCGGGTGCGGATGGGCTGCCACCAGCATAGGCACGGATACTATCCGTGCGCATCTGAGTACACTTCTGGGTAACACGGCTGAACCGTGCGCACCGGTTCCTCTTCTCTGGTCTGGCGTGGCGACCCGGCAAACCTCTTCCAGCGGGCGCCCGAAATCGCCCAGGATCCAGGTGGTTCTGCCTGAAGAGCTCTGTGCCCGCCTGGCCGATCTGGCGGCCGCCGACGCCCGCACCGTGAGCAACATGGCCCGGGTGCTGATCCAGCAGGGGATCGAACGGCTGGAGCAGGCCCGGAACGCAGGCGGAACCGCCCAGCCTTCCCGGATCTCCGCCGACCAGGTGCGTCAGCAGCTGGAGCAGCAGGGACAAAGCCCCCGGCGGCTGCGGGGTGCGCCCCGGCGCCTGCGCCTGCAGCGCCCGGGCTAGCGGGCCGCCGCGCGGCGGCCCGGAGGGTCGGCGCGCACGCCCAGCACCGCTGCGGCCCGGGCCCCCGTCACCGAGGGGGCATTGCCGGGGTGGCCCCTGTGGTGCCACCAGGCCAGCAGGGCGAAGCCCAGGGCCTCCCGGTCGCTTTCGGCAATGCCGAGATCGGCCAGGGGGCGCACGATCATGCCCCGGCACCGCCGCCGCAGCTGCTCGAGCAGGAATCCGTTGCGGGCTCCGCCTCCGGCCACCAGCAGTTCCACCGGCCGGAGGCTTCGCTGAAGGTCCTGGGCCACCACCGCCGCGCTGAAGGCCGTGAGGGTGGCGAGGGCAGCGGCCGGGTCATGCGGCAGTTCCCGAAGGCGGCGATCCAGATCGGGGCGCCCGAACAGTTCGCGCCCCGTGGACTTCGGTGGCGGCTGCCGAAAGTAGGGCTCCTGCAGCCAGGTGGCGATCAGGGCTTCATCCACCCGCCCCCGGCGGGCCCAGGCCCCACCGGCGTCGTAGGTCAGCTCGCCGCCGCTGAAGTGCTCCACCGCCAGATCCAGCAGGGTGTTGGCGGGGCCGCAGTCCCAGCCCTGCAGCGGGCGGTGGCCGTCGGGACCGCCAGCGGGCGGGATCAGGGTGAGATTGGCGATGCCGCCCAGGTTCAGCACGGCGCGCCAGCCGGCGATGCGCCCCACCAGGGCTTCATCCGCTGGACACACCAGGGGGGCACCGTGGCCGCCGAGCACCAGATCGGCGGCGCGGAAGTCGTGCACCACGGGCCGCTCGAGCAGTCCGGCCAGGAGGGGGGCCTGCAGCAGCTGCCAGCTGCTGCCACGGCGCTCCGGGCCTGGGGGTCGGTGCCACACGGTCTGTCCGTGGCAGCCCACCAGTTCGGCGCGGCCGTCGGGGTCGCAGGCCCGTGCGGCGGCAGCCTGCACCTCCGTGACCGCTTCCGCCAGATCGAGGATCTCCGCCGCGCAGCAGGCCGCCCCCTGCCCGAAGCCGATCAGGCGGCGGCGGAGGTCCGGGGGGTAGGGCAGCATGGCCCGGCTGAGCAGCCGCCAGCGGGGGCGACGGGCGGGGCCTGAGAAGTCGGCGAGCACGGCATCCACGCCATCGGCGCTGGTGCCGCTCATCAGCCCCAGAACGCGCATGCCGCAGGCCTGTCTCTCCAGGGTTATAGGCCGGGGGGTGTGCCCCCGGCCCGGACGCTCACTTGTTGGGCTGGGGCGTCATGCGCAGGTAGGGCTTCACCTCGGTGACCCCCTTGGGGAACTTGGTGCGGGCTTCATCGGTGGGGATGGAGGGCACCACGACGCAGTCGTCGCCGTCCTTCCAGTTCACCGGCGTGGCCACCTGGTGGTAGTCGGTGAGTTGAAGGGAGTCGATCACCCGCAGGATCTCATCGAAATTGCGGCCCGTACTGGCGGGGTAGGTGATCTGGAGGCGCAGCTTCTTGTTGGGATCGATGATGAACACCGAGCGCACCGTGAGGTTGTTCAGCGCGTTGGGGTGGATCATCCCGTAGAGGTCGCTCACCTTCTTGTCCTCATCGGCGAGGATCGGGTAATCGACGGCGGTGTTCTGGGTCTCGTTGATGTCGCAGATCCAGCCCTTGTGGCTCTCGGCGGAGTCCACGCTCAGGGCGATGGTCTTGACGTTGCGCTTCTCCCATTCGGGGCGCAGCCGGGAGACTTCGCCGAGCTCCGTGGTGCACACGGGAGTGTAGTCGGCGGGATGGGAGAAGAGCACCACCCAGCTGTCGCCGGCGTAGTCGTAGAAGTGGATCGGACCCAGCTGGGAATCCTGGGTGAAATCGGGGACGGTGTCGCCGAGTTGAAGAGCCATCGGGATGGGGGTGGCAGGGACGGAAGGGGCGCCTGGGCCCGTGATCGCTGATGCTGCCACAGGAGACCCGGCCAGCGGCGGCGGCCAGCTCAGCAGGGCCTCCCGCAGGTGCTGCAGGCCCAGGGCGCCGGTGGCGGACACGAACAGGGCATCGGGCTCGAGGGCCCGGGCCCTGGCGATCTCGCCGGCGGGACAGCGGTCGATCTGGTTGGCCACCAGACGCCTGGGCATGGTGGCACCGAGCGCATCCAGGATGGCGTGAACGGTCTGCCGTTGCTCCGGCCAGGCGGGATCGCTCAGGTCCACCACCAGCAGCAGCCCGTCGGCATCCAGCGTTTCCTCCAGGGTGGAGCGGAATGCTTCCACCAGGGGGGGCGGCAGGTCGCGGATGAAGCCCACGGTGTCGGTGAGCAGCAGGGGCATGGGCCGGATGCCGCTGCCACTCCCAGGCCAGCGCAGCTGCAGGCGGCGGGTGGTGGGATCGAGGGTGGCGAACAGCTTGTTCTCCGCCAGCACCGCCGCCTGGCCCTGGGCACCGGTGAGGGCATTGAGCAGGGAGCTCTTGCCCGCATTGGTGTAGCCCACCAGAGCCAGCCGCCTCTGGCCCCGCCGGCCCCGGCGCAGCCGCTCCCGGTGGGCTTCCAGTTGGCGCACATCGCGCTGCAGCCGGTCGATTCGCCGGGCGATGGCACGCCGGTCCTTCTCCAGCTGCGTTTCGCCCGGTCCACGGGTGCCGATGCCCCCCCCCTGGCGGGAGAGACTGCGCCCGCGCCCGCTCAGGCGCGGCAACCGGTAGCGGAGCTGGGCCAGTTCCACCTGCAGGCGCCCGGCGGCGCTGGAGGCCCGCTGGGCGAAGATGTCGAGGATCAGTTCGCTGCGATCGCTGATCGGAAGATCCAGCAGTCGCTCCAGGTTGCGGGCCTGCACCGGCGTCAGTTCCCGGTCGGTCACCACCAGCGTGGCCCCCAGCCGCCGCGCCTCCAGGGCTGCCTCGGCGAGCTTGCCCTCCCCCCACACCGTCTGCGGGGCGAGCTGGCTGCGGCGCTGCTCCACCACGCCCACCGGCACGCCGCCGGCGCTCCGCACCAGCCCCTCCAGTTCGGCGATCAGCCGCTGGGCGGCCGATCGATCTCCAGGCGTGAGCGCCAGCAGCAGCACCCGTTCGCCCGCCTGCCCGGCCATCGGACGGGGAACCTCCTCCCGCGCCGTTGCGGGTCCGGCGACCCCACCGAGCCCGGGGTCCAGGGGGCCGAGGCTGGCCAGATCTCCCTCCAGCGCCAATTCCCAGGGGGTCGTGGCGCTGCCGCCCGGCCGGTAGATGGCGGCCGCCCAGTGCCCTCCGGCTGCGGGCTGGTCGCCGAAGCGCAACCAGAGGCTGGGCTGAAGATCGAGGCCCACCACGCCTTCCTGGGTGGAGGGAGCCAGCTGCTTGCTGCGGCCGCAGCAGGTGAGCAGCCGCAGGCCGCGGCCCTGGCGCCGTGGGGCGCCGGGCAGTTTCTCCAGCAGGCGACCCGACTGTTCCAGGGGACCCACCCAGAGCAGGCGGCAGAGGCCGCGGCCGTCCACCACCAGGGTGATCGGCAGCTCCAGCTCGCGGCTCTCGGCGGCGAGCCGCTGCAGCCCCAGGGGTTCGGCGATCCCATCCTCCGGATGGCGCCTGTGGCAGAGCCGCTCCAGTCGGCGCCGCTGGGCCGGCCGCAGCCCCGAGGTGCGCCCCGCGACGCTGCCCTGTCTCAAGGTCGCCGGATCAGCACGCAGGCCATCCCCGCTGCGGCGGCACCTGCCTCATCCTCGGGGCTGTCGCCCACATGCCACACCGCCGCGGCATCCAGGCCCAGTTGGTCCAGTGCCTGACGGAAGGGTGCAGGATCCGGCTTCGCGGCACCGGCGCTGCTCGAGACGACCACCGCGTCCAGCCATGGCGCCAGCCCCAGCCTCTCCAGCAGGGGCGCCAGCCGGCTGTCGAAGTTGCTCACCACGGCCAGCCGCAGGCCGCGCCGGTGCCAGCGCTCGAGCAGCGCCGCCACTTCGGGGAACACTCTCCAGGGATCCGCAGTGGCGTACAGGTCGAACAGCTGGTGGCCCAGCGCCGGCGGCACCTGCGTGGCTCCGGCCTGCTCCAGGGTGGTGCTGACAACGGAGCACCACCAGCCGCGCTCCGCCTCCGCCAGGGCCGAGCCCGACAGCTGGGGAAAGGCCAGCGGTGGAGCCGACCGGTAGGCCTGGCGGAAGGCCCGGTCCAGGCTTGCCGGCTCGAGGTGGATTCCGTGCTGGCCGGCGACCTCCGCATAGGTGGTGCCCACCGACTGCCGCAGCCCGATCAGGGTGCCCATGGCATCGAGCAGGAGTCCTTGCGGACGTCCGCCTGGCGGCTGCGTGGCGGTCATGGCTGCCAGTCCGCCAGCCAGCCGGCCGCCACCCGCAGTTGGTGGGTGCGCCTGGGAAGCCGGGTGAGGTAGGCCAGCCGCCGCAGCTGGTAGGCGGCCGCGCCGGCGAGGGTGAGGCCGCCGCCCACCAGGCTCGCCTCACCGATCCCAAGGCTCACCATCTCGCCCAGGTCCTTGAAGCGGAACGGCTCCAGCGGTTCACCCGCCTCGCTGCGCAACAGATTGGCGGCCAGACAGTCGGCCTGCTGGAACGCCACCTGGGCGGTGGCCGGCAAGGGGCCGTCCTCGCTCTCCAGGGCCGCGATGTCGCCGGCGGCAAACAGATGGCTGAAACCCCGCAACCGCAGGCTGGGCTCGCAGCTCAGCCGTCCGCGCCCTTCGCTCCTGACCTCCGGTGTGATGGCGGGGGGCTGGAAGCTGATGCCGGCGGTCCAGATCACCGCCCGCACCGGCAGGCTCTCGGCCCCGCCTGGGCCCTGCAGGTCGAGCTGGTCAGCGCCCACCTCCTGCACCCTGGTGCGGGTGCGCAGGCGCACATCGCGGGCCTGCAGGGCGCGCAGGGCCTGGTCCCGGTTGAAAGCCCGGGCCTGGGGAAGGGCTTCCGGGCCCTGCTCGATCAGCTCCACCAGGGCCGCCCCCTGGAGCAGGTCGGCGAGCTTGCAGGCCAGTTCCACGCCGCTCGGACCGGCGCCCACGATCGCCAGGCGCTGCAGGGGCAGCTGCTGGCTGCGCAGCTCGCCGACCAGCTGGTGCAGCCGCTCCACGTCGGCCAGCGTCCTGAATTCCAGGGCGTGTTCGCGCACGCCGGGGATGCCGAAACTGTTGGTGCTGCCCCCGGTGCTCAGCACCAGCTGGCTGAACCCGAGCGTCCGGCCTCCTTCGGTGCTCACCGACCGCGCCGTGGCATCGATGTGGGTGACCCGATCCCGCAGCCAGGCGATCCCCTTGCCCGCCAGCAGGGCGTCGTAGCGCGGGGCGATCTCCCAGCGCCTCAGCTCGCCGCTGAGCAGTTCATAGAGCAGCGGCAGGAAGAGGAAGCGGTCGTTGGGTTCGATCAGCAGCACCGGGGGTGGCTGCCGCTGCTCGGCGAGGGCCAGGGCGGTGTAGAGGCCGGCGAAGCCGCCTCCCACGATCACGATCGGGCCCCCGGCGGGGGAAGGGCCGGCCTGATCGCTGCCCTGGGGATCGTGGCGAGGGGGATCCGTCATGGCCGACATGGCTCTGTAGGGGGCCGCCCACACGCAGGACCGAACCCTAACCAGGGGCCCATCCCAGAGGTGATGATGGAGCGATGGTGACAGCCCAGGCCCCGCTCCTGCCCACCGACCGCGACGGCCAGCCTGTGCCGGTGGAGGCGGCCCGCCAGCGGCTTGAGGGCCTCGCGCCGCTGGAGCAGCTCGCCTGGGCCCAGGACACCTTCGGCAAGGGGTTGGCGGCCACCACCAGCTTCGGGATCCAGTCTGCCGTGCTGCTCCACATGGTGAGCCGGCTGGGGCGACGCAGCGGCACCCCGGTGCCCGTGATCTGGGTGGACACCGGCTACCTGCCGGCGGAGACCTACCAGTACGCCGAGCAGCTCTGCGAGCACCTGGGCCTGGAGCCCCACGTGGCCCAGGCCCGCCTCAGCCCCGCCCGGATGGAGGCGCTGCATGGCCGGCTCTGGGAGACCGGCCGGGTGGAAGACCTCGAGCTTTACCACCGTCTGCGCAAGGTGGAACCTCTCGATCGGGCGATGCGCGATCTGCGGGTGTCCTGCTGGGCCAGCGGCGTCCGTGGCAGCCAGACGGACCATCGCCGCTCGATGCACGTCTTCGATGCGGTGCGGCAGCGCTGGGCCCTGCGGCCCCTGCTGAGCTGGTCCAATCGCGACGTCTACTACTACATGGAGGAACACGGCCTGCCCCAGCATCCGCTCTTCGCCCTCGGCTACTCCACCGTGGGGGACTGGCACTCCAGCGCCCCCGACGACGGCACCACCAACGGCCGCGCCACCCGCTTCGGAGGGTTGAAGCAGGAGTGCGGCATCCACCTGCCCGGCCTGATGGGTGAGGGCATCTGAGCGCGAGGCCCGTCCCCGCCGGGGCCGCTGGCTGCTGATCGGCAACAGCCGCTGGCACTGGGCCGCCCCCACCGCGGAGGGGCTGCAGTGCTGGAGCCGGGAGCCTCGGGGTGCGGACCATCCCACCGGCGAGCACCTGCTGGCCTGGGCCGCTGTGGGGCCAGTGCCGGCGCGAAGCGATCTCGACCCGGGCCGGCGCCTCAGCCTGGCCGATGTTCCCCTCGCCGCGGCACCCCCCTGGCTCGGGGTGGATCGGGCACTGGTGGCCTGGCAGGCCTGGCAGGACTGCGGCCTTCCGGTGCTGGTGGCGGATGCGGGCACGGCCCTGAGCCTCACCCGGGTGGATGGGCTCGGGCGGTTCGCCGGCGGGCGGATCCTGGCGGGAGCGGCCCTGCAGTGGAAGGCGCTCGCCGCTGGTACCGCCCTGCTGCCCGATCTGGAGCCTTCGGCAGGCCCTGGGGTCGATGGGCATCCCCCCGAGGCCGCGTGGCCCTGTGAGACGGCCGCGGCGATGCGGGTGGGGGTGGTGGCCGGCCTGGCGGCGGCCGTTGGGGCCGCCTGGGAGGACGCCCGCCGCGAGGAGCCCCGCTGCCGGCTGCGGATCACCGGGGGGGATGGGGCCGCCCTGGCTGAACGTCTCGGGCTCACCCCGGAGCCCGATCTGGCCCTGCGGGCCCTGGCGCGGCTCAGGCCAGCCCCAGGTCCGTGAGGATGGTGTCGGCCATCGTTTCGGCCTTCACCTTGGTGTAGATGCGCTCGAGCTTGCCCTCCGCATCCACCACGAATGTGTGGCGCATCATGCCCATGTACTCCCGCCCCATGAACTTCTTCAGTCCATAGCTCTCGTAGGCGCTGGCCACCGGACAGGGCTCGGCGTCGGTGAGCAGGGTGAAGGGAAGGGAATACTTGGCGATGAACTTGCTGTGGCTGGCCGCGCCGTCCTTGCTGATGCCGAGCACCTGGATGCCGTGCTCCGCGAAGGCGCTCCACTGATCCCTGAAGTTGCAGGCTTCCTTGGTGCAACCAGGGGTGTCGTCCTTCGGATAGAAGTAGATCACCACCCGCTGTCCACGGAGCGTGGCCAGACTCACGGGCCGACCGTCCTGGTCCGGCAGGGTGAAGTCCGGGGCGGCGTCGCCGATCGCCAGGGCCATGGGTGCTGACAGCTCACTGGCCAGAGCCTACGGGCTGCCCGGGCAGGACCGGGCCGACGGCCCTTCGTGTGGATCGGATGGAGTCCTGGACCTGATCAGGAGTGGTCCTGCGCGCGGCTCCGCCCGTGATGGCGAGGCCAGGTGTCGGTTTGTACACGCGTGCTTGCTCTTGGGAGACAGACGTGTCAGCGATGGCTAGTTTTCGGAGGAGCGATCTTCAACTCTCGTGATCAACCGCCTGCTGGCCGGACTGTTTGTCGGTGCGGCCCTTTCCACTACTGTGCTCCCCGCCTCCGCCGCCGTCGACAACGATCTGCCGGTGCGTTGGAACAGCGGTGGTGCCGTCTGGTCAACCAACCAGGACGCCTTCAACACCTACCTGGAAACCGGTGAGGTGACCGATCGTGGACTGCAGGGCGGCCTCAACGGCTCCGGCTGGACCGCCGATGAAGTGCGCGACGGCATGAACAAGACCTACGACGTGGATCTGATCGGGGTCTCCCGCTTCCTCTACTCCGACGAGGGGGTCAAGTTCCTCAAGAACCAGACCACCAGCTACTTCCCGTACTGGAGCATGACCAATTACTCGGTGCAGGCCCTGCGCGCGGCCATCATCGAGGATGCCGCTGATGGCCAGATCTCCTCGGCCGGGATCATGACCGCCCTGCCCACGGACATGCGTCTGGCTGACTTCTGCAACACCTACACCGGTGCCCAGAATGTCTGCGCCGAGGGCCGTTGCCAGGGCGATGCCCAGTGCACCTCGCTGCTCTCCTGGTACGTGTTCCTGCCCGCCTGCATCCAGGCCAATCAGATGAGCGATCCAGTGGCTGAAGTGCGCGCCACCCCGGCTCCGGCTCCGATGGCCCAGCCCGAGGTGATCCGCGGCCTCTGGTGAGGTCGGGGCATCGAACCTTTCATGAGCCCCGGGTTACCCCGGGGCTTTTTCATGGGCAGGACCCAGGTTCCGCCTCGCCTGCCGCCGCTCCGATCAGCAGGGTGTGCAGCAGCTGTTGCGGCAGGTCGCGACCGATCCGGTGCTCCAGCGCCGCCCCCAACGCCTGCAGCGCCTTGGACGTCTGGGACGCCGTCGTCTTGGAGTCCAGCGTCTCCCCCAGCTCCCGGCGGTAGCGGCTGCCGGGCTCCATCCAGCGTTGCACCAGGGCGGCCTCCAGACGCAGCTGGAGCTGTTCACTCCATTTCTCCTTCCGGATGGCCTGCTGCCGCTGGCGCAGCTGCTGTTCCAGCAGCGCCATTCGCTCCTGCTGGCGGTTGAGGGCCGCCTGCTCGGCCGCCACCAGCGCGGCCAGGGCGGCGGGCTGGCGCTCCCGCGCTGAGGCGCTGTGCTGCAGGGCCTGGGCCGGGCCCAGCTCAGGGTGGCTGAACAGCAGCCGCCACTGCCCCCGCGCGCTGAGCAGGGGCACCAGGGTGTCCACCCAGGCCGTGACCACGCTCTCGGGAACTCCACGCCAGGGGTGGCGGGCGGCGATCCACTCGAAGCGGCCACGCGGGTCACTGCCCAACGCCCGCTGCAGGGCCTGGGGGTCGTCCACCGGCACCACCAGGATCTCCGGCCGCCGCAGCGTGTCCAGCACCTGAAGCTGGGCCCCGAGGCGCTCGGCCTCCGCCTGGCTCGGCACCGTGATCACCACGCCCCCTTCCGGCGTGGCCTCGAGGGGGTCGAGGGCCCAGAGCAGGGAACGGGCCTCCAGGATCAGCACCCGGTCGTGCCGCTGCCAGCGGGCGCCGCTCCAGAGCTGGCGCCGCAGCTGGTCCAGCCGGGCACCTTCGGCCACGGCCTGGCGTTGCAGCCAGCGCTCCAGCTGGGGGTCGTCCGGGCTGCTGCTGAGAATCTCCCCCTGCTCCGCATCGGCTTCGGCGGCGGCGGCCAGCTGGGCCGCGCGCCGCTGCTGGAGGCGGTGGCGCAGCTGCCCCTCCCAGCCCAGGGCGCCGGGCTGCCAGAACAACTCCCCCTGCAGGCCGGACGGGAGGTACTGCTGGGCCACCCAGTGCTCCGCATAGGCGTGGGGATAGCGGTAGCCCACCCCGTCCCCGAAGGCCTGGCCATCCCGGTTGGCATCGCGCAGGTGAGCCGGCACGGCCTGCCGCTGGGCCTGCCGCACGCTGCGCAGGGCGTCGAAGAACCCCAGCACGCTGTTGCTCTTGTCGGTGCCGGCCAGATAGAGCGCGGCCTGGGCCAGGGGATAGAGGCCCTCCGGCAGCCCCACCCGCTCGAAGGCGGCGGCACAGGCCTCCACCACCACGATGGCCTGGGGATCGGCCAGGCCGATGTCCTCGCCGGCGGCGATCAGCATCCGGCGGAAGATGAAGCGGGGGTTCTCCCCGGCCTCCACCATGCGGGCCAGCCAGAACAGGGCGGCATCGGGATCGCTGCCCCGCAGCGACTTGATGAAGGCGCTGATCGTGTCGAAGTGGGCATCCCCCTGCTTGTCGTAGAGCACGGCCCGCTGCTGGATCGACTCCTCGGCGATGGCCAGGTCGATCCGGACCACGCCCTCCGCGTCCGCCGCGGTGGTTTCCACCGCCAGCTCCAGCGCATTGAGCAGGCTGCGGGCGTCGCCGGACGCAACGTCCACGAGATGATCGGCGGCCTCGGGCGTGAGCTGCACCCTGATCCGGCCGTAGCCCGCCGCTTCGTCGCTGAGGGCCCGTTGCAGCAGCTGATGCAGATGGATCGGTTCCAGGGGCTGCAGGCGGAACAGCCGCGACCGGCTCACCAGGGCCTTGTTCACCTCGAAGAAGGGGTTCTCCGTGGTGGCGCCGATCAGGGTGACGGTGCCGTTCTCCACCCAGGGCAGCAGGGCATCCTGCTGGGCGGCGTTGAAGCGGTGCACCTCGTCGATGAACAGCAGCGTGCGCAGTCCGTGCTGCTCCAGGCGTCCCCGCGCCTCATCCACGGCGGTGCGCAGATCCTTCACCCCGGCCAGTACGGCATTGAGGCTGGTGAAATGGGCGCGGGTGGTGCCGGCGATGATGCGGGCCAGGGTGGTCTTGCCGGTGCCGGGCGGACCGTGGAGGATCAGGTTGCCGACCCGGTCGGCGGCGATGGCCCGGCGCAGCAGCCGGCCCGGACCCAGAATGCCCTCCTGGCCCACGAAGTCATCGAGCGTGCGCGGCCGCAGCCGATCCGCCAGGGGCGCCAGGGCACGGCGCCGTTCCTCACCGTGATGGCTGAACAGATCGGCCAAGGGACGCGGCGGCCATGCCGTTGCGGATGTGGACGATCCTGGCGCCTGCCATGCCGGCTCGCATCCCGGCTGCCGACACCTCAGACTGCGCCTATTCACGTGGAAGTCCTGTGCTGGTTCGGCCCACAGCCACCGGAGGCGCCGGCACGGTGCTGGCCGCCGGGGCGCTGTTGCTCACGGCCTGTGCGCCATCCCCGCCGCCGCCGCCGCGGGTGGTGTCGGTGTCGGCCGTCCCGGTGGCCACGGCGCCGTTCCAGGAGGTGGTGGACACCATCGGCACCCTCGAGGCCCTTGAGGAGGTCTCCCTGGCCACCAGGGTGACCGGCCGGATCGAGCGCCTGCTGGTGCGGGAGGGGCAGCTGGTGCAGCAGGGCCAGCCGATCCTGCAGCTGGATCAGACCCAGCCCCGCGCCCAGCTGGCTGCGGCGCGCGAGGAGCGCGACAACCTCTGCATCGACTTTCGCCGCTTTGATTTTCTGGCCGCCAAGGGAGCGGCCAGCGTGCTCCAGCGGGACAGCTTCCGAGCTCGCTGCCTCCAGGCCAATGAGGACGTGAAGGCCCGGGAGGCCGACCTGGCCTTCAGCAATCTGCGGGCCCCGATCACCGGCGTGGTGAGCGATCTGGAGGTCAAGCAGGGGGATGTGGTCCAGGCCGGAACAACGTTCACCAAGGTGGTGCGCAACGACCGGCTGCTGATGCGCATCGACATTCCGGCCGTGCAGTCGGCCCGGGTGAAGCTGGGCCAGCCGGTGGTGGTGCGCAAGCCCGATGCCAGCGGCACCCTGGCCCGGGGTCGGATCGATTTCGTGGACCCGAACGTCACGGCGTCCAGCCAGGGACTGCTGGTGAAGGCGGCACTGCCCAACCCTTCCGGGGCGCTGCGCACCGGCCTGCGGCTCCAGACCCTGGTGGAGCTGGACCGCCAGATCCTGCCGGCGGTGCCCTTCGCGGCCGTGACCCAGAGCTCCGGCCAGAGCTTCGTGTTTCGCGTGGGCACCATCGACGACCTGAAGCGACAGCCCGGCAAGGCGCCGATCGCCCAGCTCGAGAAGCTCAGCCAGGAAACGCCGGCGACCCGCTTTGCCCTGCAGACGCCGGTGAAGCTCGGTCCACTGCAGAACAACAGCTACGCCGTGCTCGAGGGTGTGACCCCTGGGAGCCAGGTGATCACCACCAACCTGCTCAACCTCCGCCATGGCACAGCGGTGAAGCTCAACTGAAGCTGAAGCCACGGTTCCGCACCGGCCCGTCGATCGTCTCCCGTGTCTCCATCCAACAGCTTCATCATCCGGCCGGTGCTCACCACGGTGTGCAGCCTGATCATCGTGATCGCCGGACTGATCTCCATCCCGGTGCTGCCGATCGAGAACCTGCCGGACATCGCGCCGCCCACGGTGAACGTGAGCTCCCTCTATTCGGGGGCCGATGCCATCACCGTGGAGCAGGGGGTGACGAATGTGCTGGAGCAGCAGATCAATGGGGTGGAGAACATGGACTTCATCACCTCCAGCAGTTCCGCCGATGGTCGTAGTGAAATCACGGTGTCCTTCGCCAGCGGCACCAACGGCGATATCAACCAGGTGAATGTCCAGAACAGGGTGGCTCTGGCCAACCCCTCCTTGCCCGATGAGGTGCGTCAATCCGGTGTGGTTGTCAACAAAGCCTCCAACCAGATTCTGCTGGTCTACAACTTCGTCAGCGAAGACCCGGACACCATCAGCTACTCGGCCGAAACGATCAGCGGCCTGTTGGATCAGAACCTCACCGAACCCATCGGCCGTGTTCCCGGCGTGGGGGAACTGCTCTATTTCGGTGAACGCAGACTGGCCTTCAGGCTCTGGCTCGACCCCGACAAGCTGGCGGCCTTCGGACTCACCTCCAACGACGTGGTGGCGGCCCTGAGCAGCCAGAACCGCCTCGTACCCGCAGGCCAGGTGGGTGGTGAGCCGGCCCCGGCGGGTCAGCAGTTCACCTTCACCGTGCAGCTGCAAGGGCGCCTGCTCAGTGTGGAAGAGTTCAACAATCTGATCATCCGCACCACGCCGGAGGGGAGCATCGTGCGCCTGCGGGATGTGGGCGAAGCCAGCCTCGGTGGTGAGAACTATGCCCTGCAGGCCACCGACATCCGCAGTGTGCCGTCGGTGGGCATGGCGGTGTATCAGCTCGGCGGCACCAATGCGCTGGAAACCTCCAAGGGCATCAAGGCGGTGCTCGACGACTTCGAGGCCACCATGCCGGTGGGCCTGAAGATGGAGAAGATCTACGACAGCACCGACTTCATCAATGCCTCGATCCAGGGGGTGGTGAGCTCCCTGCGGGATGCGGTGATGCTGGTGGTGCTCATCCTGTTTCTCTTTCTACAGGACTGGAAAGCCACCCTGGTGCCCGGCATCGCCATCCCCGTGGCCCTGATCGGCACCTTCGCCCTGGTGAATGCCTTCGGCTTCTCCCTCAATCAGCTCACCCTCTTCGGTCTGATCCTCGCCACCGGCCTGGTGGTGGACGATGCCATCACGGTGATCGAGGACACGTCCACCAAGAAGGCCGAAGGCCGCTCGGCCGTCGAGGCCGCCAAGGGCACCATGGATGAACTGTTCAGCGCCGTGATCGCCACCTCGATCGTGCTGTTCGCCGTGTTCCTGCCGGTGCTGTTCTTCCCCGGGGCCACCGGCTCGATTTACCAGCAGTTCGCCGCCACGATCATCTTTTCGGTGGCCATCTCCACCTTCAACGCCCTCACCTTCTCCCCGATGCTGGCGGCCCTGCTGCTGGCTCAGGAGGGGGAACCCCCGGGCCAGCGCACCTACGCCATCGCCGGTGGATCGATCGGTTTCGTCTATGGCCTGCTCTCCGGGGGCTCCGGTGCCTTGGCCGCCCTCGGCGCTCTCGTGGCGGGGTTGGCGGTGGGCTACGGGGCGAAGTTGGCCACCGGTCTGCCCTTGCGCCTGCCCTTCGTGATCGGCGGTGCGGTCAGCGGCCTTCTCTTCGCGGGCGTCGGAAGGCCCATCGCCGTGCTGCTGTTCACGGCGCTCGGAATCGCCGCCGGCTGGTTCACCCCTGCCATCTTTCGCCGTTTCAATCGGGTCTACGCCGGTTTGGAGGGGCGCTACCACGGCCTGCTGGAGTGGGTGCTGGGGCGTCGACGGCTGGTGATGGCCGTGCTGGCTGGCGGCATCGTGCTCACCGGGTTCGCCTTCACCGCCATTCCCGGCGGCTTCGTGCCCGTGGAGGACCAGGGCTACGCCGTGGGCATCCTGCAGGCGCCGGATGGCGGCTCGATTCAGGTGACCGCGGCGATCAACCGCAAGGTGAGCGCCATCCTGCGGGAGGAGAAGGACATCACCTCGGCCGCGATCTTCAGCGGCGCCAGCCTGGAGGGGAACGCCCCCAACAACGGCCTCTTCTTCTTCGGCACCCGCAACTGGTCGGAGCGCCCCAGCGCCGACCAGTCGGTGGGGGCGATCGTGGAGCGCCTCAACCGCCGTTTCGCCGCGGAGATCCAGGAGGCCCGCGTGGTGGTGGTGGAGCCTCCCGCGATTCCGGGCTATGGCACCTCGGGTGGCTTCGAGTTTCAGGTTCTCGACCGGAGCGGCGGCAGCCTCGATCTGCCGGCGTTTTCGGAGGCGGCCGGCCGAATCATCCAGGCGGCCAACGCCGATCCCACCTTCAGCCGCACGCCGCCGGTGCGCACCCAGTTCTCCCCCGCCGCACCTCAGCTGGCCATCGACGTGGACCGTGACCGGCTGGCCTCGCTGGGGGTGGACTTCGGCGAGGCCATGCGCTCCTTCAGCGTCAACTTCGGCGGTCTCTATGTGAACGACACCTTCCAGGAGGGCAGGGTGCGGCGTGTCTTCGTGCAGGCCAGCGACGTCAGCCGGGCCACGCCGGAGCGGCTCAAGGCCCTCTACGTGCGCAACGCCGACGGGGAGCAGATCCCCCTCTCCGAGTTCTTCACCGTGCGGGCGAGTGAAGGGCCCTCCGTGGTGCCCCACTTCAATCTCTACCGCTCGATCAAGGTGGATGGCCAGGCCGCGGCGGGCAAGAGCTCCGGCCAGGCGATCAACACCATGCGCGACATCTTCAAGGTCCAGTCGATTCCCGGTCTTGGTTTCGACTGGACCGGCATCTCCAGGGAGGAGGTGAAGGCCGGCTCCCTGGCCGTGGTGATCTTCGCCCTGGGCATCCTGGTGGTGTACCTGGTGCTGGCGGCCCAGTACGAGAGCTACGCCGATCCCCTGATCATCCTGATGACGGTGCCCACCGCCATGCTGGGGGCGCTGGCGTTCCTGGCGATCCGCGGCGAGGTGCTCAACATCTACGCCCAGGTGGGCCTGGTGATGCTGATCGGCCTGGCGGCCAAGAACGGCATCCTGATCGTGGACCTGGCCAACCAGCGCATGGCGGCGGGGGCCCGGGCGATCGAGGCGGCCCGCGAGGCGGCCCGCTCCCGCCTGCGGCCGATCATCATGACGGCCATCTCCTCCCTGTTCGGCTTCCTCCCCCTGGTGCTGGCCAGTGGCGCCGGCGCCCGCAGCCAGGCGTCCCTCGGCACGGTGGTGTTCGGAGGATTGCTGATCGCCACGGTGCTCTCGCTGCTGGTGGTGCCCGTGTTCTACGTGGTGGTCAAATCGCTGCTGAGGGACGATGCTGAGGGTCGTGAACCCGCTCCCGGAGCGGCATCGGGGCCATGAGTCAGTTCCCTCCTCCCCTGCGTCAGCCTGAGGCGGAGCGGAACCCACTCCCTGTCCCGCGGCCGATGAGTGGCCGCAAGGTGCTGCTGGCGGTTCTGGCCGGCCTGGTGCTCGGTTGGATGATCGGGATGTTCATGGAGTCGATCGTCGCCAACACCCCCAACGACATTGACCCGGATGAGCTGCACCGGCTGCGCTGGCTGCTGGCGGCTGCCGGTGCCTTGAGTGGGCTGGCGATCGAGTCGATCCGGCAGCTCCAGGCGGCGAGCACCGACCCGGCCTACCGCCGCCGCCGCCGTTTCCGCCCCTGACACGGCAACCGCTGGCCTGTCAGCTGGGCTGGTCGCGGGACAATCCCGGAGGGGACCGGTACCGTTGGGCCCACTCCCATCGCCCCTGGTCTGGATGGCGCTTCCAATCCCGGCCGCGGTCATCAGGCCCGGCCAGGTGGTTCTGCCGCTGGCCGCGCTGCTGCTCGTCGCTGGATGTGCCACGAAGCCGACGGCCTCGCGCCAGCCCCTGCAGGTGCAGGTGGCCACCCTGGCCGAGGCCTCCTTCAGCCCGGCGATCGAGGTGATGAGCCGTCTCTCCTCCACCACGGATGTGGCGTTGCGGCCGGAGGTGGACGGGCAGGTGGTGAAGATCCTGGCCAGGCAGGGCCAGCAGGTGCAGGCCGGCCAGCCCATCCTCGTGCTCGACAACGTGCAGGAGGCCGCCGCCCTCGATGCCAGCCGGGCGGAGGCCCGCAAGGACGTGGTGAACGCCGAGCGCTACATCTTCCTGAATCAGCAGGGGGCGGTGTCCACCAAGGACCGCGACTTCTATGTGACCCAGGCCATTCAGAGCCGTGACCAGGCCCGGGCCAAGGCGGCCGATCTCGGCTACAAGTACGTGCGCGCGCCGATCGCCGGGGTGATCGGTGATCTCGACTCCGTGAAGCTCGGCGATTACGTGCGCAAGGGCCAGGCGATCACGGGCATCGTCGACAACAGTGTGCTCTGGACCCTGATGGATGTGCCGGCCACCCAGGCCGGCAGGGTTGAACTGGGGCAGCCGGTGCAGCTGCTCTCCCAGGGGGATCCCCCCGTGAGCGGCACGGGCCGGGTGGTGTTCATCTCGCCCTACTTCGGCGTGAGTGGCAGCAGCACGGCGCCGAACACGGTGCTGGTGAAGGCGGAGTTCCCGAATCTGGGCGGCCGGCTCAAGACGGGCCAGTACGTGCGCAACCGCATCATCACCGGCTCCACCCGCCAGCTCTCCCTGCCCGTGCAGGCGGTGATGATGCAGGCCCAGCAGCCCTTCGTGTACAGAATCGAGCCCCTCAGCACGGTGCTGCCCAAGATCCGGGCCTCCCGGCAGATTCCGGACGCGCAGCGCACCAAGCTGGAGAGCCTGCCCCCCGCCACGCCGATCGTGGTGCAGACGGCCGTGAAGCTCGGCACGCTGGAGGGCAACCGCTATCCCGTGCTTTCGGGCCTGAGCTCCGGTGATCGGGTGGTGGTGAGCAACACGGCCCTGCTGCGCAATGGCATGCCCGTGAGGATTGCAGGCCGCGGATCCTGAGCCGGCCATGTCTCTCTCCGACACCTTCATCAAGCGGCCGGTTCTCACCACGGTCTGCAGCATCCTGATCGTGCTGATCGGTCTGATCGCGATTCCCAGCCTCCCGATCGAGAACCTGCCGCCGATCGCCCCTCCCCAGATCCAGGTCAACGCCACCTATGGAGGGGCCAATTCCCTGGTCACCGAGCAGGCCGTGACCAATGTGCTGGAGCAGCAGATCAACGGCGTTCCTGACGCGGCGTACATCTCCTCACTCACCACCAACACGGGCCAGAGCACGGTGAACGTGTTCTTCGATGAGGGATCGGATATCAACATCGACCAGGTCAACGTGCAGAACAGGGTGTCGCTGGCCATGCCCCAGCTGCCCTCTCAGGTGTCCAGCACCGGCGTGTCGGTGATCCAGACGACGCCATCGATTCTGCTGGCCTACCAGCTGTCATCCACCGAAGGTCAGTTCGATGCGGCCTACCTCAATGGCCTCATCTACCGCGAGCTCTTCTATCAACTGGAGCGCATCCCCGGCGTGGCCCAGGCCTCCCTGTTCGGAGGAAGCACCCCCGCCTTCTGGCTGTTCATCGATCCGGACCGCCTCACCGCCTACCAGCTCACGGCGGATCAGGTGGTGTCCGCCGTTCAGAGCCAGAACACCGTGGCGGTGGGCGGTCTGGTGGGTGGGCCGCCGTCCACCGGCAACCAGGCCTTCACCTACCCGATCCTGGTGGAGAACAACGGCAACCTCGTTTCGATCGAGGATCTCAACCAACTGATCGTGGGCCGCTCGCCGCAGGGGAATCTGCTGCGGCTGCAGGATGTGGGCGAAGCCACCTATGGCTTCAACACCTTTGCCACCCAGGGCGTCAACATCCAGGGCCATCCGGCCATCACGATCGGGGTGTACCAGACCCCCGACAGCAACGCCCTGCAGGTGTCGCAGGCCGTGGTGGCCTTGATGGACCAGTTCGTGGCCAGCCTGCCCCCCGGTGTCACCCTCACCCAGATCTACAACGTTGGGCAGTTCATCGAGTCTGCCGTGGATGGGGTGGTGGATGCCCTCGGGCTCGCCATCGTGCTGGTGCTGGTGATTCTGTTCGTGTTTCTGCAGGATTGGCGCGCCACGGTGGTGCCCAGCCTGGCGATTCCCATCTCCTTGATCGGGGCCTTCGCCTTCATCAAGGCCTTCGGCTTCTCGATCAACCAGCTCACGCTGCTGGGCCTCGTGCTGGCCACCGGACTGGTGGTGGATGACGCCATCGTGGTGATCGAGGCGGTGGCGAAGAACATCGAAACGGGGATGCGGCCGCGCCAGGCCGCGCTGGCCTGCATGGGCGAACTGATCGGCGCCCTGATCGCCACGGCCCTGGTGCTGATGGCGGTGTTCGTGCCGGTGGCGTTCTATCCCGGCGGCATCGGCATCATCTACCGGCAGTTCGCCCTCACGATCGCCTTCTCGATCGCGATTTCGGCCTTCAACGCCCTCACCTTCTCGCCGATGATGGCGGCCCTGGTGATGCGCTCCGGCAAGCCACCAGCGCCCAAGGGATGGGTCTGGCCCGTGGCCGGGGTCGTGGTGGGCCTGGCGTTCGGACGTTTCAGCGCGGCCTCCTTCGGCAACGGGGCCTATCTGGCGGGCGTGCTGGTGTTCGGCCTGGCCGGGAGCCGTCTCGAGCAGATCTTCAGCCTGTTCAATGCGGCCTTTGCCCGGCTGGAGAGAACCTACGCGAGCACGATCGCGCGGCTGATCGAGCACCGCCGCCTCATCCTGATGGGACTGGCGGGGGGCATCGTGGTCACGGTGCTCGCCTTCGGGGCCCTGCCTTCAGCCTTCATCCCCGAGGAGGACCAGGGGTTCGGCCTCGGCATCTACCAGCTCCAGAACGGCGCCTCCCTCACCCAGACCCAGCAGCTCGGCCAGCAGATCGCCGCGGTGCTCAAGGAGGAGGAGGACATCACCTCGGCGGGCATCATCAGTGGGGCAGGCTTCAACGGCAGCAGCCCGGATCAGGGGCTGTTCTTCTTCGGACTCAAACCCCTCGAGGAGCGCTCCGGCCGTGCCCACAAGGCACCGGCCATCGTGGGCCGCCTCAACCAGAAGCTCGGGGGCCTCAGCGGGGGGCTGGCCCGGGCCTCCCAGCCTCCGGCGGTGCCGGGATTCTCGGCCCAGAGCGGCTTCTACTTTCAGTTCAACGATCTCAGCAACGGCGCCTACAGCTTCAACCAGCTCGATGAGCTGGCCCAGAAACTGGTGGCCACCGGGGAGGCCAGCGGTTCCTTCTCCACCCTCTACACCCAGTTCATTCCCAGTGCTCCGGCCTTCGGGCTCAAGATCGATCGCTCCATCCTCGGCAGCCTCAACATCGACTTTCAGCAGGCCATGCAGACGATCGCCGTGCTGGCCGGCGGCAACTTCTCCGGTCTCACCTACGAAAGTGGCCAGGCGCGCAACATCTATGTGCAGGCCGATGCCGGAGGCCGCGGCAAGTTGGACGACATCCTGAGCTATTACGTGCGCAGCAATGACAACCAGCTGATCCAGGTGTCGGAGTTCGCCACGGCGGAGCTCACCAGTGCCCCCCCGGTGATCAGCCACTACAACCTCTACCGCACCATCCTGGTGCAGGGAGCCGAGGCCGCGGGCAAGAGTTCGGGGCAGGCGCTCACGGCCATTCAGACCATCTTCCGCCGTCTCGACTTCAACAACATCGGCTATGCCTTCACGGGCATCGCCGCCCTGCAGCTGTCCGCCGGCAGTGCCAGTGTGCTGGTGTTCGGCCTCGGCGTGCTGATCGTGTATCTCGTGCTCTCGGCCCAGTACGAGAGCTACGTGACGCCCGTGGTGATCCTCATGACCGTGCCCCTGGCCATGCTCGGGGCACTGGTGTTCCTGGCGCTGCGCTCGATCGATCTCAACATCTACGCCCAGGTGGGCCTGGTGACCCTGATCGGCCTGGCCGCCAAGAACGGCATCCTGATCGTGGAGGTGGCCGAGCAGCATCTGGAGGCCGGCATGGAGCCGGCCGCGGCGGCGATGGCGGCGGCCGAATCCCGGTTGCGGCCCATCCTGATGACAGCCATTGCGGCGCTGGCTGGATTCCTGCCCCTGGTGCTCGCCACCACCGCCGGAGCCAACAGCCAGCAGTCGCTCGGCACCGTGATCTTCGGCGGCCTGCTGGTGGCCACCGTGCTCTCCCTGGGCGTCGTGCCTCCCTTCTACGTGCTGATCAAGCAGCTGGAGGCCCGCTGGTTCCCCGCCGCCAGCGAGGACGCCACTGAGGACTCCACCCAGGACGCGATCGGCTGAACGCGATGATCCGGAGGCCCCGTGATCAGGTGATCACCGTGGGCCGCTCCATGCCGGTTCGGCTTCGGATCTCGGCCAGGGCGTCGATGGCGCCGATCAGATCCCCGAGGGCGGCCTGGGGATCCTGGCCGAGGTTGCCGCTGGGCGGCACATAGCGTTCGAGATACACCCGCAGCGTGGCGCCCTGGGTGCCGGTGCCAGACAGCCGCAGCACCACGCGGCTGCCGTCATCCAGCAGCAGCCGCAGGCCCTGGCCCTGGCTCATGGAGCCGTCCACCGGATCGGTGTAGGCGAAATCATCGGCCAGCTGGATGGTGCGGCCCGCGAAGGCCTGGCCCACCAGCGCCGGCTGCATCTGGCGCACCCGGCCGTAGAGGCCGGCGGCGGCCTCGCTGGGGATCGCTTCGTAGTCGTGGCGGGAGTAGTAGTGCCGCCCGTAGCGGGCCCAGTGCTCCTGCATGATCGTGGCCACCGAGCAGCGCCGCCGCGCCAGGATCTGCAGCCAGAAGAGCACGGCCCACAGCCCGTCCTTCTCGCGGATGTGGTGGCTGCCGGTGCCGAAGCTCTCCTCGCCGCAGAGGGTGATCCGGCCGGCATCGAGGAGATTGCCGAAGAACTTCCAGCCGGTGGGCGTCTCGAAGCAGTCGATGCCGAGCGCCTGGGCCACCACGTCGGCGGCGGCGCTGGTGGGCATCGAGCGGGCCACCCCGGCCAGGCCGTCGGCATAGCCCGGGGCCAGGGTGGCGTTGGCGGTGAGCACGGCCAGGCTGTCGCTGGGATTCACGAAACAGTGGTGGCCGAGGATCATGTTGCGGTCGCCGTCGCCATCGCAGGCCGCCCCGAAGCGGTAGCCGTCCCCCTTCAGCAGCAGGTCAGCCAGGTCGTGGGCGTAGGTGAGGTTCGGATCGGGGTGTCCGCCGCCGAAGTCCTCCAGGGGAACCCCATGCCGCACGGTGCCAGCGGGAGCCCCCAGCAGGCCTTCCAGGATTCTGTGGGCGTAGGGGCCCGTCACCGCGTGCATGGCGTCGAAGGCCATGGGGAAATCGTTCCGCAGCAGATCGGCGATGGCGTCGAAATCGAACAGGCCCTGCATCAGGGCCACGTAGTCGTCGACGCCATCGATCACCTCCACCTGGAGGCTGCCCAGGCTCCACTGGCCCGGCGCCTCCAGCCAGCCTCCAGGGCCGGGCTCCACAGGGGCCGCGTCCTCGGCGATGCGGTAGCCCTCCAGCTGCTGGGTCACCGCAAAGATGGCTTCGGTGAGTGATTCCGGCGCGGGGCCGCCGTTGGCGCCGTTCAACTTGACGCCGAAGTCCCCGTCGGGACCACCGGGGTTGTGGCTGGCGGACAGGATGATGCCGCCGATCGCCTGCCGTTGGCGGATCAGATGGGAGGCCGCGGGGGTGGAGAGGATTCCCCCCGTGGTGGTGATCACCCGGGCGACGCCGTGGGCGGCGGCCATGCGGCAGATCACGCCGATGGCCTGGCGGTTGCCGTAGCGGCCGTCGCCGCCCAGCACCAGCGTGCCGCCGGCCACCCCCGGCAGCACGCGGAAGATCGCCTCGATGAAGCTCTCGAGGTAGTGGGGTGTGGCGAACTGACGGCTGCTCTTGCGAAGCCCGGAGGTGCCCGGCTTCTGGTCGCTGAACGGCTGGGCCAGTGACACCTGCCGGACGTTCATGGCCATGGGGAAAGCAGCCTTGCGGGGCCCCAAACTACCCCTCGCCCCCCACGGCACCGGTGTTCTGGCCTACGCCACCGCTGCCGCGTGCCCCGCTCCAGCAGTGGGCGATTCCAGGCTCCCTGACTAGCGTGAAGCGAGTGCACGACGGCCCAGATGCCGATGCGGACGGTGATCCAGGCGATGAGGTTGATCCAGGTGATGCGAATGGCGATCCCGCTGAACCCCCGACCCCTCCAGGCCATGCCCCGCCGCCAAGGCCGAGCCCGGAACCTCCCGCTCGCCTGCGGCGGCATGCTCCTCGGCCTGGCGGCCTCCCTGCCAGCTCTGGGACCTGCTCCGGCCGGTGGCGCCGTGATGGGCGGGGCGCGCGCCCTTCCCTATGCCGAATCGGTGCAGGTCACCCGCAAGGCCGCCGAGGCCGTGCTGGCCCGCAGTGGGGCCGAAAGTTGCCTGCGGGGCAAACTCACCAACGCGCTGCTCGGTCTTTCCGCCAGCTGCGGCGCGGCTGGCCAGCGCAATGCCCTGTGCGAGCTGGCTGATCAGGCGGTGGTGCAACTGCACTGGCCGTTGTCGTTCATGGACGACACCTCCCGACGCCTTCTCGAACTGATCAAGGACGCCGAGGCCTGACGCCGAGGCCTGATGCAGAGGCCTGAGCACGCTCGACCCTGAACACGTTCAACCCTGAAGACTCTCGACGCAGCCTGGGGACCGGGATCAGGAACCCGGAACCAGGCCGAAACCAGAGCGGGGATTGCCGCTTGGCGCGCTGGGGCTCGCCTGCCGCAGCGGCTGGCTCAGCTGCCGGCAGAACCGCACCACGTCGTTGGCCACGCCGGTGAGACTCTCCCGCCGCTGAAAGCTGTTCTCCGGCACCACCCTGGCCTCCTGGCCGATCTGCCAGAGCGCGTCCTTGCAGTTCCCGCTCAGACGCGGGTGGTCAAGCAGGGGATCGGCTGTGGCACGGGCCTGGGCGCAGACGGCGGCGCTGTTGTCCCGCCCGCAACCGATCGTGTCGAGCTGCAGCTGGCGCAGCAGCTCCTGGCTGGGGTAGTCGGGTTCCTCCGCCCGGGCTGGAACGGCGAGGCCCAGGCCGAAGACCTGGGCCGCCAGGAGCACGAGGGTGGGCAGGACCCATGAGCTGGAGCGGGCCATCGCTCGACTGCGGCAGGCCTCCATCATTGCCGGGCTTCTTCCAGGTTGCCGAGCCCCAGCCGCAGGGGCTTCTGGCTGTGGCTCCAGTGACGGGCCAGGGCAGGGCCCACCCAGGGGGCGGCAGCCGCCAGCAGGCTTCGCAGCAGCGGCTGCCGCTGCAGCAGCAGACCTCGCCCGGCCTCCCGGGCCTGAAGCCGCTGCAGGGTGAGGGTCTCCCCGCGGCGCAGGGCCTCGATCCGGGCGAGCACCGCATCCAGCGCGTCCGGATCGGCAGGGCCCCGGCGCAACGCCTCGCCCAGCAGGTGGCCCGCCACGCAGGCATCGCGCAGGGCCAGGTTGATCCCCTGCGCCCGCACCGGGCTCATGGGATGGGCGGCATCCCCCAGCAGCAGCAGGCCGGGACGCCACCAGCACGGCGCCAGCCCCACCTCAACCCGCAGCCGCACCGGCTCCGCCGCAAGGCACGGTTCCCGCTGCAGCCAGTGGCGCAGATCAGGGGGGCTCTGGCGGGCCATCCGCTGGCACCAGGCCTGCGGGGTGAGGGCCGGCGTCGGAGCCTCCGCGTCCAGCACCCAGCCCATCTGCAGTCCGCCGTTGGCGCTGCCGAAGGCACTGAAGAGTCCCTCAGGCCCCAGGGCCGTCAGGAAGTCGCCCCCCAGCGGCAGGGCAGCTCCTGGATCGCCGTCGCCTAGCAGGAACCAGAGCACGTCGATCGGGCTGCCGGCCGACTCCAGCTGCAGACCCGCCAGCTGGCGCAAGCGCGACTGGCGGCCGTCACAGGCCAGCACCAGGCTGGAGCGCAGCGTTTCCCCACTCGCCAGGCGCACACCGCGGATCCGTCCCCCCTCCTGCACCAGATCACTCACCCGCTCCCCAAGCCGCACCCGGGCCTGGGGCTGTTGCCGCACCAGCGCGACTAGGGCTTCCAGCAAGGCGGGCTGGTGCACCAGGGTGCAGGCCGGGTGGCCTTCCCCCTCAAGGGGTTCGGCCACCCGGAACAGGGGCTGCCCATCCAGGCAGAAGCGCCATCCCGTCAGCGGGCGGTGGGGCACGGTGGCGATCACCGCACCCAGATCCATGGCCTCGAGGGCGGCCAGACCATGGGGCATCAATCCCTCGCCGCGGAACTGCCGCGCGAACTGGGAGGCGGCCTCCACCAGCACCACCGGCAGGCCGCGGCGGCTCAGCAGCAGGGCCACGCTCGCCCCCGCGGGGCCTGCCCCCACCACCACCACCGGGTCCATGGCCATGCTCGCGGCCCCGGCCAGGGGGTCAGAGGAAGGCGTTGTAGTTGCGGTTGATGAGGCTGTCGCCCTCGCTCTGCCCCATCAACTGGCTCTTCTTCGTGAGCAGATAGTCCACCAGCTCCTGCTGCACTTCCAGGAGTTCCTTGGTGCAGCCGCGGAAGGCGGCCCGGTGACGGATCTCGTCGTGGCGGGTGTGGAGATCCCGCAACATCAGCTGAATCGCATCGAGGGTGGCCGATTCAGCCTTGGCGGCGGATCGTGCGTCCATCAGCACCATGGCTTGTCGGTTCCGATCGTAGGTGGGCACGTGGGGCGCTCCTCTGCACACCGCTGCCGCAGCGCAGGCGTTGGCGCTCGCGCTTGCGTTGCAGGCGTGCCGTGATCCCCAGCTCGGCCCCTTTCCAGAGGCGATCCACCTCGTCGCTGAAGTGGCGGGCCAGGAGGGGGGAGTGGATCACCAGCAGGGTTTCATCGTTGGTGTGGGCGGCCGAAGGCAAGGATGCACACTGCAGATAGTCTCAACAGACCCCTGCCGTCCGCCCCGGATGCCGCTCGCCTGGTCCTATGCGCGTGTGAGTCGTGGCGCTCAGGTGGGGGCCGACCGCTCCGGTCTGGAGCGACAGGAGCAGGCGTTGCGCAGCTGGCTGGCGGAGCATCCCGACTGGGAGCTGGCGGAATCCCTGGTCGATCCAGGGGTGAGTGCAGGCCGCGGCAAGCACCGCACGACTGGGGCCCTTGGCCGCTTCCTCCAGGCCGCCCGCACCGGCGCCGTCCCGCCCGGGTCATGCCTGGTGGTGGAGAGCATGTCCAGGTTCAGCCGGGAGGCAGAGCGCCAGGTGCTCGGGGTGCTGCTCAGTGACTTCTGGGCGACAGGTCTGGCGATTGCGTTCTGCAGTGACGGTGGAGCCGTCCTCGATGCCGAGCTGATCGACCGGGAACCGCATCGTCTCCATGGGCTACTGGGGGCGATGGCCCAGGCACGGAGGGAGTGGGAGGAGAAGTCGCGCCGCAGCAGGGGTGCCGCTGTGAAGCGACAGCAGCTGCAGGACCAGGGCGTGAAGGTGGCCGCGGCCACGCCCTGGTGGATCGCAAGGGGCAGTGATCGCCGGCTGGTGAGGGACACCGCAGGGAACCTGCAGCTGGACCAGGCCTGCGTCGCCACCTTGCGCCGTGCGGTGGAGCTGGCGATGCAGGGCCTGGGTTCAACCCTGATCGCCCAGCAGCTCAACGACGAGGGCCATTCGCCACCACCCACCCGCACCAGACGGAACCAGTACGCCGCCAATGCGGGGGAGGGCTGGAATCACAGCCGGGTGACGACTGCCCTTCGGAACCCCGCCCTGGTGGGTGATCTCCACCGCCAGGACGGCAGCACTCTCGAGGGTTTCTACCCCCCAGTGGTGTCACGGAACGAGTGGGAGCAGCTCCGATCTGGGATGGCCATGCGCGACAAGCTGCGTGGCCAGCTCAGGGGTGGCACCCAGAAGCTCCACTTCCTGTTCCAGACCGTCTGCCGGTGTGCATGCGGTGAGCCAATGAGCTACCACCCCCCAGGGAGGGGAGCCAGGGCCGACCATCCAGGCTGGGTGGCTTGCCGGGCCTGCAACCTCCGCGATGCCCCGGGACCAGGGAAGGGGTACGTGTTCCGCGATCAGATGGAGGCGCACTGCCTCACCCGGCTTGCCTCGACCACATGGGCAGAACTGCTGAGCGATCCAGGCACCGAGCAGGAACGTCAACGCCTGGCGGATGAGGTCGTGACGCTCAGGCACCAGCGCCGCCAGCAGGCCAGGCAGCTGGAACGGTTGGAGGCCCGGGCCGCCGCGCTGTGGACCCAGGAGGTGCCAGAGGAAAGACTCGCCACCGTCGAGCGCGCCATCGGCCAGGCCCGCCAGCAGTCCGAGGCCCTGACACTGGAGCTGGAGGCCAGGACCAAGGAGCTCCAGATCCTTGAGGCCCAGCCAGACGGAACCCAGGCCGGAGAGGAACTGGCCGCCAGGGTCCAGGCGTTCTGGCAGCAACTCGACACAGCACCACCAGAAGATCGCCGAGCCTTCAATCGCTGGCTGCTCCTACACCCCGCCAAGATCCGATTCGTCATCCACCCACCCCAACAACCTGGAGCTGATCGACTCGTTGCCCTGCACATTTGCGACCGATGTGCAGACCATCAACCGCTCGCTGGGCACACACGCCTGGTGGCCAAGGAACGGGGGCTCATCAATCCGCCCAGAGCACTCCAGGCCAACAACGGAACCTCCAAACTCCTGCTGCTCGGTGAACAACGACAAGACACCCTCCTCGAACTCCTGGACAACGGAACACTCCAGGATCAGACCAGCCTCTGGCGCTCAGGCCCCTCCCTGCGCGGACTGGCCCGGGTGCTAGAGAAGAAGCTGCCCACCTGGCTCCAGCAAGAGAGCTTCGACCTCAACCCCAGACAGCTCCGGCGGTTCGCAGTCCAGATGGCCGCTCGAGAACTGGGCAGCAGGGCTACGCACGCACCAGGCGCAGGCGTCAGCGCAACCGAATCCGTAACTACCGCTTAATCCCGGCAATCAGGTGGAAAGGCGTGAAAAATAATTTCCGGTTCTGTCGGGGTATACACATACAGCGGCCGTTGAGTCTTCCCCCATGGGGGGTGTCCCTGCGTACCGCCGCGGGCAACTTTGCCCGCGGCCGGATGGCTGCACCTGCGCGGCCCTGCCACCGTGGGAGTAGGGGCCATTGGGGTAATCTGTCGGATCTGATCTGAGCAGGACTGCCTAGATCCGCTGATGCCATGTTCCGCTGGGATGTGCTAACTCTGGTGTGGGCAACTGGTTGAGCCTGAGTGCTCCCGGTTCGCAACATCCAAGCAATTCTCACGATGAAGACGACACCACGACCGGTGGTAGCAGGGCCCTGCCCTGACGCCGGGATGCTGCGCACCACCAGCGACACCACCGAACAGGCGGCCACGCTGCATCGGTCCTCGGCCTGGCTGGCGGTGCACTGGCCATGGGGAGCTGCCGTCCGGGAGCCTTCTGCCAGTCGGCATACGCGCACCCACAGTGCTGCTCCGGCAGCAGCAGCAGCTCCAGCCCACCTACCCAGCACCCCAATCACCCCAGCTCCAGCGTTGGTAGGCGGCGCCTGTAGCCCTCACGCAACGAGGGTTGCTGCTCCAGCTAGTGCCACCCGCCTCGGGGCACCAGGCCTGACCAGCTTCCGGGTGGTGCAACTATGTCGGGTCTCTCGTGCCCAGGGGCTCAGGCATGCGGGCAGGCGATGCATCGCCCAGGCCAGCAGGGCCGCGCTGCTGGAGGGGGTGGCATGAGCACGCTGTACCGGGCACAACGAGCGTTGCCTGTCGGAACAGGTGAGGACTCCGGCCTGCAACTGGTCGCTTACTACAGGGTGAGCACAACTCGCCAGGGTGAGAGCGGCTTGGGCCTCGAAGCTCAGCGGGCCAAGGTTCAGCAGCTTGCCGACAGTCGCCGGGCTGTGGTGATGGCCGAGTTCGTGGAGGTGGAGAGCGGCAGGAAAGCCGATCGCCCCCAGCTGGCCGCTGCACTTGCTGAAGCTCGCAGGCGGAGTGCCGCTGTCGCCGTGGCAAAGCTCGACAGGATCGCCCGGGACGCTGAGCTGGTGCTCAGGCTGAGTCGCGAAGCTCAGGCCAATGGCATGGCTGGGTTCCTGTTCTGCGATCTGCCCGACATCGATGCCACCACGTCTGCAGGTCGGCTGATCCTGTCAGTGATGGCTTCAGTGGCTGAGTTCGAGGCCCGGCGGATCAGTGAGCGCACAAAGGAAGCACTTGCTGCAGCGAAGGCCAGAGGCGTCCAGCTGGGCGGGCTGAGGCCAAACACCATCGCCCGGAACGATGCCGCGAAGAATCGAGCCCAGGCCGATGCAGAAGCTCTGCGGTCCCTGCTGGAGCCAATGGCCGCCCAGGGCTACAGCCTGAGACAGATGGCCTCTGCCCTGGCTGCAGCGGGCACCAAGGGGCGCACAGGTCGACCGCTGAGTCCCTCAAAAGTGCGTGCTCATTTGGAGAGACTGGGCCTGGCAACGGGCGGAAACAACCATCTGGGTGGTCGCTTGCCGGGGCCGCTGGGGCCAGCAGTCCGTCCTGATTGATTGGCTCAAGGTGCTTCAGCCCGAGCTCATCGCAGTCACCTCGTTCTGGCCGTTGCACGAACTCGAGCCGGCTGGGCGATGTGTAGTTGCTGGACTATCCCAGTGGTCAGCCAGGCCTTCGCTGCCCAGCCTGGAAACGTCGCCCAGCACTCCCATGGATGAACGCCACGCCCGCTTGGCTGAGCTTCGACGTCAGCTTGCGGACCTGAGCGCCAAAGGACGCGCCACCGCCCCAGGCTCACCGGAGCAGGAGGCCGCCCTGACGGAGTGGGGGGAGAAGCTGGGCCAGGTGCTGGCGCTTGCGGATGAGCTGGAGGGGTAGGGGGGAGAGGCCAAGGGAGGCCGCAATGCCAATCAGGCCAGCTTCTTCCTCAGGGCAGCCCGCACACGATCCGCATGGCGATAGATCTCGCTAGGGGTGTCAACCTGCACCAGCTTTGGCTCGGCATCGTCAAAAATCTCTATCTTCTTTTGACCACCGTTGAAGTGCAGCCTGACTATCGCTTTCCAGCTATTCTGGTCTAGAAGGACATTGCAGTAGGCCTTGGTGTCCTTTTCGCTCAGCCGGTTGGGATCTATTTCCGAAGCGCAGATCGCACGGACGATGTAGAGGCCCTCCATCTCATCTGACGTGGTCACAATGGCATCGGCGTCAGGCCGACTGACCTCCTCTGGAGCTGGTGCCGTGACTACCTCTGGCGCTTTCATGGCCTCCTCCAGGCGCTTATTGATTCGTTCATTGATGTAGAGCTTGATCGCATCCGCCACAATGGGCTTGAACTTCTCAAGCGTCTGAGTTGTTATCCGCTCTGCCGAATGGACCCTGCGGGCCATTTCCTTGACCAGCCACTCGCTGGGATCGGTCAGCTCGTCTCGGATCTGCTCCTTTACGCCGCGCAGGTATTTCAACCTTTCAGCCGACTGCAGCAGTGTGTCGATGTCGAACATCGACTTGGAAAGCTGCTTGATCTGATCGAGTGGTGCGCTTTGCAGGTCAAACAGGTCGATCTCTGCAAATGGCTTAGAGTCCATCTTGTTCTTATCATCCAGATCCGAGAAGAACTGGAAGATCCTGCCATTGCTCAAGATGCCTATTCTGGCGTTGGTTGCGTGAAAGTATCTAGACAGTTGCCCCATCTCGGCCTGTCTCAGATCTGTGCCGTAGGACTTGGCCTCAACAAGGATTTTGGGCTCACCATTTTCCAGGACTGCGTAATCAACTCGCTCGTCCTTCTTGTTCACTCCTGGGAGGTCGGCGCTGAACTCAGGCTTTACCTCCATCGGGTTAAAGATGTCGTAGCCCAGCGCCTGGATGAAGGGGGCAATGAGAGCCATCTTTGTGGCGTCCTCGTTGGTCAGGCTTTCCGCAGTTTTTTCAGCTCTGGCGGCCAAAGCCTGCAGTTGGTCAATGAGATCCATGTTTAGTGCGGCTCAGTAGGAGCAAGACCGCCGATTCAAGGTTGGCTAAATCTCCGATACCTGGCACTAAGAGTGCTGCGATTCGTGACGGGCTGTAGCCGTCATCACACGATGGCCTTCCCCGCCGCACATCAGCGAATGGCTCCTGCGCCTGGGCAGCCTGCAGTCAGAAGCCAAGCACTGCACCCCCAGCTCCATCCAGATCAGGCCCGCTGTTCCTGCTGCCAGCGGCGTGGTGGTGGAGCAGCTGCTGGCCGTGCTGGATGCCACGACGCCGGATGGAGTCTTGAAAGCAGAACCAATGCGAGGCGGTTGCCCCAAAGAAGGAATCCCCTTGGCCACCGCCACTGTGCGGGGAGATCCCAAAGGATCTGAGTCAGGCTGGGCGTGGAATGAAGGACGCAGCCAGCATGAGGAAACTTATTCATTGGAGATGGCAAGATACTTGGTCCTCGCTTCGGTCGCTTGCGTGGGGGTTCTTGCGGCAGTTCCCGCCCGTGCCCAGAAGTGCTCCAGCTTCCGCACCTGTGAGGAAGCCATGCGATCCCTGCGGTCAGGCAACACCCGGATAGATGGAGATGGCGACGGGATCCCCTGTGAGGCGATCTGCGGCAGCGGCAGAAGCGGGAGTCCGTCTCAACCGCCGGGCAGAGGCAGAACCATCCAGATCAGCCCCGCCACTCCCTCGGCGCCAAGGCGCCCACGGCCACCCAGGCCCGTTGCTCCTGAGGCCAGCGGCGTTGTTGCCCTGATCTCTGTGGGAGATGGGGACACAATCCGGGTGAGGAACAGCAGCGGCCAACCGGTCACGATCCGCCTGGCCTGCATTGATGCTCCAGAGACGGCCCAGGGCGCCAGCGGTGCGGCAGCAACCCAGGCTCTGCGTCAGCTACTGGGCAGTGGCCCCGTGGAGATTCACCCTCAAACCGTGGACCGCTACGGACGGACCGTTGCCGAGGTCTACGCAGGTGGGCGGAACGTGAACGTGGAGATGGTGCGGGTGGGGGCTGCCTACGTGTACCGGGACTACCTCAGCGGTTGTGATCAGAGCACCTACCTAGGAGCTGAGAGCCAAGCCCAGCAGTACCGCCAGGGAGTATGGCGATGGGGCAACGAGGTCAAGCCGTGGGACTTCCGGCGGAGTCGCTAAGCCTGTGCAGCGCCAGATGTGCCGTGGGACTGGCCGCAGGGTGCTGGATGCGCCCATTTCTGGCCAGGTGATGACGGGGCTTGTGGCATCACCCAACTGGGTGAGCTGGCCTGCGCCATCCCAGTGAGGCGAGCGGACTTGCAGGGGACTAGGGGCCAATCATGGCTTATTTGATTCCAGATGTGAGCACTCTCCCATGGGGAAGTCTTGATCATTGATTATTAGACGCTCGTGACCATTAAACGGGTTGTGAACATAGCTGGCGCGCATGCTCTCCACCTGAGCGTCGGTCATGGGCAGAGAAGTGCCAGCTTTGGCCTTGTCATCCCAGATAAGCAGCTTGCACCAGAGCCCTGACACGCAGGCCGTTGATGCCACTTTCCTAATGCTCTCATCAGTTGAGGTGACTGGAATCACTACAAACTTTGTACTGCCCATGACCTCTCCTGCGCCATTTTTCGACTCAATCTTGCTCAGTACGGTGTAGTCATCATTGAGGCAGGGGGATTGGGAGGTGGAGGGGGATGCGCAGCTGGCGAGAACTGCTAAGCAGGGGAGCGATAGGAAAAGGTGGCGCATGATACGGACAGTCACAGCCTGCTGATCTTCCGGTCTCGGACCTACTTTGCACTCATTCTTCTTATCAGGCCGTGGCAGTAAAGAGAGCCACGAGCAAAATTTCCTCATGAGCAGCACGCCGGAAGCGGACGCGTTGCCGGCGCACCAAGCAAGGCAAGGAAGCTAAACGTTGCCGATTGACAGGGATGGAGCAGCTGGAGTGTCACCTCCACCAGGCAGAAGGCGTGGCACCACGGTCGGCCAGTTTGCCCAGGGCATCGCCGCTATCCGCTCATAGACACGCCGAGAGCTGGACATGGCGACTCGGGCCGAAGCACTGGAGGCAGTGATGGAGGGGCTGGAGAAGCGGTCCCAGGGTCAGAGGCTGTGGGGCCCGGATGGCAAGAGTCCCAGGGCCCCCTATGGGAGCGATGAAGCCACTTTCCGATGCATCGCATGCAGGGTGATGCAAGGCTTTGCTTCTCACTCATGAGGAGCAGACGGCCAGACCCTCACCCCACCACATGCAGCCCCACCCGGGTCGCCTTCACCACCGGCAGCAGCTCCTGGGCGGTGAGCTGGCGGCAGCCTGGGGCCAGGAACATCTCCTCCCAGGAGTCGCCGAGCTGAACCTTGCTGGCCAGCACCACCAGCCGGGGCAGCGGGAGAACCTCGCCAGGCCGGTGCAGCCGCTTGGCAAGCCAGCGGGCCGCCTCCAGCGGGTCATCGCCCTGGGCATCGAGCTGGCGCAGCAGGGCCTCGATCTGTTTCACCAGGGTCAGCCGCCGTTGCTGCCTCTGGGCTTCTGAAAGTGCCGCAAGCTCCTTCTCACTTGGCTGGTGCAGCTAGCGGTCCAGGCGTTGGGGCCTTCAGCGGGGTAAAGAGGATTGAGGTAGTGCAGTGCCGCCGGCTGGGAAACGAGGGCCTGGTGGATAGCTTCGCTCAGGGGGTGGCCAAAGAGGCTTGCAGGCGGCGCCTGTGCGGGCAATGAGGGCCAGGCATGAGACTGAAAGCCTTCCAGCGCAGTGGAGGGAAAACCCCATGCATGAGATTGTTATGCGGACCCGCATAAACTGACCGAAGCTTGAAAGGACAAAGCCAGATGGGTTGCCTGGAAAGGGATTCTGCTGTTACCAGGCTAAAGAGCTTCTCCGCTTATGCGGACAGGAAGAGAGCATTTAGAGATTTAGGCGGATCCGCCAAATAACAAGTTTGGCATACGCGAAGAAGCCTCAGGCTATGCATAGATAGAGACCTCTCTGGCCACAACATAAAAGCGCAGAAGTATGCAAGGCTGGCAGATAGTTAATCAATTGATTTCTGCATAATGCAGCCGACTTTGCCATAAAGCTTGCATTCCATCGCACTGAGGTCAGAATGAGCAATGTCTTCATATTCCCCAAGCTTGCTTGTCCAGGATCGCTCATCAGGTAGCTGCCTGGCCATATGAGTAGGCTTACCATCATCATCTATATAAATTGCGAGCTTTATGTATCCTTCAACAAAGCTTGGATCTTCACAAACCTCAAATCCTAGAGATGTGAAGCACTCAATAAAATGGTCAAGACTATCATCGTCTTGAGGGCCGAGTGGCCAGAAGTATGGCACCAGCTCGTAAGAGTATGGCCACCAATAGGAATCGTTGCAACCGGCAGCCCAAGCTATACAGTTGTAAATGGGATCCGGAGGACTTGTAGGTTGGTGATTGTCAGGAGTAAGTGATTCGAACAAGCCCGATTCAAGATACTCATGTGTCATACCTATGGACTAGGGCTTTAGGTAACCCTTAGAAACACCCCACTTGAGCCACTTGGAAACAGCTTCAACAAGATTGTCGCCTGGAGCTGTAGGATTATCGTCAGTTAAGGCAGAGAGTGCTACAAACCAATGATCTGGCCTTTGAGCTAATGCGTTAAGAATTAGAGGAATAACAGGCTTGCCCATGCCAATAATTTTGAGATAATGCGGATTAAGAACAACTTTCTGAATTGATGAGATTCCGGCCGTCTCAGCCTTCCATTGAGAGTACAATCTTGAAAATCGAATTTCAAGTTCCCGATCCTTGCCTAATTCTGGATAATAATCAAGCTTAGGCAGGGTAGATGATTTTTTATAGGCAGACTCAAGCTGCAACTTATTATATAGATAGAGCCTGTCATCATATTCTCTACCTACAGGAAAGTCGGTTAGCTCTACATAACTATCCGCAGCAGATAAGTCGAAATCTCGTTCATCCAAGAACTGATCTGTGAGTGCCAGACTCTCGAGTGCTTGCATTGCTTTGTACCCAGTGATGAGGTAAAGTTGAATGTTTAATCTAGTACTGTAAGGCTTGAAGAAATATACCAGTCCCTAAGTAGCTTACTTTTAGCCCGAGCCCTATTAAGTGAGTCAGTCAATTGTTCCAAGTCAGCATCATCAAGTGCCACGAAGAAGTCTTCCTTTTCATTATTGCGATTGTATGTAAGCTTAAGGTTGTGAGATATCGCTATAGTCACCGGAAGTGAGTCAGTGCCATGAAAGATGGGCCGAACATCGGTGAGGATTCGAGAACTCTGAAAGACACGCTCATAATCTGTTCTGACAATCGAAGCCTTTACAAAAGTCTTGGCTGGCGAAGCCATATTCAGGAGAGAGGATATGTAATCTGAAAGACGTAGAACTGTATCGTCGTTGCCTTTGCCAAGAATGTCGGAACCCAGAAGATAGTCCCTTATTCCATCCCCAACTTCCTCGGGCTTTCGCGAAGAGCCAACTTGAATGAGATAAAAGAGCGATGTAATAAACTCGAGAACTGGGGAATAAGTTCCAATGATCTTCCTGGCCGGATCAGACGTCTCATTGGAAGAATCAACTTTGTATGGGTATTCCGCTGTTCTAATAAACTCTTGAATCGAAGAAAGTTCATCTGAACTCAGTTGCGCCATTTGCTTTATGGCTCCGTGATACCGAGGAGGTATTCTGAGTGAAGGCATTGTTTTGATCTAATTCTTAATTTATTTATCTTAGCACAATAGGCCCTAGTGCTGGGATCCCCCGAGGGAACTGTTGTGTTCTTTTGCATTTGTGCATTCAGCTAAGCAACTCGGCTGTGCTGATCACCTCAAGACGAGTAAGAAACGCATGGGAAAAAGCGCCTTCCTAGCAAGCTAAATTCCAGCTGATGGCATACACGCTCAAACGGAGTATTAAAGAAATGACTAAATGAGCTCTCTACGATAGTGATCTCAGCGTTAGAGGCTGAAGTGGCAGGAGCGATCATTCCGATAAGTGCTTTGCAGAGCCACTGGAAAGCCCACTAGATCAAAGAGGAATCAAGTTTATAAAGTTTTAATCATAGCAATGCCAAACAAGCCCTTCGAGTGGGCAGGCCACCATCAGCTTTCACCTTAGCCGCCCCAAGCTACTTGCCTGCCACTCAAGGTCAGCGTTGGACAGAGCATGCTCGCCATCACTGCAAGCCGCGAGTAAATTCTGTTGATCATGCCATTTAAGTTATGACAACAACAAAAGGCACCGATGAATCAACAGAAGACAAGTATAGTTTATCATCTTGGCAAGCAAGGCCTATACAGGCCACAATCGAAAAGATCATCAGTAACCAAAATGCTGATGATGCGCATAATGCTCCCAAGGAGGTGGTCAAAGCAGCCACAGGCAGATGGGTTCTGACAACTGGAATTAGACCAGTTGACTTGTATGTCTATTTAAAAGCTCGTTTCGGCGAGCCCAACGGGATAACAATGATCTCAAAGAATCATGAAGACAGCGATAATCTTATTCATTGGCACTATTCACTTGAAACCAGCCTTGGACCACTTGATTTTATCTGCTGGTCATTCAGGCTAGAGATATTGCATCCACTTGCGCCATGCTTCTCTGATCCAAATGACTTTCTTCTCGCCGTCAAACAGGACTTTAGCCGGTTTTCTTCATCCATGAAGGAGATACGCAAGGGACTTGAGAAGTGGAAGGTGTTTCTTAATCCATACTTTCGACTAAAGACAATGCTTGAAACTCAGCTTCAAGAGCTTGAGGATATAAGATTGGAAGAGGTAAAGAAACCAATTCAACCTCGCACAGTAGAAGAAGCCAAGTCTTTCACAGATGCCTTTTCGGACACAGCCAAAAAGTTCACTAAAGCAGCGCAGATCGGATTAGGAATTAGAATGTTGACCCCGGTATGGGCGGAGTCCTTCGTTAATCTTCTATTATTTCTGATGGCCAAGCCTGAAGTTAGGAGCGACAAGCGTCTATACGATGGAATTATGCGTCAGAACATTGATGTTCGAATACGAGGGATCCATTTAAACTGTGTTGGCTTCGCAAGCCAAGTTAAGTACGACGAATGGGATGCATGCAAGAAGTTTCATTCAATGATGAACAGGCGAAATGATCTTCTTCATGGGAATGTCGATCCTGAGCTTTCCACATTTGATGAGCTGTACTTTGAACAAAAAACTCCTCTGTATATTGAGTTTAAGGACTTCTCCTTCTTCTCGTACAAAGCTACACTGCTTAATGCCACGCCGGAGCAGGCTTTGGAGGATTATCAAACTGTCCAAGACCTCGCGTCTCACATCCTATTATGCATTGACTACAAGATTAGAGAGGATGTCGTCCGTCTTGTTCTTTCAAGGCATTTGGGATGGGATGAAGGAAGGCAGAGGGTGGGAATCTTGTTTCCTGATCATTTAGCCGATGCAGTATTCAGTTATGGATCAAGTGACTGACTAATATAGTGCCTGTCCAACAAGCCCCTCGAGTGGACAGACCTCCAGCGATTATCTCCTTCCGTTTTCAAAAACTTGCCTGCCACTCAGGGGCAGCGTTATCCATAGGAGGCAATGCCAGCGACATCCCAGCCGCTGGAGTCGTAAAACCCGCTCATGGTGAAGTGGACGCCGGAAACCGCTCCAGGGTGAATGAGAGTTCTGGACCGATTGCCGGAGGCCACTACACGACCACACGCGTCAGACCCGATACATCATGGTTGCCTTCTGTCAATGGGCCTGGAAGTCCGAAAGCCCTCAGTGGTTGTAAGACAGCGGCCCAGGTCTGATAGCAGGCCATCCCTCAGCCCCCGGAAATCTGCATCACGCCAGATCCACTCCGCCCTGAGGTAATTGTCGGAAAATGAGGCTGTGGCGGCGGCACGTTGGGCTGGATATGCGGACTCCTGAGCCCTATCCATCTCATCATCCTGGAGGATCTCGATCGGGAAATCCTTTCCGTAGAGGTAATAACGGTCATTCCGTCTGTGAAGAGAACTTGTTACTACCTTGGGCTGCACACCTTCGCCAGATAGCGCAAAGTTCACCTGGACGATGCAGGTGCGTAGGCCCTTGGAGGCGACTGCCCTGTATGAACCGTTGAACATGGTCCCTGTGGCTCCGTACAGCCCATCGGGAAGCGGTGGAGCCTGCTCCGGCAAAGGCTTTGCCAACGCGGAGGTACCTATGAACAGCAGCAAGCCCGCACCTGCTGGTAGTAGGCCCCGAAAGTGAACTTCCTGGCGACGTGGCCGCCCCTGATGCGGCTTGATGCGGGGCCTTGTCATGACTGGAGGCAGAAGTTGTGAGTACATCTTGCGCACTCGATCACCTGCTGACCCGCCCCTTCGGCCTTTCTCCATGGGGTGTTTCCGTAGCCGCGGCCATTTTTGCCCCTATGTCCGATCGAAGGCGGGAAGCAGTGCCAGCAGCTCAGGGCGACGAGATCAAGCCCCGGCATGCCAGCTCATTGCCGCGACTCCGGCGGTGGCCTAGGTGCTGGAGGAGCTGGAGCCAGGCGACACGTTGGTGATCTGCAAGCTCGACCGCCTGGCCCGGTCCCTGCAGGAGCTGCTGGTAATCGCTGCCGATCTGGAGCAATGCGGCATCCAACTGCAGGTGCTCGACCACGCCATCGACACTGCCACCCCGACCGGTCGCCTGCTGTTCCAGCTGCTTGGCGCTGTGGGCGAGTTTGAGCGCAGCCTGGCCATCGAGCGCACTAAGGCCAGCGTTGAGCATCGCCGTGCCACGGGCGGGAACCTTGGCGGCGGACCCAGGGCCTACACCGACCAGCAGCAGGCCCTGGGCCGAAGGCTGCAGCAGGAGGGCCAGAGCATCACGGCGATTGCCAAGGTGCTGGGATTGCCCAGGGCCACCACGTCGCGGATGCTGCAGGGGGCGGCTTAATGAAGCGGAGCTAGAGCAAGATTCAACTTTTACGTTAAGCAGTGATCGACTCGCATGCGATCCCATCCTTATCACCGTCGAGATAGGTATGGCCAGCGCGAAGCCAAGCATCCGCTTCAGTTCTGCTTCTAATTTGCGGGCAGGTTATAACTCTGCTTCCGTTAAACTGAGGAATGCCAGTGGCGGTACTGGGTATGCTTGGCTCTGAAGTATTCTGATTGGCCCAAATACCCCTTGACCGCCTTTGGGCTTGCCTTTCTGCATTGCTTAGCTTTCTTGTGTTGCTGCACTGAGCGCTGAATAGATCGTCAACAGTCGCCTGGCCCTTCTTTACCATTAGCACGCCTACATCGCTGCGGCCGACCGCGACTTGAGAAACAGTTCTCCCAAACCTATCATTGCCTTTAATATTGAGTCGAACAAATTCCTTTCTGTTGAGGATTCCAGTCAGAGCATCTTTTGCTCTCTTTCCGAGTGGCTTTTGGTCAATCTCTGGGGCATCTATGCAAGCTATCCGTATCGTCCGCTTGATTCTCCTGCTATTGCGCCTGAACGTTGCCTTGAACGTGTCACCATCAATGACCCGTAGCACCTTGGCCCTGACACCCTTTTTCATTGTCTTGCAAACGAAGATCTGTGCCGTTTAACACAAGGGTAGCAGGGCATCAATGGTCTGCCATGTGTAGCTTTATACTCGATTCAGGCGAGTATCTTGCTTGGACAAGTTTCAGAATCGTCATGCCGTATTGCCATCTAGGTGTGTAGTGCCACTAGGTTGTTCCGGCTGGTAAAGGGGTGTGAGGCGCTCACTGGTATAGGTACGAACCTCTAGCCCCGAAATCACGCCTCTATGCATAACTTCCCCACTGCTCGCCTCTGACGCCGCAGGGTCGCCTGCGGCTGATGACTCAGCTACTGGAGCACCACTGCAGCCTTTTGGAACCGGCGGCCGAGAAAAGGATCAGACTCTGCAGCCCCTACTGCAGGCTGCCTCGGTACCTGCCATCCAGTTACCACCTCAGAAAGCACTCAGCCCTGAGCTGGCAGTCAGCTCAGCAGCGGCTCGTTGATCTGCTTTGCTGACGAACCTAGTGAGATACAACAGCTAATTTGCGTCAGTAGGCAGGTGAAGGTGTAGGCCAATGAACTCTATTGAAGGCTTGATCGCGGTCTTGCCGGTCAACGGGAGTCGCTCTGTTGGCAGATCGCATTTCAGATCCCCTCTTGTGCTGCTCTGTGCTGCAAGAGAGCCTCCCCACCACATCTCTTCAAGATCCTCCTTGGTTATATCTTTAATCTTTCGCAATCCCCTTCTTGCGTCTTCGGCAATGCCTTCTGAAATTATTCGGTTCAGCCTTTCTTGCTCTTTCATCAGCACCTCTTCAGAGCATGCAGGGTATTCTACTTTCGCGCATCCTGCAAGCAAAAGCAACGCTGTTAAGGGAGCCGATATCCAAAGCCTGAGTCTTCTGGGCCCTGAATGCACTGCGCTATAAAGTGATCTGCGCGCTCGATTCATTGTTCTTTTGGTTGCTAGTTGATGCCGTCTCTCTTGGTTTATGGCAGAAGTAACATCAGCAAGAGTAAGTCCCCCAGAATGAGCTTAGCCAGGAGCTAATGGGTTGCCATTGACGGCAGGTAAGAGCCTGCCAGTCGGGCGAGGATCGATGCTGTTGCGCCCGTAGCACTCCGCCCAGCTACTCCCTGGCTGGCTGAGCTCACCCGCCACCCCGACACACAGGGCTGCTCCCGGAGGTGCCCAGTCAAAGGTCATGGCCTGGAGGATCTGCTCTCCTGCCTCATCGAGGCGGGCCACAGGGACGCTGAACACCAGCTCGTCATGGACAAGGAAGCGCAGCTGCGGCACCAGCCAGAGGGGCAGACGGAGCAGGGCCAGCATCATCAGGTCGCGGGCTGTTCCCTGCCCCATCAGGGCAGGCCCCTGGGTGTGAGCCCTGGCGGGGTTGGGCCGCATCATCCGACCGAAACCGTTGTCGAGCAGCTGTCCTGAGGCTGCCCGTTCCCGGATCTGGTCTCGCCAGGCCACCAGCTGGGGGAAGGATCGCCGCATCCCTTGGTCGAACTGTTCAGCCAGGGCCTGGCTGATGCCATGGCGCACCATGCCGTTCACGCTCATGCCGTAGTTCCAGCCGTGGCCGATCGCCTTGGCATCAGAGCGGCTCAGGCCGACAGCAGCAGCGATCTCGGAGTGGGCATCACGACCGGGCTGAAACAGCTCCAGGTAGGCCGGATCCTGGGCATGGGCTGCCATGGCCCTCATGTCGATCTGGCTGAGGTCAGCAGCCAGGAGCCGATGGTCGTCGGCATCAGGGAGGAAGATTGCCCGCTCTGTGACGCGACCACCACGCTTGCCGAACACCGTGATACCGGGATTGGTGAGGCTGAACCGGCCCGATGCCTGAAGTGGAGCGACCTGGGGATGGATCCGTCCATCGCTCTGGCAGTGGTCCAGGGCCGTGCCGTAGACGGAACGGGCTCCAGTGAGGCTCAGGATCGTCTCCAACAGCTCGGTCTGGGTCTGGTTGCCCTGTTCCCTGACCTGCTCCAGCAGCGGGCCCAGGGCGTCCTTGCTGGTGCTCGGCTTGCCTGTGGCGGTGAGGGGCAGAACCAGGCCCACATCGGCGGCGGCCTTGGTGATCGCCTCTGCGGCACCCTTGCAGCTCAGAGGGTTGGCAGCAGCGGCACCACTGCTGGTCATGGTGGGCAGTCCGTAGTCGGCGACCAGTCGTGATCGGCACTCCTCCTTCCGAGCTTCGATGGCGTCGTAGCGGGACTGGGTGAGTTGCAGGTCCAGCCGGGTGCCATGGAGCGTGATGCCAGTGACGAGGCGCCCCATAACGCGCATCTCCCGCCTGGCGTAAGGGCTGAGCTGACCATCGGGGACCAAGGCGTCGTAGACGGCACGACAGGCCGCCACATCCCCCTGCAGGTAGGCCAGGTAGTCGGGATGGTTGCGGGGGATAAGCCCGTAGCCGATGGCCTCCAACTGCTTGGGCTTGCCGGTATGGCCATGAGCCTTGGCAGCATCCCTGGCCAGCTTTTTCAGATCGTTGGTCTTGCCTGGGACACCAGCCCGCTCAGCGCAGCGATCGAGGGAGTAGAGCCGAGCGATCTGCCCACCGCTGAGCTTCCCGTCCACGGGTGGCTTGGGCGGATCCAGCGCCAGGGCCAGGACCATGGTGTCGATCAGCTTCCCTTCCTCGGCTGCCTGAAGCAGATCCAGACCGTGATGCCTGGCCAGGGCGAGGTAGTCGAAGCCGAAGCCGTTATGGGCGATCAGACGGCCACCTGAGGCCAGCCAGGGCACCAGGGAAGAAGGATCGGTGTCGATGCCCGCCTCGGTGCCCACCAGCCGGATGAAGGGCCTTCCAGGAACTGCTGGTGCCCAGAGCTGGGTTGCTGAGCAGGTCTCCAGATCGAGCACCATCGGTCCCTCCCCACCAGATGGATCGACCAGCGGACCAGCAGGGAGTGGACCCAGCTCGTCCTCGCTCGGGTAGGGAGCGGCCTTGGCCCTAGTCGCCCCCATACCCGAGCTGGCCCTGGCCTTCGGTGGAGGGTCCGCCTCGACATCGACTGGGACGCTCTGATGGACCGCTGCATCAGGCTCGAGAGAAGCCCACGGGTCCGAGATGACCTGGACCTTGGACGGTGGCTCTGGAGCGGGAACCGGAGCGGGGGCTGAACCACCGCCAGGCCGCGGCAAGCGGTCCCAACGATGGACACCTTGCTCGTCGGTGAACCTGCCGACAGCGAGACGGCCCCCCAGCTCGATAGAAAGCGCTTCAGCTGTCGGGACCTCCACCCCGCTGTGATGCTCGGTCAGCCATCGGATGAACACCTCCCAGAAGTCGGCCACGGAGATGCAACGGGATGAGCCATCACCTGGGACGGTCGTGGACACCAGGTAGCAGGACAGGACTGATCGGAGCGAGGGCGGGAAAGCGGTGACAGCTTCCGGGATTGGGTTCGACCGAGGGATCGGTGTCCCCGGCGGTGGGTGGACCGAAGCAACGGGATCGGCCTTGCTCGAGGTGGTGCGCCCTTGGGCGGTGGGGTCCGCCAGCCCATGGTCTGGATCAACTGGGACGGGTGGAGCAGGGGCTGGAGGTGGCGCCGCAGGAACGCCCAAGGGTGGTCTCAGGGCTATCGCGTTTACCTTTTTCTCCCCACAGAAAGCATGTACGTCTTCCCCTTTTTTACCCCCCTCTTCTACTCTTTTTTCTCCCTGTTCAGGATAGAGGGGACAGCCCTGAGACCACCCTTCTTGATTGGCTGAAAACCCAGTGCCAACCTGGGATTCGTTCCTGGGGGACTGCCCTGAGACCACCCCTGAGTCCACACCCTGAGTCCGCCCTGAGACCGGGAGGGTGGTCTCAGGGCTCTCTGCTTCACCAGCGGGGCCGGTGGCGATGCCCGGATCAGCCCTGTGAGGCGGACTCAGGGGGTCCGAAGCCGGTCTCAGGGCTGGTGGTCTCAGGGCTGTCCGCAGCGAGGAGAGGGTTCCAAGGCCCCCGGATCTGACCTCCATTCGGTCGAACGTCTCCCTGTTTCCCAGACCACCCGACCCGTTGCTTGGCCTGAGCAGACCATGCCGCAGAGCGAAGCCGGCATCGAAACGCGGCAGGTTCTGGCGCTGGGATGGTGGGCGGCCCTGGGCCTTGGCCTCCTCACGCGATTCCTTCCGCCTGGGCAGGCACCTCCCAGGGCCAAGGACTCGACGCAGCTGCCCCCTGAAGTTGGAGAGCTGCATTGCGTGTTCCACCCCGGCGTACTTGCACCAGCCGCGGTACGCCTCGAACATCTGCCCCAGGTCGGCCTCATCAACCTCGGCATCAGGACCGAGAGGGTGCGGCACCAGGCAGGCATCCGCGAACTGACTGACGCTGTCGCCAGCTGCAGCAGCTTCCGCTTCACCCAGACGGAGCAGTCCCTCTGGGTCGTTCTTGGACAGGATTGCTTCCAGCTCGAAGGTGGGCATGGACATCGCCCAGCTCACGGCCTGGCTGCGGATGACGCGGTGTTCAGGGGTGGAACCGATCAGATCGGATCGCAGCATGGGATCCGGGTCTCCACTCCTTTGCAGGGTCTGCAGGGTGAGGCATCGGCGTAGGAAGCCATCCCGACCGTCGCTGAACTGCAGCGGCGCCACGCTGGCGATGATGCAGCGGACATTGAACGGTCGGGCCTCCTCAGCCTCTGCCGAATAGAGGCGCCTGGCAGTCTGGGGTTTGTTCTCCACCAGCTCGTAGAAGAGCCCGCTATGGCCGCTGTTGCGGAGCCTCGCCGGACAGTCCGGGAACTGCAGAAGCCGCCGACCGCGCACTATCTGATGCAGCTTCTCGGGAGTGTCGAGGCTCGCTGGATGAGCTGCTGTCGCCTGCAGGGATGGCGGCAGAAGGCTGGAGAGGAACTCGACCAGGAGCCCCTTCCCCGTTCCGGTATCCCCCAGGTGGTGGAACACCTCGCCGTACCGAACCGAGGGGTCGATCAGCCAGCGCAGTTCAGCCCGGATGATTGGTTCCGCACCCTCCGGGTAACAGGTTTCGATCACCCGCTGCAGTGCTGCAGGACATCCGGCACCTGGGAGGTAGTCGGCATCGACGGCGTATGTGGCCCCGTGTTCTGGGCTGTGAGGTTCCAGGCGCCGGGTGCGCAGGTTGAAGGTGCCGTTGCCGAACACGACCACTGGCGGCGGAACGTCCTGCAGCGGGCCACGACCAGCAAGGCCAGCGAGAAGCGAGACAGCGCCCTGAACCTGCCTGTCGGTGCCGAACCTGAATCGGGGCGCGCCCTTGGTCGGGTCTTTGGGGGGCTCGCACAGGAGACTGAGCACACCCAGTGCAGCTGTCCGAGCCTCATCGAGAGACCAGGCACGCCAGTACCCCAGGGCGTGGTCGTACCTGCGGAAGCAGCCACCATCCCAAGCGATCAGCTGGTCGTGTTCCGCATAGAGGACTTCGGCTGCCTGTCGTTCCGGCGGTGCATCGGTTCGGAGGATGCCCCGACCTCCATCAGCCGCGGCCGTGGTGCGTTTGCTCCTCTCTCCACAGAGGATCTCCCTGGCCCTGCTGATCGAAAACCTGATCCGCTTCGCTCCTGCTTCGACAAGCTGGGCAGCTGCGTCGCCACCAAAGCCTGCCTGCAGTGACTGCGAGGCCAGGCGACGGATCGATGGGGCATGCCAGTCCGCCCGCAGGTTCCGATCCCACCGCTTCGGAAGTTCTCTCAGCAGCTCACGGGCCTTCCAGCGGTACACGTTGGCCAGGTCACCACCGGCCCGGAAGAACTCACAGGCTCCGCCCTTGGGCCCTGCCAGGTCACGGTGGAAGAAGGCCAGCCGCAGCCTCGGACGATTAAGGCCAGCAGCGACCAGCTGACCCCAGACGGAGGGATTGTTGACGGCGTCAGCGTCGTAGATCAACAGCTGCACGCTGGGCGCCAGCAGCTTCCATGCGGTTACACCAGCGATGGCCTGAACGGTCTGTTCGGTCGCCAGGTGCAGCCTCAGGGCATCTTTCCAGCCCTCTGTGGCGATGGTGGGTTCACCCTGCCCGAAGGTCGCGGCGTGCTGCTTGGCGCCCAGCTGACTCAGATACTTGATCTGATCCCCCCGGTATGTGGTCGGAGGGTCATCGCAACGGAGCTGGGCGAAGGCTTCACAGAAGGGCAGCAGCAGTCCGCCACCGCGCCAACCCTTGAATCGGAAGCCCAGGTGGTTGGCCTCATCAGCACTGATGCTGCGGGCTCCGTACCCGATGGCGACATTCACAGCCTCTTCGCTGCCCAGTTCATTGAGAAGGTGGTCGAAGTGCTCCGGGGATAGGGGAGTGCTCTGCGGTGCGGAATGGTTCATCAGTCCGCCTCCTGGAGTCCGTGTTCCCGGGCGTCCTCGATGAGGCGTAGATAGCGGTCGGCCTCGACGGCTTCCATCCCCTCCTCCCATTCGGAGTGGGAGATGTCGTCGAAGCCGCACGATTGCTGTTGGCCGGCGGTCAGTTCAGGGGACGCGGCACAATGAAGGGGAGCATCAGTCGTCCTGCCCCTCCAGCCGCTCGTAACGGCCAGGGGCTCTTTTTGTGGCTGCATGGTTCAGCCCTCCCCGGTGGAGGAGCGGGGCCGACCCAGCGCCGCGAGTGCTGCCAGGAGTTCAGCCCGGATGTGCTCCGGGGTGTTGGAACTGGACTCCAGAAAGTCGCTGAGCGATTGCCTCAGAAGTCCAGAAATCGTGAGGCCTTCGTACCCGGCAGCAATCCGGGCAAGGCGGTGGATGTTGTTGTTGGCAGCGAGCTGAAGAGTGCGGGCCTTCGCAACGTCAGAGTTCAGCCCACCGCGAGCGATCGTTCGCATCGAGGGGATGGGTAGAACGCGGAGTGGCTGGACCGTTGGAGCCTTTCCGCCGTGTCCCGGTCGGGCTCCTGACTGTCGCTCGATAGTAACATCGGAAGATAGGACCTGAGTCCGTCACCTGTGCCGATAACCCGCAATTCGCCTGCTCAAGATCTGCACCCGATCTCTCTTGTTCGCGCACTGCTGGAACAGGGAGTCCCTCTCGACCAGGCAGTGCCTCCGGGGGCCGTGGGTGAGCAGGTGCTCCTGCAACCTCTGCCACGCCCGACAGAGCAGTACATCGCCAAGGCAGGTGAGTGGATCCCGGTGAGGCTGCAGGGCCCAGCTGAAGCCGGCGAAGTGCAAGGGACCTTTGGCGGCTTGGTGCAGTTCCGCCGACAGGGCTTGCCGAGCACCGGCCCGCAGTCGGTGCTCGGCAAGCCAGAAGACCAGCCCGCGGCCTTGCGCAGACTCGACGCGCTGCGCATCTCGAAGCGTGACGAGCACGGCAGGTTGCCCAGATCCGCCACCCGACAACACAAGGACAGGCGCAGGCTGCTTGATGCCTTCAAGTCGGCGATCGGAGGGGCCAGGACTGTCGTTCTCGTTGCTGGAACCCAGTCCGAACTGGATGAGGCGCACCTCGAACTGAAGCCCGCAGCAAGAGCCCAGGCCCTGTGCGACATCGACGACGACGAGGTGATCAAGGCCGACCTGCTGGGCAGCTCGAGACGCCCTCAAGTGATCTCGTGGTCTGCGCCGGCACGCCTCGACGACGACAGGGAGTGCATTCTCGCTGGCGAACTCCAGGAGCACCAGTCCTGCCTGGTCGCATATCTCCTCCCCGGTGTGTTCCGTCTCCCCGTTGAGCACCAGCAGGCAATGTTCCGTGCCCTGCCCAACCTCCTCGGGCTGCACTACGCCCGTCCGCAGTGTCTCGACCAGAGGGCGGGTTGACCCTGGGAGCATGCTCCGACGCCCCGCGAACAAGGCCGCCTGGTGCCTACCGCTGCTGGGCCTGGCCGCGGCCACAACACCCAACCCATCAAGCTCCGTTGATGGGTTAGTGGGGGCCAGGCGGGCCTTGCATCAACCAGTTTGATAGATCAATTGAACTTGATGGATTGGAGCTCGCGCACACATGCTCCGCCCACCGGGCCCCGGCCCTTGAGCATCACCTGCGCACCAGCCACTGAGCGTCACCTGATCCAAGCCGCAGCAGGCGGCTGTGTGCAGTCGGGACGCTGCTCAGGTGCCACCAGCTCCTGCTCCAGCCCCCTCAGCCCCACCTGCTCCAGCCGCGTCGGCGACCACTGCAGCACTATCTCAACTCTGTGTGAACACCGGCGGAGCTTCCCTAGAAACAAGGGGATTGACCCGCAAAGGCCCGATGAAATGGGCTGCTGCGTCAATCAACAGGCAAACGCGGCAATATCGACCTCAGGCGATTTGCAAACTCCCGTTACCCAGAGGCTCCCTTAGTAGATGGACACGCCCAGGACTAACGGTGTCATCCGCTACAGAGCAAATCGGCTTGCGACGTTAACATTTAATTGTATATTCTTCAGCTGATCAATAGCGTAGTGCTAAAATTCAAGTCAAGAGTTATCATCTTCTCGGGTATTAGCGTATTGTCTTTGTGGACAACATCCGCTCTTTCCAGCCCACTGGGATGTTCGACATCTACTGGGCAGGCGCCATTGCTTCAGTGGGATCTGTTTTTGGACCGAGAAAGCAATCTAGTGACCAAGATTGCAAAGCAGACCGGCCAATCCCGTACCTTCCCTGCAACATACACCGCATCGGAAGTCCGTTGGTCTGAGCCGCGAGGCATTGCCAGCCGTACCTCCTATTCCCTCAGTTTTGAATCAGGGCAAATCTCCTCTGCCGTCATTGGACAGGATATTCGCCCCCCTGCTTGCAGCACCATTGCTTAGCGCTCCCTTCTCAGTACATGGAGTGCCGACCGACGGCGCTTTTGTAGAAAGTAGTTTCAAAGCCCTCTTATTGTGAGCTGAAAGTTCACGCCATGCTCGCCTAGGCATTTATTTTCTTGTATCAACCGCTACCGGCCTGATGTTCGGCCCTAGGATTGGCATAGCTTTTTGGAGGAACAATGAGCGTTCTGCTTCGCGTGGCTTTGGTCCTGCCTTTGGTTGTCTTTGGCTGGGCAGGAGCTGCTTCCGCTGAGTCTTTGACCAGAGATTCAGTCTCTAACGACCTGGCTGCAGGTCGTTCTATGGATCAAGTCCCTCAAGGTGCAACAAATGTGAACACACAATGCGTCAGTTTTGGGCCCACACCCCACTATCGCTGCACTACTACCTGGGACGAATAGGCACTTATTCTGGGCCTGCCTATCGATTTACTCTTCGGTCACGTCTTTTATCTTCCCATCGGCTACGGCTGATGGGTTTTTTCATGGAGAGCAGGCAATGTGGCGCCATTACACCTATAATCCATGGAAGGAGGTTTCAGAATCAGTCTTCCAAGAGGTTGCGTGGGAATTCATCAAGATGGGAACCGTAGTCTTTTCGCAGCTTCTACAGTCTGCAGGTATCTACTCTTATTGGAGTTATTGGAGAAATGCCCTGGCATGCTCGATACGCGGTGAACCGGAGTTGTTGTCCACCATGGTCACAAGGTCTGTGTAATGGGTGCGCGCCAGCGCTTTGTTCCCCTGCGCTTCTGCTGAACGTCCGGCTCCGTAAAGGCTGTTGAGACGTCCTGGGCTTCTCCCCAGAACGGCCGCGTAGGCCTGGTAAGCCTCAGCGGGCCTGTCCAGCTCCATGAGCATGTCGCCCAGCAGTTCCTGCGCCGGTAGCACTTCTCCAGGCGTGACTGCATGCTTCTCGGTGGTGGCCTCCAGTGCTGCCGCCGCCTGCATCGCCGCCAAGGCATCTTCTTGATCTCCCTGGCTGAACAGCAACCAGGCCCGGGCGGATTGCTGCATGATCGCCACCTGTTTCCCCCAATAGGGCGAAGCCTCCTTGGCTGCCGCCTCCAGTTGCACTAGTTGTTGCAGTTCCGCTGCGGCGCGATCGTTCTGGCCGCTGCGGGCTGCACCGAGGGAGCGGCTAAAGCGGCTGATCGCCTCCATAGCAGGGAACTTCTGCCACGGGAACCGCTCCGGACTTCCCACCGCTACATCGGCTGCCTCTTGCCACCGTTGCTGCTCAAGGGCGATCCGTGCGGGCACCGCGGCCAGGGTGTAGCCCGAGGCCAGATGAGTCTGCAGCGGTTCCTCGATGCGTTCCATCACCGCAGCCACTTCCGCGGCGGCCTCAGGATTGCCCAGCTGCAGGTAGGCGTAAGCCAGGTAGTCGAGGGCATGAAGATAGTGCAGCGACACGGCATCTCCCGCCGGGTGCTGCAGCGCTGCCTTGGCCGAGCGGGTGTTCATTTCCACCGATTTCTCCCACAACCCCAGCCTCGTAAAGATGTGGGAGGGCATGTGGAGCGCGTGCGGCACGGTGGGCGCAATGTCTCCGTAGCTGCGGGCCGTCTCCAGGGCCTGCCCCGCCAGGGTGGGCAGGTCATGGGCGTGGATGATGTAGTGATGCGCACCCGGGTGGTCAGGCACCTCCGTCAGCACCGGCGCCGCGATGGCTGAAGCCTGCTTCTGGACCCGGTAGCTCTTATCACCGGGATCTGCGGTGGCCAGCACCGCCAGGGCAGTGAAGCTGCGGATCTCCGGATCGCCCGGGAACTGTTTCAAGGCCTGGTTCCAGCCGTCGGCGAACGCTTCAAGATTCGGCCCCTCATCCTTGTCGCGTCCCTCCGCCCAGTAGCGCTGAAGGGCCGCCACCATGGCCTCCTCACGCTCCGTCAGATCGGTTTGCATCGCAGCTTTCTCCGCCAGGCTGAGTCCCAGCTGGAAGCTCTCTTCGCTGGGGGGATCCGACCAGAGTGGATGGATGTGCGTCATCGACTGCCCCCAGTAGGCCATGGCGCAGTCCGGCTCCTGCATAGCAACGGCCTCGAACGTTGCGCGAGCGCCGCGATAGGTCATGTGGTGCAGCAACGCCAGGCCCCGCTCAAGCTGAGGCTGTACCGCCGAGGTGCAGGACGTGGGCCACTGCACGGTTCCAGCTTTTCGCCGAAGGGATCTTTGCCGGTTTCCGCCCCGGCGGGCAGGGGTTGGAGCAAGCCGCCGCAGAGCAGGGCGGCGAGACAGCTCAGCGACAATCGATTCATCTCGGTTCTCCACAGCGTCAGTTCTGCCCCTTTCTGTAGCTATGGCTGCATGTATGGGGCAACGCCTCCAAGGAGCGAAGGACTCCGCTCTGCCAACCAACGTGGTGAGAAAGCACATCTAGGCCGCTGCCACTGGTTCCGGGCAGCAGCGGCCTCGGCGAGCCCTGCAGCACTATCTCAACTGTGTGTGAACTCCCGCAGGGCTCCAGTTGAAGGATCCCGTGATCACGGTGCGCTGATCGAGAACGGCGACTTTGTGGTGCATCTTGTCGCCGGCAGCCAGGCGCGGTGTGCCCACCCCTTCGAGTGCCTGCTTCAGGGGAGCATTGTTCGCCTCGATGCCGCAACGGTGATCCGGCAGGGCCAACCCCAGCAGATCGAGCACTTCGCTGAACGATCGGGTGGCAAAGCCTGGATCGGCCAGCAGGCGGATGGCCACACCCTGCGCCTGCAACTGCCCCAGGGCCGTGGCCAGCCGCTGCTCGGAAAACACGAACAGCGCCAGATCAGCGCGCTGCCGCGTGTTCAGCAGCAGGGTCTCCAGCAGCTGCAGGCCGTGGTTGGGATCGCGGCGGCGATGGGGGGCGAACAGCACGCTCACCGTGGTCCCGCCCACCTGCACCGTCCGGAGGCCACCACTCTCCTTGGCGATGCCGAAGCGGCTGTCCGCCTGGCCGCCGGGGCCGTCGCCCCAGAGGCGACGGAACTCGTCGCTGAACAGGCTGGCCAGCTCCTCGCTCTCGATCCGGAGCAGGTGGTTCACATTGCCGCGGGTCTGGGGGGCACCCGGATCGCCGTGAATGCCGGAGGCCGTGAAGTTGGCGGAGCCCGTGACCACCACCTGCCCATCGATGACCAGGAACTTGTGGTGCATCAGGCCGCTGCCGGCGCTGCCATCGGCGGTGTCATCGAGCATGGGCACGCCGCCCCTGCGCAGGATGGCCACCGCATCCCCCCAGCCCAGGGCCTGCAGCTGGGTCTGCCGCTGCCGCTGGTGCGGGGTCAGATCGGCGGCATGCTGCTCCGACCAAGGAGCGCTGTAGTTGTTCTCCAGTACCACCTGAACCCGCACGCCCTTGCGCCGCTGCTCCACCAGGGCCTCCGCCAGGCGGGGGAGCGATAGCTCCTGCACCGCCACCAGGATGCTTCGTCTGGCCTGACGCACGTTCTCCAGCAGGAAGGCCTCCAGGTCGTCGCCGGCGCGCCACTGGCCCGTGATGGGACTGCGGTAACGGGCGCCGAGCCGGTGGTTGAAGACCACGCGGAACCCCTCCGGCAGGGGAGGGCGCTGTGGCGGCTGCCCGCCGAGCCGCGCCACGGCACTGCACCCGGCGAGCACGGGGACGATGAGGCACAAGGCGGCCAGAGCCCGATGGCATCGCCTCACCCAGGGGACTGCGCCAGGCGCGGTGCCCGCAGGCGGGTCGGTTGGCATGGAGGGACAACGCTGCTGAGCGCAGTGTTGCCCCGCGTCAGGTGAGCCGGCCCGCCGTCAGTGGTGGCCGGGCATCTCGGCGGTGCGGAGCATCAACACGAACCAGAGCGTGCCCACCACCACGGCGCTCAGCACAGCGGCGGGAAGACCCACCCAGCGCAGCACCAGCGGAACGATCAGGGGGAAGGCGAGCGCCCCGGCGATCGGGGTGATGGCGACGACGAGGCGCATGGGCACGGCAGAACGACTCAGAACCACTCAGCCACCGCCTGATCGGCGGGATTGCTGTTGTCTTCCGGGGTGTTGCGGCTGAACTCGAGGGTGATGTTGCGCTTCTGCACCCCGTCGGCGGCCACCGCTTCGATCGGATAGATCTGGCGTCCGTCGCGGAAGGGCACCTGCACCCGGAAGGTGCCATCGGCGGAGAGGGGCACATCCTCGCCTCCGATGCTGAGCTTGGCGGAAGGATCGGTGGCGCCGTACACGATCAGCTCGGCATCGGCCACCAGCCAGAAGGAGCGCTGCCGGGGTGCCACCCCACCGATGCCGGAGTCACTGCGCCCGCTGGCCCAGATCCCCAGACCGGAGGCATTCAGTTCGGAGGAGTCCAGCCCGCTGCTGTCGAGTTCATGGAAGGCTTCCGAACCCCGGCTGATGCGCCGCCATTGGGACGTGGCGGTCTGGTAGAGGCGCTCGTGCAGGCCGGTGTCGGCCGGAGCAGCCGCCGGTGTGGGAGCCGCCACGGCGGCGGGGGCGTTCGCCTCCAGGGTGAAGGGCACGAACTGGTCGAGAATCTGGTCGCTGGGGTGGAGGGCAGGCACCCGGGCCACCGAGGAGAAGGCCAGGGAGATCCAGCCTCCCCCGGATCCCTTGCGGTAACCGAGCTCCACGCGGTAATCGCGATCGCTCAGGGGAACCGGCAGGTACCACTCGGTGGCGTGGCTGTCGACGACCACCTCCTGGAGCGTGTGGGGATGGGCCGACCCACCGGAGAGCCCCGTCACGTCCGCCACGCGCAGGCAGAGCTGGCTGGCACCGGCGGCGAAGGCGGCGGCGCGATCCTCCTCCGAAATGTCCCAGAACACATACGCCCACTGGGGATCGCGGGGCAGGAACACCACGCTGGTTTCGGCCGTGGGGCGGGGAGCCGGAGGCATGGAGGCCTCGATGCTCTTGAGGGGAGGCGGCTCGTCCAGCGGCACTTCGGCTGAGGCAGGAGCGCTGCTGATCTCCTCGCCGGGCTCGTCCTTGCGGGCGCTGATCTCGGCCACAAGCTCATCTTTTGACTTGCGGCTGTAGAGGGTCACGCCCAGATCGCTGGCGATCTGGCGCAGCTGCCTCAGAGTCATGCGGGCCAACGAGGACAGGGCTTGGCTCACTGCGAAAGATTTCGTTTGGGATCAGTGTGATCCACTTTTGCCGTTTACGGCGGCCCCGCCCTGGCAGGGTCAGCATCCACTGACTCGGACACGGCCCTGGACTCACGGGCGGCTGGCCTGCGGACCCATGAAAAAGGCGGCCCTGGAGCCGCCTTGGGAGGATTGCAGGAAGGGCCGGCACTCAGCGGCCGATGCTGCGGTAAGGGACCTTCGCCAGGTAGTTGATGTCGGCGGTGGCCGCCGCGCTGCTGGCTCGCATCGCCGGCAGGCTGCGCACCCAGGGAAGGTAGTCCTCGGGGAAGCCTCCGCGGCGCTGGCGGGCGCGCTCCGGGTAGGCCCTGGCGGTGCCGGTGTACACCACCTGAGGGAACCCCAGGATGCTGCGGTAGTAGGCGTCGTAGCGCGGGGTGGTGATGTTGAAGGGCGTCTCGCCCAGGTCACGGCTGCCCACCACGCGGTTGCGGTGGTAAGGCACGGTGTCGTAGCCGAAGGCGTCCAGGTACTCCTGGGAGTTGAGGATGTCGTCCACCATCCCCTTGACGCCGCGGGTCATGAGCACGGCAGACCAGGCGATCTCCTCGGACTTGCCGTGGGTGGGGCGGCCCAGCAGTTTCTCCACCAGATGGCGGGCCACCCGGTAGTTGCTGTTGAGGTTGTAGAAGCTGCGGTTGAAGGTGTCGGACAGGCAGAGGGAGCGGATGAAATCCCGCACGGTGATCTGCCCGTCGCGCAGCTGGGACTCCAGCGTGCGGTCGCGGTCGACCTTGAAGGCGTGGAAGAAGATCTGGCGGTAGGCCGCTTCGATCACGAAATTCTGATCTTCGCGATCCATGGCCTTGTCCATGGAGACGGCCTTGGGATCCTCATCCGAACCCACCCGCAGAGCGTTCACGCGCGAGTTCTGGGTGGTGGGCGCGTACTTCAGGAGGGGCAGGGCCACGCGAATTCAGCATCCGTCGCCAGGGATCGTAGAAGTGCCGCCGCTGGGGAACCGGCGTGGCTCAGGCAGGGCTCACAGTCCGTAACGTTCGGCACAGTCGCTGAACTGGGCCGCCTGTTGGTCTGAGCCCCCCGTGACCCTCACCATCCCAGCGGCGACAGGGGAGCGGCCGTCGCCGGGGCTGACGGGGCTGCAGCCGACGCCACCTCGCTCGCCAGGATCCGGGTCTCCACGCAGAACGAGGCGGTGTTCGACAGCCCTTCCACGGTGCTGGTGCGCAGCCGCACGTTGGGGCCGGCGAAGCTGAACCGCTCCAGGCTGTTCATCGTTTCGTAGCTGGTGGTGAGCAGCAGGCCGTCCCGCTCATCCATGGCGAAGTGGCCCGCCACTGGCGCGGTTTCCGCGTAGCCCCGGTCGCGCAGCAGCAGACCGGTGCGGCCGCTGGCGTCGGTGGGGATCAGGCCGAACAAGCTGTCGCCTTCGTGGGCCTCGCCCGCCTTGTCCCAGGCCATCGAGGCATTCCAGGTGACCCGGCATCCCCCCACCAGAGCGGCAGGATCCTGGCCGTGCAGCGTGGCGATGGCGATCAGGCGGGGATCGTCGGCGGCCAGCTCCACCACCTCGATCCAGGATCCCCCCGCCTCGGCGCGGCGGTGCAGCAGGTGGTGGCTGCTGCGCTGGGAGCGCCAGCGGCCGCAGCTCAGCCGGAAGAAGCTGATGGCATCGGCGATGGCATCCGTCACGGTCGGTGGGCAGCGGTGGCCACGATGATCGCAAGGCGGTGGGCAGGGCGCGGTGGCACTCGGTGTGGCGGCAGCCCTGGCGGCGGCCCTCTGCTGGACCCTCGCCAGCCTGCTCTGGCGGCGCCTGCCCACCTCCCTGGGGGCCGGCCAGCTGAACCTGCTCAAGAACCTGCTGGCCCTGGCGATGCTGGCTCCCGTGCTGCTCCTGGGCAGTCGAGGCGGCGGTGGGCCGGCGGGCGGGACAGCCCATCCCACCGTGCTGCTCTGCCTGAGTGGCGTTCTGGGCATCGCCCTGGGAGACAGCCTCTTCTTCGCCGCCCTGCGCCGGCTCGGCACCAGGCGCACGCTCACCTTCGAGGCGGGAGGCCCTGGCCTCACCGGCGCGGCCGCCGGACTGGTGCTGGGGGAAACACCGGCCCCCGGCCAGTGGCTCGGCATCGCCCTGATCAGCCTCGCCCTGCTGCTGGTGGCCCGCCAGAGCGAGGAACCGCCGCCGGGATCGCTGGCGGCCCAGCAGGGCGCCGGATTGCTGCTTGCCCTGGGCGCGCTGCTGGGGGGCAGCGGGGGGGCGCTGCTGGCCCGGGCGGCGCTGCAGGGCGGCATGGTGGCGCCCATGGCGGCGGCCGCGATCCGTCTGGCGGCCGCCAGCCTGGTGATGCTGCCGCTGCTGCCGGGGCTGCTGCAGCGCCTGCGCCGGCCCCAGCTCGGGCCCTGGCCATCCCGCCGCCGCTGGCCGCTGGTGCTGGTCGCCACCCTGCTGGGCACCACGGCCGGCATCGCCCTGCAGCAGCTGGCCCTCAGCCGGCTGCCAGCCGGTCTGGCCGTGGCTCTGCTGGCCACCGCGCCGGTGATGGCTGTTGTGCTGGCACCGCTGGAGGGCGACCGTCCCCGTGTGGGCGGCTGGCTGGCCGCGATCAGTGCCCTGGCGGGGGTTGTGCTGGTGGTGCGTTGAGCCTGGCGTCAGCCTGGCCGCGGGCCCACTGGGTGAGCTGCTCCAGTTCCAGGCCCAGCGCCGTGGTGCCGAGCTCGGCGGCGATGGCCTCCAGCTGCCCGGCGGCGGCCTGGAGCTGGAGCAGGAACCTCTCCTGGAAGCCGGGATCGTCCTGCAGAGCGGGCACCTGGGCGGCCCAGGCCTCCAGCCGCCCAGTTTCGGGCGCCGGACCCTGGCGCCGGCCGGCGATGCCCTGCAGCGTGCGCAGGCTGTGGGCCAACAGCCGCAGATGGTGGCGTTCCACCGCAGGCAGCAAGGTGCTCTCCAGCTCGGCCAGTTCGGCCATGGTCAGCGGGCCGGCGTCGGGATCCATGGCGAGGGGCTGGAGCGAGGGGCTGGCGGGCGAGGGGCCGGCGGGCGAGGGGCCGGCGGGGAAGCACTCAGCCGGGCTGGTGGGGTTGCAGGCGGAATCCGCAGGAATGGCCTTCCTCGAGCCGCCACTGCACCCGGTCCACGCGGCAGTCCGGGAAGGTTTCACGAATCAGCCGCAGCTCCTGGTCGCAGACGCAGGGGAACTGCTCGGCGATGCGCATCACGGAGCAGTGGAACTCCTGAATCACCCACGACTCGCCGTCGGGGTGGGGGGAGCACTCGGCCACGTACCCCTCGCGCCGGCGCAGATCCACCAGCCGCTCCAGCCGTTCCTGGAGGCAACCCTCGCCCACCTGGCTTCGGTAGATCCGCGCCTGCTCGCTGCCTTGCTGGGCCAGGAGCTGGCGCAGGGTTTCGGCGGGCAGGGTCTGCACCATCGACTGCAGCAGACCCACGGCGAAGGCCTCGCTGCCGTCCGGGAACTGATCCTGCCCGCGGGCCGTGAGCTGCCAGTGGTTGGTCGGACGGCCCGGCCCCTCGGAGGCGGCACTGGACGCCACCAGTCCTTCGTCTTCAAGGGCGCGCAGATGGCGCCGCATCACCTGAACGGACACGCCGAGGCTTTTGGCGAGGGTGGCGGCCGTGGCGTGGCCGAGGCGCAGCAGCAGCGCCAGGGCGGCGTCTCGGGTGGAGCCGGGTGCCAGGGGATGGACCGCCGCCGCCGATGCCTCGCCGGCTGCAGGCGCCGCCGCGTCAGAGGGACCAGCTGTGGTGTGGGGGGCGGTGATTGGACGCATGACCGACACCAGGCCCCCACACGATGCCACGTTCCTGCAGTGCTTGGGGGTCGGCGCTTGGGGGTCGGTGCCTGGCGGGCAAGGCGGCAGGCGCACCAGAACGGCACAATGGGCACTCACCCAAGTGCCGGAGGCGTGCCCTAGGCTCCGGATAAGGAAACCTCAGCGTTTCGTAATTCCGAGTGCTCGTCCGCTCCCGTGGATGGTCCAGCCTGGAACCTCCGCGGATCTCCTCAACACGCCGTTCCGTCCCGTTTCCCTCCACCCATGTCCGACACCCCTGCGAGCAACCCCGCACCCAGTTCCGACAGCCTGGAGGTGATCCGCAAGTTCGCCGAGACCTACGCCCAGCGCACGGGAACCTATTTCTGCAGCGATCCCGGGGTGACCGCGGTGGTGCTCGAGGGCCTGGCCCGTCACAAGGATGAGCTCGGCGGCGCCCTGTGCCCCTGCCGCCACTACGAGGACAAGGAAGCCGAGGTGGCGCAGGCGTTCTGGAACTGCCCCTGTGTGCCGATGCGCGAGCGCAAGGAGTGCCACTGCATGCTCTTCCTCACCGAGGACAACCCTTTCCGGGGTGAGAAGCAGAGCATCACGCTCGACGAAGTCAAATCCCTCACCGCCGGCTGATCCCGCCTTTTCACCATGTCCACTGCCACCGTCGGAGATCTGGTTTCGCAGCCGTACAAGTACGGCTTTGTCACCGACATCGAAACCGACAAGATTGCCAAGGGCCTCAGTGAGGACGTGGTGCGGCTCATCTCCGCCAAGAAGAATGAGCCCGAGTTTCTGCTCGATTTCAGGCTGAGAGCCTTCCGGCACTGGCTCACGATGGTGGAGCCGGACTGGGCCGCCTTGGGCTACCCCAGGATCGACTACCAGGACATCATCTATTACGCCGCGCCCAGGCAGCAGGACAAGAAGTCCAGCCTGGATGAGGTGGATCCCAAGCTGCTCGAAACCTTTGACAAGCTGGGGATACCTCTGAGCGAGCAGAAGCGGCTGTCCAACGTGGCCGTGGATGCGGTGTTCGACAGTGTGTCGATTGCCACCACCTTCAAGGAGCAGCTGGCCGAGCACGGCGTGATCTTCTGCTCCATCAGTGAGGCCGTCAAGGACCATCCCGACCTGATCGAGGCCTACCTCGGAACCGTGGTGCCGACCAACGACAACTTCTTCGCGGCGCTGAATTCCGCGGTGTTCAGCGACGGCTCCTTCGTGTTCATCCCCAAGGGCGTTGAATGCCCGATGGAGCTCTCCACCTACTTCCGCATCAACTCCGGTGACACGGGCCAGTTTGAGCGCACGTTGATCGTGGCCGAGGAGGGGGCTTCGGTGAGCTACCTCGAGGGCTGCACCGCCCCCATGTTCGACACCAACCAGCTGCACGCCGCGGTGGTGGAGCTCGTGGCTCTTGACGATGCCTCCATCAAGTACTCCACCGTGCAGAACTGGTATGCCGGCGACGAGAACGGAGTCGGCGGCATCTACAACTTCGTGACCAAACGCGGTCAATGCCGCGGTGATCGCAGCAAGATCAGCTGGACCCAGGTGGAAACGGGCTCCGCCATCACCTGGAAGTATCCGAGTTGTGTGCTTCAGGGTGCCGATTCGGTCGGTGAGTTCTATTCCGTGGCCCTCACCAACAACCATCAGCAGGCCGACACCGGCACCAAGATGATCCATGTGGGCCCGCGCACCCGCTCCACCATCGTGAGCAAGGGGATCAGTGCCGGCCATTCCTCCAACAGCTACCGCGGTCTGGTGCAGATCGGTCCCAAGGCGGTGGGTGCCCGCAACTACAGCCAGTGCGATTCGATGCTGATCGGCGATCAGGCCGCGGCCAACACCTACCCCTACATCCGTTCCCAGCAGCCCGATGCTGCCGTGGAGCATGAGGCCAGCACCTGCCGCATCTCCGAAGACCAGCTCTTCTACCTCCAGAGCCGTGGCATCGGTTTCGAAGAGGCCGTTTCGATGATGGTGAGCGGATTCTGCCGCGATGTGTTCAACCAGCTGCCGATGGAATTCGCCGCCGAAGCCGACAAGCTGCTGGCCCTGAAGCTCGAGGGATCCGTGGGCTGATTTCCCACCCCTGCTGCCCATTTCCGTTCCGTTCGCCCTCCTTACCCCCTCGTTCCGTGATCCGTCCCGACGCCCCGGTTCTGCTTGAGATCCAAGACCTGCATGCCTCGGTGGAGGATCAGCCCATTCTCAAGGGCGTGAACCTCACCATCCGAGCCGGTGAGATCCACGCCGTGATGGGCCGTAACGGCAGCGGCAAGAGCACCCTGTCCAAGGTGCTGGCGGGCCATCCCGCCTACACCGTGACGGGCGGATCGGTGCAGTACCGCGGCGAGAACCTGCTGGACCTGGACCCGGAGCAGCGGGCCAGGGTCGGCCTCTTCCTGGGTTTCCAATATCCCGTGGAGATCCCCGGCGTCAGCAACCTCGAGTTTCTGCGGGTCTCCACCAATGCCCGCCGCGCTGAGCGCGGCGAAGAGGAGCTCGACACGTTCGCCTTCGAGGATCTGGTGAAGGAGCGCCTCAAGGTGGTGCAGATGGATCCCGCCTTCCTCGAGCGCAGCGTGAACGAAGGCTTCAGCGGCGGCGAGAAGAAGCGCAACGAGATCCTGCAGATGGCGCTGCTGGAGCCGGTGGTGGCCATCCTCGATGAAACCGATTCGGGGCTGGACATCGACGCCCTGCGCATCGTGGCCGGCGGAGTGAACCATCTGGCCAGCCCCGACAACGCCACGCTGCTGATCACCCACTACCAGCGTCTGCTCGGTCTGATCACCCCCGACCATGTGCACGTGATGGCCGCCGGCCGGATCCTGCGTAGCGGCGGCAAGGAACTGGCCCTGGAACTGGAGCGCACCGGCTACGACTGGGTGGACCAGGAGATCGCACGGCTCGATGGCTCGGCCGAGCGCCAGCCCGTGGAGGTGGGCTGATGGTGTCGACGCCCGTGGCCCCGCTGGACTCCCCCACCACCGCCGACTGGCTCGCGGACTTGGCGGGGGCGCCCCTGCCGAGCCGTCGCCAGGAGGACTGGCGCTTCACCGATCTGAGGACGCTGCGCAGCCTGCAGCCCCGCCTGGGCGATGCTGCCGCTGCTCCCTGGACCGCTCCCGAGCTGCCGCAGGGGGTTGCCCTGCTGCCGCCCGAGGACGTGGTGAACCAGCTGGATGGCTGCCTGGCGGCCACCGGCTGCCTGGACCACTGGCCGGTCCGCCTCAACCGCGGCGCCCGCCCCTCGGTGCTGGCGCTCCGGGTCTCTGGCGATGCGGCTCCTCTCGAGCTCCCCTGGAATGCCGGCTCCGGCGCCGGTCTGCAGGCGCGGCGCCTGCTGCTGGTGCTGGAGGCGGGGGCCAGCTTGGACCTGCTCCAGGTGATCCGCGGCTCCGGCCCGCAGGCGCTCAGCCTGGTGGTGGAAGTGGAGATGGGCTCCGGCAGCCGGCTCACCCTGGGCACCCTGGCCCCCGGCGGTGACGGCCAGGCCAGCCTGCTCACCCATGTCGCGGTGCGCCAGGCCAGCGGCAGCAGCCTCAGCCTGGTGACGGCCACGGCGGGTTGGGCCCTGCTGCGCCAGGAGCCCCGCATCGTGCAGGCCGACGGAGAGGCCAGCACCACCCTGCGGGGACTGCAGCTCGTGAAGGGCGACCAGATCGCCGACACCCACAGCCAGGTGCGCTTCGATGGCCCCGCCGGCCGTCTCGATCAGCTCCACAAGGCCGTGGCGGACGAGCGGGGCCACAGCATCTTCAACGGAGCCGTGCAGGTGCCCCGGGCGGCCCAGCAGACCAATGCTTCCCAGCTCAGCCGCAACCTGCTGCTCTCCGACCGTGCCCGGGTGGACACCAAGCCCGAGCTGGAGATCGTGGCCGACGACGTGAAGTGCGCCCACGGCGCCACCGTGACCCGCCTGCAGCGCGAACAGCTCTTCTATCTGCAGAGCCGCGGCATCGCCGCCGCCCAGGCTGCGGCCCTGCTGCAGCGGGGCTTCTGCGAGGAGGTGCTGCGGGACCTGCCCGCGGCCGCCCATGCCCACCAGCCCCTGCAGGCCCTGCTGGGAGCCGCCTGACGTCCATGCCCTCTCCTTCGGCCACCGTCAACAGCCTGCGGGGCGAGGCTCCCGCTGTGGCGCCCCCCCCCGCCGAGAACCTGGCCGCGCTCACCCGGCCTGATTTCCCCCTGCTGGCCCAGACGGCCTGCCTCGGCCAGCCGCTCATCTACCTGGATCACGCGGCCACCAGCCAGAAGCCCCGCCAGGTGCTCGAGGCTCTTCAGCGCTACTACGACCACGACAACGCCAACGTGCATCGCGGTGCCCATCAGCTGAGCGCCCGGGCCACCGAGGGCTTCGAGGGGGCGCGGGCCAAGGCGGCGGCCTTCATCGGCGCGGCCAGCCCGCGCGAGATCGTGTTCACCCGCAATGCCAGCGAGGCGATCAATCTGGTGGCCCGCACCTGGGGTGAGGCCAACCTCCGGGAGGGCGACGAGGTGGTGCTCTCGGTGATGGAGCACCACAGCAATCTGGTGCCCTGGCAGCAGCTGGCAGCCCGAACCGGCTGCGTGCTGCGCCATGTGGGGCTCACCGACAGCGGTGAACTCGACATGGACGACCTGCGGGCCAAGCTCAATCCGCGCACGCGCCTGGTGAGCCTGGTGCATGTGAGCAACACCCTCGGCTGTCTCAATCCCATCGCCGAGATTTCTGAACTGGCCCATGCGGTGGGCGCCCTGGTGCTGGTGGATGCCTGCCAGAGCCTGCCCCACATGCCCGTGAATGTGGCCGAGCTCGGCTGCGACTTCCTGGCGGGAAGCTCCCACAAGCTCTGCGGGCCCACCGGCATGGGCTTCCTCTGGGGCAGGGAAGCCCTGCTGGAGGCCATGCCCCCCTTCCTGGGCGGCGGCGAGATGATCCAGGACGTGTACCTGGACCACAGCACCTGGGCGGATCTGCCCCACAAGTTCGAGGCCGGCACCCCGGCCATCGGCGAGGCGATCGGCATGGGCGCCGCCCTCGACTATCTCCAGGCGATCGGGCTGGATCGCATCCACAGCTGGGAGCAGCAGCTCACCTGCCGGCTGTTCGAGCGGCTGTCCGCCATCGACGGGGTGCGGATTCTCGGCCCCACCCCCGAGCAGCAGCCCCACCGTGGCGCCCTGGCCGCCTTCACGGTGGACGGCCTCCATGCCAACGACCTGGCGGCCCTGCTGGATTCCGCCGGCATCTGCATCCGCAGCGGCCACCACTGCACCCAGCCCCTGCACCGTCTCTACGGGCTGCCGGGCTCCGCCCGGGCCAGCCTCAGCTTCACCACCACGCCCGAGGAGATCGATCGCTTCGCCGAGGAGCTGGAGGGCACGATCGCGTTCCTGCGCGAGCACAGCTGAACCCGGCGGCCCAGCCCCAGCTGTTGGTGGCGGTGCTCGGCGGCCGCGCCCCCGGCTGCCACATCGAGCTGCACGACGTGCGCTTCGTGGCGGCGGCCACGATCGAGGCGGCGATCCCGGCGCTGCGGCGGCAGTGGTTCGGGCGGCGCGAGGGCCTGCACCTCGACGCCTGGATGGCGGTGCGGGCGGTGGATGGCTGGACGGTGCAGCTGTGGCGCGAGCCTGGCGCGCCCCGGAGCGAGCGGCTGTGGTTCGTGAACCTGGGCGCCTACCGCCCCGACAGCCTGGCGGAGCTGCACCACTTCGGCCTGGTGGTGGCCGCCTCGGCCCAGGCTGCCAAGGCGGCAGCCAAACGCCGCTGGCTGAAAGGCGCGCTGCAGCAGCACAAGGACGACCTGGCGGCCGTGGACGACTGCCTGGCGCTCGAGCAGCTGGAGCTGTTGGAGCCGGGGGGCGGAGGACGCTGGCACGTGGTGCTGGAGCCGCACCCCGAGGGCCTGAGCCAGCCCCAGGTGCCGGACTGGTTCGGCTACCGGCCGATCTGACGGTGACGTGGACCTTGGCAATCGGTCCAGGGTGAATGAGAGTCTTGAGCCGGCCAGACTGGGCCGGGGACTCCACCATGAAACGAATCCGCCACACGCCCGAGCAGATCATCAGGAAGCTCAAAACTGCCGAGCAGCTGATCGCCCAGGGCAAGACTGTTGCGGAGGTCTGCCGTGTCATCGAGGTGACGCAGCCGACGTATCACCGCTGGCAGTAGTTGGAACGGGTAAACGCAGGGAAAAGGCAGTCGAAGCTGGCAGCACACTCACTTCCTAATGCTCCTAGGAGCCCGCTGACGCCACCGATCCAGCCGCAGCCCAAGGTGAAGCTGCACGAGCGCGGTGTGATCAGTACCGAGGAGCTGCGGCACCAGCTGGCGCTGGCCTGCGCCAACGCGATCAGCAGCCCGACGCTGGATGACAGCCCGGCACCACGGCCCTGGGAGGCGCCAGGGGTGCAGTCACCAGAGGTGCAAGCGGCGGGGGGTGTGGACGGATGACGGGGCCGTTGGCAGCCCGGGCGATCGTCTGCAGGCTGCGGGCGTGGAGATGCTGCGCTGCCAACTGCTGATCGGTCCGCCCTCGTGCGGCATGACCACAACCACCCCGGGGCTCGCACCCCGGTTTCAGGGCCGCGAGCCCGTCCGGAGGAACGGTCGGCGGCAGGGCCCTGGTGGTGCCGTGCGGCTCAGTCCATTGGCAGCACTCACGAGAAACTGCGGCCTTGGCTGCCGGGGGATCGTTCAGGCCGTATTGGTCACCGTCAGTGGCTTCGGAAGGATCCTGGGCAAGGGTACCCTCCTTGAGATAGGCCCGACAACCACACCCTCAAATTCTGTGGTTCCAATCGTTTCCCCTGTGGTACGCATAAGACCCGGCAGAATGATGATCTGAAAAATGATGGCCGGCAAGCCTGCGAACAGGACAATGGTGAACCCGTAAGCAAGAATGATTTCGGTAAATGATTGCGGCATGATATGTCTTCAACTTTTGTATGGAATGAGGACTGGAGGCAGGCCTCTGGAGCCGGGCTCTGCTGCCTGACGATTTCCGGTCAAAAGATCCTTCGGCGGAGAGATCCATGCGATCCGGGTTGTTCACCGCTCCCTTCGCTAACGCCATCCATAGGGGGTGTGCCGAAGAGCGATTGGCGGGAGTCGGGTGGAACCCACGATAAGCACCTGCCCCATCAGTCAGTCAATGACTGATGGGGGCTTCTGGTGATCAACCGTGGTGGAGCAAGGCACCAAGGCCAAGCTGCTGGAGGATTCCCTGTCCTGAGAGGGCCTCCACCATCAGGCCGATGACGAAGCCGAGCATGGCCATGCGACCGTTGAGGAGCTCGGCACGCCGGTGGAAGCCCCATCCGCTTTCACTTTCTGGGCTTGCCAGATACATTCGCGGTTCAATGACGCGCGGATCGAGGAGCTGGGTATCCTCCGAATCCCACATCCCTCCTTCCGATTCGGCATAGTGATTGACATGGACCCGTTCAGGGGCCTTCGTTGAAGATGACATGGCGATAGATCCTGTGAGTGAAAGTCTGTGAGTGTCTCGAAGAAGTTGCGCTGGATGGAAATCAGCCATGACCTCCAGGTCCATGGCAATTCATCAAGGTCTCTGCGCTTCGACTCTGCTCTGCCCTGATCAATGACTGCCAGGGGGCTTCTCCTTGAGATCACCCTATAGGCAAACGGTCATGGCAAACCGCCTGCCCAGGGGATGATCTGGTGAAGGGCGGATTCCCCTGCCTCCCCGGTCAGCCAGGCGGGCCTCATCGAGGTTCCAGAGCGAGGAAACCGTACCGGAACCCAGCAAGTGTCGTGATCGACACAATGGTTCGTAGACGATGGGTCAACACACACCAGGAGGGAGAGGCTTAACCAACTAGTGGCAGTAATCATCAGCGTTGTCAAGGTCTCTCTAGAGAGTGTTGACGTCACGTGGTAGTGAACACACGCCCTTTCCAACTCACCTGCCCACGCTCCAGATTGAGGATGGCCAGAACGAAGACACTCAGAAAGAACAGCACCGGGATCGGGAAGACCAGGTGGATCCAACGGAAGCGACCGACCCGTCGGGTGAGCAGCAAGAGCTGAATGAAGTACGCACCGTAGATCAAGCCGTTGAACGCAATGGCGCGCTCGCCGATCATGGGCCATCCGAGTAGCAACGCCGGTAGCCACAAGGCAGCCCAGAACAGACCTGAGAGCCATAGCAACACCGCGAGCATCCGCGGCCAGCGCACCTCACCAGCGGCGGTGGCGAAGTTCTTGTTGAATCCCTGCACCATATCGCGCAGACCGCCGGGATACATGCGGTAGGAGATCTGACTGTGGCCAATAAGCACACTCACCGGCAGACTGACTGCTTCATAGCAGTGTCCCAAAAACCAATCTTCGACCACCTTTCCAGCCACGGCGGCATGGCCCCCTGCCAGATCGTAATCACTGCGAGTGGTGACCATCGCTGGCCCAAAGGCTACTCCGCTGACGTGGACCGCGGAAACCGGTCCAGGGTGAATAAGAGTCTTCAGCCGGCCAGACTGGGCCGGGGACTTGACCATGAAGCGCACCAGGCACACAGCGGAGCAGATCATCCGCAAGCTCAAAACCGCCGAACAACTGATTGCCCAGGGCTAGACCGGCGTCGAGGTCTGCCGTGTCATCGAGGTGACGGAGCTGACGTACCACCGATGGCGCCAGCAGTACGGCGGCATGCAGGCCGAGGAGGTCAGGCGGCTGACCCAGCTGGAAAAGGAGAACGCCCGGCTCAAAAAGCTGTTGGCAGAAGCCGAGTTGGAGAAGGCGATGCTCAAGGATCTCGCCGAGGGAAACTTCTGAGCCCGGAACGCCGTCGCAGGGCCGTCACGGTTCTGCAGGAGCGTTACCGGGCCTCTGAACGCCAGGCCTGCCGGGTTGAGGGACAGCACCGCAGCACCCAGCGCCATGCAGGCAAGGTCGTCGACATCGAGGAGGCAAAGCTCCGCCATCGTCTCCGCGAGATCGCAGCGGAGCACATCCGCTGGGGACGCCGGATGGCCTACCGCCTGCTCAGACGGGAGGGCTGGACCGTCAATCACAAGCGGGTGCAACGGCTCTGGCGGGAGGAAGGCCTGCAGCGGCCCACTCCCCGGAAGCAAAAGCGGGCAAGGCCCGCAGACGGCTCGGTGCGGCGTCGCCGGGCTGAGCACCCCCACCAGGTGTGGGCCATGGACTTCCAGTTCGACGCCACCGCTGATGGCCGCAGGCTCAAGTTCCTGAACGTGATCGACGAGCACAGCCGCTTCTGCCTGGCCATCCGAGTCGGGCGGCGCTGTAAAGCCAAGGACGTGGTGGCGGTGCTGGAGGAGCTGACCAGCCTCTACCCCGCGCCAGCATTCATCCGATCAGACAACGGACCGGAGTTCATTGCGCAGGCTCTACGGGACTGGTGCGAGGCCAGCACAACCACCAGCACGGCTTATATCAAGCCAGGATCCCCGTGGGAGAACGGCTTTGCCGAGTCGTTCAATGGTCGGTTCAGAGATGAGTTCCTCAACACCGAGTTGTTCACCACAGCTCCGGAGGCTCAGATCCTGGCCGATCGATGGCGCTGGGAGTACAACTCACTCAGGCCGCACTCGGCTCTCCAAGGACTGACGCCCCTGGAGGCAGCTCAACAGGGGGCTGCAGCATGACCACACCCACCCACTCTCATAAGGCCTGGAGCGATCAAGGGGGTCACGTCACCGGAGCTGAGCGGCGATCAGGTGGCGTGGATCCAGAGTTCGGCCTGCTCGTGGTGGGCGGCGTCGAAGAAGCGGCTTTCCGCACCGATGAAGCGGGACAGCAGCCGCTGAGCCAGGTGCTGCCACTCCTGGTTGCCCACCACGGCCACCCGTCGCACGGCGCGCCGGTGCTCCCGCACCAGGGAGAGGTGATCGCCCAGGGCGGCCAGGCCCGACCAGCCGTCGAACTCACGCAGATCCACCAGCAGTTTCAGGGGGGTGGGGCCGCTGAACAGGCTGGCGATCTCGGCCTCGCGGGCCTCGTAGGCACTGGGCTCGAGCTGCCCGATCAACCGCACCTGCAGCACGCCGTCGCTGGCCTCCAGATGGATGCTTCCGAGCGACTCCCCCAGCCAGAGGCGGGCCTGCTCCTCGCCGGCGGCGGGGAACAGCTGCACCGGACAGGGCATCAGGGCGCCGATGGCGCGGATGGCGGTGCGCAGCCAGGCCACATCGCTCACCACGGCGATCCGCTCGAAGCCCTGCCAGTGCCGCAGGCCGAGCAGGGTGTCGTCCCAGGCCGCAGCAAGGTCGTAGCCCTCGAAGTCAGCGTCGAAGCAGAGCATGGCCTTGATGCGGTCGTACTCGGCGATCGCCTGCTCCAGGGCGGGAACGAGCACCTGGTCGTAGTCCTCGCCGTGAATCCGGCCGTGGAGGCGGAACCCCACGGTGCCGGCCGGCAGGCCCTCGATGGTTTCGATCATGGCGGCTCCTCCGGGTGGGGTGTCCCGCAGGCAGGGTCCTGCGGGTGGGACCCCGCCTGCCCTGCTCGCAAACTAGGAGGGGCCTGGAGCCACGGCTCGCTCCAGCCTCAACTCTCCGCATGAACATTGACGGCAAGGCCTGGCGCACCATCTGGCTCGAACCGGGTGGCCGTTCGGTGGGGGTGATCGATCAGACCCTGCTGCCCCATCGCTTCACCACCCGCAGCCTCACCAGCTGCGACGAGGCGGCCGAGGCGATCTGCACCATGGTGGTGCGGGGGGCGCCGCTGATCGGCGTCACCGGCGCCTACGGGCTGATGCTGGCGCTGCAGGCCGACCCCGGCGATGGGGCGCTGGAGGCGGCGTTCGCCCAGCTCGATGCCACCCGGCCCACGGCGATCAACCTGCGCTGGGCGCTGGAGCGGGTGCGCGATCGGGTGCGGCCCCTGCCACCGGAGCAGCGGGCGGCGGCGGCCGGGGCGGAGGCCGCGGCGATCGCCGAGGAGGATGTGGCGATGTGCGCCGCCATCGGCGAGCACGGGCTGGGGCTGCTGCAGGAGCTGGCGGCGGTGCGGCCGGCCGAGCGGCAAGGCGAGCCCTTGAACGTGCTCACCCACTGCAATGCCGGCTGGATCGCCACGGTGGACTGGGGCACGGCGCTGGCGCCGATCTACAAGGCCCACCGCGCCGGCCTGAAGGTGCACGTGTGGGTGGATGAAACGCGGCCGCGCAACCAGGGCGCCAGCCTCACCGCCTGGGAGCTGGGCCGGGAGGGGGTGCCGCACACGGTGATCGCCGATAACGCCGGCGGCCATCTGATGCAGCACGGCCGGGTGGATGCGGTGATCGTGGGCACCGACCGCACCACCCGCAGCGGCGACGTGTGCAACAAGATCGGCACCTACCTCAAGGCCCTCGCCGCCCACGACAACGGCGTGCCGTTTTATGTGGCCCTGCCCGCCTCCACGATCGACTGGTCCACCAGCGACGGGGTGGCGGAGATCCCGATCGAGGCCCGCAGCGCCAGGGAGCTCACGCACATCCAGGGCCTGGGCGCCGATGGCGCCATCACCGCCGTGCGGCTCACGCCGGAGGGCAGCGAAGCCTTCAACCCCGCCTTCGACGTGACACCGGCGCGGCTGGTGACGGCGCTGATCACCGAGCGGGGAGTGGCGCCGGCGAGTGAGGCGGGGCTGCGGGGGCTCTATGGGGAAAGGCCGTGACCACAGCAGCGGGGCGGCGGAGCGTTGATGGCATCGGTATGTGCGCCCCGTTCGCTGGAGACAACGGCGCATCCAACTGTGCAGGTCATCCAGCTGCTATCCGTTGCCAGGTTCAAGACGTGAATGGCAGCATCCTGTTCAGTGATCAAGCGCGTCGGATGTCTTGCCGGCGAACCTGCAGCGCCCACGCAATGGGTATGGATGACCACCTGTTCTGCGCGGCGCCGCAATGAACGTGCGGAGGTGAGTATTCAGCTCATCGGGCGAGACAACGACGCAGGGCCTTGTTGTTCTGATTTCTGATTCACGGGTTGGATTCAAGGCCACAAGAAAGATGTTCCCCCTTGACACGGGGTCTTCCGTCACCATGACCAGTCTTCGTCATCAAAACGCGTGGCCGTCATGTCATTGAGAAGACTCTCTGGCCCCCACGTGGATGCTGCCTCTGCCGATCCAGCCCTTGGATGCGTGGCAGGCCTGATGGTCACCACAGCCGGAGCGGCCTCGATTTCGACGTCATCCGTCAGTCCAGCAACCTGTAACAGCGGCTTGGCGAGCCGTATCCCTCTCGAATTGCCGATTTTGCCCAGCTTCCCTCGAACCACGGCCATCTCTCGCCAGCGTGCTCACATGGTGGCCACGCTGGAGTCCGCTGTTCTTGCTGGGGATCACCGGCAGGACGAAGCCATTCCCCACACGGCCGTTCCCAGGCGGTTTGGCCTTTCCATCCGCTGGGCTCAGATCCCGGTTGTGCCTCAAGAGGCCCGGATCGCCCGCACCCGGTGTTCCTGCGGGCTGATGCCGCGGACTCGCTTGAAGGCTGCGCTCAGTGCGAACGGCGTGCTGTAGCCCAGGGCGTTGGCAACCGTGCCCACAGTGGCCTCCGGGTCGCAGAGCATGTCGGCGGCGAGGGCGAGTCGCCAGCTTGTCAGGAACTTCATCGGCGATTCTCCGACGACGTCCCGGAAACGCCTTGAAAGCGCCGAGCGTGAGGCCCCCACTTCGTGGCAGAGCTGCGCCAGCGTCCATGGAAACGCCGGTTGCTGATGCAGCACCTGCAGGGTGCGGCTCACCAACGGGTCGCTGTGGGCCCGATACCACGTGGGTGCGCTGGCGGATGGACGTGTGAACCAGGCGCGCAGGATCGCGATCAGGAGGAGATCAATCAGGCGGTCGAGCACGGCCGCCTGGCCCGCACACTCCTTCTCCATTTCCTCGCACAGCAAGCTCACGAGCGGCGAGCCCCAGGTGTCGTTGGACAGCGTCAGCACCGGGGGCAGCACACGCAGCAACCGATCACTGATGTCGCTGGTCGACTCATAGGCGCCCACCAACATCAGCGTTGAGCCGTTTGGATCGTTACCCCAGGTGCGAACCCCGTGCATCAACTCCTGCTCGAGCGACTCCCCGTTCAGGTTGGTGCAGCGTTGACCGGGGTGAATCACGATCTCTGGTGCGGTGTCCGGGTGATCTGCCACGCAGTAGTGCAGCGGCGCCCGGGTCACGGCAACGTCGCCCACGCCGAGGCGCACCGGCTCGCTTCCGTCGGGCACAACCCAGGCGTGGCCGCGCACGATCGCCAGCACCGTGATCGGGGACTCGGCAAGGATCCGCAGCGACCACGGCGGACGCATCACGGTCCGCAGCGCGAAGGCCCCACGCGCCCGCGGACCGTCCAGCAAGCCACCAAACAAGTCCATCATTCCGAGGCTAGGGCTGGACGCTCGCGTATGGATCTGAGCAGCTCAGCGATGGCCTGAACGGAGAGTCCTGCCGAGGATCTGAATCGACCCTCTCATCCAACGGATGCCAAGCACCCACCACACCACCACGATCCTGGTGATCGGAGCGAGCGGCAAGACCGGCCGCCGCGTGACGGATCGGCTCGTCGCCCTGGGCCGGCGGGTTCGTCCCGTGTCCCGCTCGACGCAACCACGCTTCGACTGGCAGGACCCCAGCACCTGGTCGCCCTGCCTCGACGGCATCGCCGCCGTGTACATCACCTACTTCCCAGACCTGGCCCTGCCCGGCGCGGCCGAGACCGTGGACGCGTTCGCGCGACTCGCCGTTGCGCGCGGTGTTCGGCGGCTCGTGCTGCTCTCCGGCCGCGGCGAGGCGGGGGCCCAGCGCGCCGAACGCTACCTGCAGAACTCGGGGGCCGATTGGACGATCGTCCGCTGCGCGTTCTTCAACCAGAACTTCGATGAGAACTTCGCCGACTCCGTGCGCCACGGCATTCTCGGGATGCCGGCCGGTGACACCGCCGAACCGTTCGTCGACGCCGATGACATCGCCGATGTCGTCGTGGCCGCACTGACCGACGACCGTCACATCGGCGAGCTCTACGAACTGACAGGCCCTCGCCTGCTCACGCTCGCCGAAGCCGCGCAGGAGCTGGGCGCCGCCATTGGCCGGGAGGTGCGCTACGTGCCGCTGAGCGCCGAGGAGTTCGGCGCCGAGCTGGGAGCCCACGGGATGCCTGCAGCGGACGCCAACCACCTCGCCACATTGCTCAGTGAGGTGCTCGATGGCCGCAGTTCCCACACCGCTGATGGCGTGTGGCGGGCGCTGGGACGCCCAGCGCGCGACTTCGCCGATTATGCGAAGGACACCGCCGCGACAGGCGCCTGGCGCCTCGAGACGCTGGCTTCATGACCCTGCGGATCATCAGTGGATCAACAGGGCAGCGCTCCTCGGGCTCTCCCTTGCCTGCTCACACGTCTCACGGCCTGCCTGTCTTGACCGCCTGGTGAACCGTTGCTGCCAGGGCTTGTGCCGACCGGTCCAGGCCCCCACAACACCCAAGCCGCGCTGAGGCCTGGCTCAAGGGGACTGCTCCTTCGTTCCTATTCCTCCATCTTGATGGATCAGCCTTGGGCTCAGCATTCATTGCAACGTCTTCTAAAGATGAGCCCGTCGCAGTGAACTGTGACGCGGTCTGCATCTGGCTTTCCACTATCTCCGAGAGGACCAGAGGGATATCGCGCCTTCTCGAGCAGAGGGGGTATGGGCTGATCAGCGCAACCGAACGAGAACGCACCAAGGCGATCAGGGTGCGACGGACCGGCAAGCTCCATCACGCTTTGAGTAAGTTGCGGGAGATGAGCCAACGTGCATCGGAGCCATGCCAGAGGAGACCATGCCCGGCGGAAGTCGATCCCATGTGGTCGTCATCGGAGCCGGATGGGCTGGCTGGGGCGCAGCCAAGGCACTCTGTGAAGCCGGTATTCGTGTCAGCTTGATTGATGGGATGCCTGATCCAACAGGCCGTACGCCAATCACAACGAAAAGCGGTAAACCGTTCGAGGCAGGCACCAGAGGTTTTTGGAAAGACTATCCAAACATCAATGCCCTCACCGATGAACTCGACGTTGGTGATATCTTCACTGACTTCACAACCAGTGCCTTCTGGTCGCCCGATGGGTTGGAAGCAACAGCGCCTGTCTTTGGAGCGGCACCCCAATGGCCCAGCCCCCTTGGCCAGATGGTGGCAACAATCACCAACTTCACACGACTACCCATTCAAGACCGGCTCAGCATCGCAGGGCTTCTCTATACGATGCTTGACCTCTATCGCAGCGAAAAGACTTTCCAACAGTACGATGATCTCGATGCGCAATCACTCTTTGTCAAGCTCGGCATCAGTGATCGGCTCATCAATGAGTTCTTGCGCCCCACCTTGCTGGTTGGCTTGTTCAAGCCGCCCGAAGAGCTTTCGGCCGCGGTCACGATGGAGCTCCTCTATTACTACGCCCTGGCCCACCAGGACTCCTTTGATGTCCGTTGGATCAAGTCGAAGAGCATCGCCGAACATCTGTTTTCGCCTCTGAGCCGAAGGCTGATCTCCCGCCATCATCTGCAGGTCCTTGGGGGAACGTTGGTGAGCCGGGTGACCATGTCGTCTGACTCGCAGCGCATCCGCTCGGTTGAACTTCAGAACCTGGCAACCAACACAGTTCAGGTGATTGAGGATGTGGATGCTGTGGTTTTGGCCGTTGGTGCAAAGGGTCTGAAGTCTCTGATGGATCAATCACCAGACCTCAGCAAGGCAGTTCCAGAGCTTGTTGACGCTGCTTCGCTTGGTTCCATCGATGTCGTGTCAGCACGTCTATGGCTGGATCGCTATGTTCCAGCCGCTTACCCAGCCAACGTGTTCTCCCGCTTTGAATCACTGAAGGGCTCTGGGGCCACGTTTTTCATGCTGGATCAGCTGCACAAGGATGCGCAGCAGGCTCTCTGGGGTGAGGAGCAGCCCCAGGGCTCGGTGGTGGCCAGCGACTTTTACAACGCAACGGCCATCGCAGCCATGAGCGACCAGGAGATCATCGATCGGCTCACGGGTGACCTTCTTCCCATCGCGCATCCAGAATTCATCCATGCCAGGGTGGTTGATTCCGAGGTACGGCGCTATCCAGGTTCGGTGTCGCTTTTTTCTCCGGGCAGTTTCAGAAAGCGGCCACCCATGGAAACCTCAGTGGAGACGATCGTCTGCGCTGGCGACTGGGTGCGGATTGGCGACCACGAACACGGAGCCAAGGGTCTGTGTCAGGAACGCGCCTATGTGTGCGGGCTGGAGGCAGGGAACTCCCTGATCAGGCGCAAGGTTGTCAACGGTGCCGATCACTCGCATCCCGTTCTCCCGATTCGAGCAGACGAGCCACAAGTCGTTCTAGGCCGTGCTCTCAACAAGCTCGTGATGAATCCAATCGAAGCCCTCGGTCTGAAGCTGCCCTGGTTCAACTCCTAGCGCGTGTTGGACTGAAGGGTTCGGACAGCAGCGCCTCGATGCGGAATCGACACAGGCGGCATTCCACCCTGGGCTGCCCTGATCAGGACAGCGCCGATCTGGCCACCTGGTATCCCACCCGAGTGCTGGTGAACGGCTTCGACATCATCGTTTCTGGAGGGAGGAGTGCGATTGTACGAGCGGAAACCTCTCAAGGGGCATGGAACAGGTTTCATGAAGCAGAGGACAACCGATCGATGGTTGCTTCATGTGGCGAATTCAGATGATTGATAAGCTTCTTGGTGATCTGCTGGCAGATTCCTGATCGATCAAGGCGTTCACTTGATCAAATTCAGCAACGCTGGAAATTTGGTTATGATCCTTTAAGCGCTGCCGATAACGCTCACCATCACCTGGACGCAGGGAGTCGCTGATTCTAGTCAAGTTAATTTGGGGGCGGCTCAGGTGGATGGTGTTGTTCGGCGACACACACAGCACCTATGCGACTAGATCAGCTGGGAAGGACCCAAGTAAGCCTCGGACAAGACTCACGGCCGCTGCGTCATGCACCAACAGATTCTGAACAGCGGCTTCATACTGAGTTCGATTCGCAAAGCTGAGAGCCTTGGCAATGGCGTCAAGCGCTGCAGACTCTCGAATGGGATACCTCTGCAGCACCCCGACGAAATCAGATGCACTGACTAATGCCTGAATACGCGCCTCTTCATCTTGAGCACACTTCGCAAAGTCGATTTCTGCAGTACGTTTACCCCCCGCTGCTACCTCACCCTTCTTCGGCAGAAGTGAGAAGACCTGCGAACGCGCAGACTTTTCTGCGATCCGTACGCTGAGATGCTTGGCATTTTCACTAATCGCCTTGATGGCATCGACCTTTGCCTTCTCAAGCTTTTCTCCCAAATCGCCGCCTACCACAGACGCGAGCTTCTCGCCAACCAGTCTCTGAACTTCGGGATGATAGTAGATAGATTCAACTGAATACACGTTTAGTGGAATCACGCCCTTGGCCTGCAGGTCGGCGATTCGCTCGGGCTCAGACGAGTCGTTATCAACCAGACCGAAGGGCTTTACCCAGTGAAGTTCACTTGTGTTTTTGATGCCAACAACCGCATCCTCAACCTCACGACAGCTACCCTTGGCTACGATCGATGCATTCGGGAAAAGTAAGCTGTAAAGAGGCTTGTCAAGGCTGTGCTCGACACCCTCGACAAATACGATTTTTCGTCGTTCACCCAGGATAGTTCGCTTCAGATCGTCATCGATTATTGTGCAGTTCTCCAGTAAATCGATATCGTAAGCACTAACCGTGTCTCCCTCGTAAACGCAGGAGCGCGTCAGCAATACCTTTGAGCCAAGATTGTCGATTGGGAGCAGAGGCTCGTGCGTAGATACGATGAATGCACATTCGGGCTTTTCCTTAAGTAATAGTGTCAAAAGCGGGGATACGATTGAACGATGTAAGTGCCGCTCCGGCTCATCTATAAGGAGAAGTGTTCCCGCTGGCACCGTCAACACGTTGGCGGCAATGAGGATCGCGTTTCGTTCTCCGTCGGACAATTTGGCGATGCTATATGACTGACTGCCGTTCCTAGACGCCATGATCTCGTCGTTCCCTTCGACTGACACTGAGATGTCGAGATTGGCTAGCCGCATTAAGCGGTTCAAGGTTGAAAATGCTCCATCCTTGGCGGCTAGCTTGGTCACTTCATTAGTGTCTTTAGCATCGACGGCCCGCGTGATTTGTCGAGCACGAACGTTTTCAGAATTAACTAGGTCATAGATTGCCATCTGAGCACGCTGCTCTGAGTAATCGTCCATCCATCGTGCATTTATCTGCCGATCATGATGAAACACATTCTGCTCATACTCGGCACGTTGCCTGCCGGTGAATTCTGGTGATCCAGATCGAAACCAAGTCTGGCGATGCGCGGTGATTCGTCGCGTCTTGTCTTGGCTGGCTGAAGCAAATGCCTGCATAAGACTTGATTTCCCAGTACCGTTGGCACCCAGTATGAAGACCATTTCCCCTACGTTCACCGACAGTGTAAGAGGGCCCGAAGGCTTGCCGGTAGGGATCGATAACGAAAATGGCATCTCAGGTAATCATGAAAGGTTGGGTCTGCATCCGTGTCGCGGCAATGTTCGCCGAACGCTCACCATCACCTGGCCGCAAATAGCTTCGCCCAACAGGGACCAACTTACGGTGGCGGCTCAGGTGCATGGTGATGTTAGGCACCCTTGCTGGACATGGCAGGCACATCAATCTCCTTGATACAGGTTTGGCGGGATAAGCACAGAACGCAGTCGATAATCATAAGTAGATCTTCAAGCGGAATCGCATCTGTTGCGGGAGCTCCAATCTCTGCCAGGTCCGAAAGCACCTCTGGAGTTCCCACATTACCTGGATTGATCACTGTCACAGATATCCGGTCAGGCCGAAGCTCTTCTCGCAAAGAGTGGACCACACCTCGGAGCCCAAACTTCGAAGCAGAATTTGCGACCTCTCTGCTTGGAAAGTTATCACGCCCGGAAAGAGCTCCCATGAAGATGATCTTCGGATTGCTGGACTTTCTCAAAGCAGGCAGCAATGCCTTTACGATTCTGATGGGTGCCATGAGATTGACATTTAGAACTCTAGCAATGTCATCATCAGAGCAACTTGAAAATGAATATGATGACGTAAAGGCATCTGTCTCCCAAGTGCCTCCCATGTAGAGAAGAGAATCTAGGACTCCTTCCCCAGCAGCGTCTGCAACAGTACTGACTCCCTCAGGAGTCGAGACATCAGCCTTAATCCACTCGCCATACTTTGAGACAGAGCGCGATACAGACAATACTCGTTCTGATTTTGCAACGAGGTGTCGCGCAACAGCCTCCCCAATCCCTCTGCTGCCTCCAATGATCGCGACGTTTGCCATGTCAGGAGTTTCAGGTGTGCCTAACGCTGCCCCTGAGTGGCAGGAAATGAGCGTATGGCGTCTCAGCAGAGAGCCGTTGGCGTCCTGGCCACTCGAGGGGCTTGTTAGCTGTTCAAGCTGCCCCACCTCAAATAGAACGCAAAAAACGGATCAGTTACATGCAAAAGCTTATCCTCTTCATCAAAGTCGATTACAGGAGTTGAACTCTGATCAGTTGCAGCTATATCTGACATATGCTTCAATACTCTCGCGACTTCTTGAAGTTGCGGCGGTGACTGAGCAGACACCTCGCGAATTGCAGCTCGCATCTCTTCGTATTCAATCGTTACGAGGCCCGGTTTCAGGAAGGCTAGACCGTGGAGAACAAGCCCATAAATGTCTACCTCGCTGCCATTTTTAAGCTGGCGCGGAATTCGGTCAGAACGCTGCCTCGGCCCTCGAGCTAGCTTTTCAAAAATAGGACGGCCAATCGTCTCAGCAGTCTCAACGAAAACTCTGTTAGTTCCCTCTGCATCAGTATCTGCGGTCTCTCCGTTAAAGGATGTCGTAATTCCACGAACACGGCAGATCTCACGACAGAACTCCTGCATGAGATGTGGGCTACCTATTGAATTCGCGGCCAGTTCCTCAGTTAGCCTATCCGATAGTGCACTGTCCAATAGTGGAAAGCCTGTAGATGGAATATAGGCAAGTTCGGCAGGCGACCATGAAGGTATCTCAACAGGAAGGATGCGGCCAGTCATCTCACGCTCAACTTTGAGAGCGTCGTATCTACGGTGAGGTATTGCGATTAGTACTACTGGCAGGCCGTCAAAAATTAGCGGCTTCAGGGCTCTGACAATCCCACCTTGTAGCTCGCGCGGAAGATAGTGGAAGTCATCAACGATCAATGGCTTGCGAGCCTCCGCTAGCCCCTTTAGAGCGATGACGCGAGAGGATACAGATCGTGTGTTGCTAGATGTGGTCGTTCGCCCTGTGGACATACTGCCACCTACTTCTCCCTCGCCCTTTGCAATTAGAAAGTTCGCTCCGGCTGTTCCCTTGGCAGCGACCTCCGCTCCAACCACCTTTTCCTGCCCTATTTCCGCTTCTTGAAAGAGTGAAAGCTGATCAATGACTGTTGTCCAAAAATCGTCTTCTTCTCCCACTGCACCGCCATCAACCCAGATTGAGTCCTCGCGAGGCAAGATATTGCGTACCAACACGGTCTTGCCTGACTTTGTGTGGCCGGTAACGATTACCAGTTTGCACAAGTTATCTCTCACTTGCCCCACGCGCTCTTCGAGCTGCAACTCAAGGCGGGGATTGTATGTGTGGCGTGGAAATCCGCCCGGCACGAACACGTCTGTGAAACGGTATTCGGCCATACTCATCAATCTCCGTGGAAAATACTTATGGTGGCATCGTAGCGGCTTGGTCGGGAATTCGCACTGGGCCCTGAAGAGGAGTCAAAAACAGCTAACGCCCAAGATCAGCGGCGGGATAAGGCCCTTGCAGTGAATAGAATCTCTGCCCCCGTCCGCTGAATCTTGATGTTAGGCGTCAGCTGCTGTGACCTGTCCTTTGTTCCATTCGTCAGTAAGCAACCCTGAAAAGCCCCAGTCTTCATACTCAATCTCCTGAATTACGACATGAGTGTGTTCGGGTTTCTTGCCTAGTACAGCAACAAGAGAATCCGTAATATCTTTCACCAGTTGCGCCTTCTGCTCGCGCGTGGCACCTTTAGTGATCTGCACATTGACATAAGGCATGGGGCTTCCAACTCGAGATTCTAAAGCTTAGCGAGGGTTGTGGCTGCAACCTAAACGGCCTAGGTCAGCTGATAAAAGGGCATGCAATGAGACAAATCAGAAGCTAGAGCAGTTAAACTCTAAACGAGCTAGATCCATTATGGAAAGCCAATAAATCGTTGAGCTGCAGTGCCTGCGTCAAGCCAAGGCGCCTTGTCATCCCAAAAGATATTCTTGTCTGGCAGGATTGAGACCTCGCTGTCAAGACTTCCCGCTGGGATGATCAGAGACGACATCCTTTTGTTTAAGAAGGGAAGCGCTGATCCACAGTTACCGCAGAATACCCGGGTAAAGGACCTCTCGCCAGGATAATCAAAGCGTCTTATAAGCTCCGAACCAGATCGCCAAACAATCGGCGAAGGCTTTGCCAGTATATTTGAGGCAAACGCCGTTCCTGAAAGCTTTCTACATTGTTGGCAATGACAAAAGTAAAACTCTTCCAGCTCAGCCGCTATGAAGAATTTTACCTTTCCACACAGGCAGCTGCCGCTCAAATTGACTTCGGTCATGGCTTACATCCTAAACGCCTAACTAGTCATTGGAGGGTTCCGTGAACCACGCTCCAGGCCCCTTCGCGTTCCGATAACCACAGAAGGAAGCCCTGTTCGGATCCCGCTGAATCCCCATGCGCCAATCGGTTTAACAAGATGGATCGTAAATCTAGCCGTGGTTCACGGGTCCGCAAACCACATGTTCTGCTGGCTACAGAATGTCGGCGGGGCTGCGCACGCCCAGCGGCCCACGGTTGAGCACGTGGGTGTAGATCATCGTGGTGCTTACGTCCTTGTGGCCCAGCAATTCCTGGATCGTGCGGATGTCCTGGCCGCGCTCCAGCAGGTGGGTGGCAAACGAATGGCGGAACGTGTGGCAGCTTGCTGCCTTGGATACTCCAGCGGCAGTAACTGCCCGCTTCACGGCTTTCTGCACCAGGCTCGGATCCAGATGGTGGCGTCCCTGGGTGCCTGAGGTTCGATCGTGCCAGCGATGCTCCTGGGGGAACACCCACTGCCAGGCCCACTCCCGAGCGGCGTTTGGGTACTTCCTTGCCAGGGCATGGGGCATCAGCACCTGGCCCCACCCGGCAGCCAGATCCAGCCTATGCAGTCTGCGCACACCCAGCAGGTGGTGCTTCAGGTCTGCCACCAGGCTCTGGGGCAGCAGGGTGAGTCGGTCTTTACCCCCTTTCCCATCCCGCACGGACAGTTCCCGCCGTTCAAAGTCCAGATCCTTCACGCGCAGCCGCAGGGCTTCCATCAAGCGCAGGCCGCTCCCATAAAGCAGTCCCACCACCAGGGCCGGATCCCCCTCCAGGTGGTCGCGAACAGCACGCACCTCGGCCTCGCTCAGCACCACCGGCAACCGGCGTCGGTTCCTGGCGCGCACCACGCCATCCAGCTCGAGGTCACGATCCAACAGCTCCCGGTACAGAAACAGGAGCGCTGCCAGGGCCTGGTTCTGGGTGGAGGGGCTCACCTGCAGGTCCACCGCCAGGTGGGTGAGGAAGCTGTTCACCTCGGCGCTGCCCATCTCCCGGGGATGCCGCAGGTTGTGGAAACGAAGAAACCGTCTCAACCACAGCTCATAGGTCTTCACCGTCCTCCGCGCGTAGTGGCGGGTTTGCAGCTCCTCCCGATAGCGCTGGATCAGGCCTGCAGGTTTGGCCTCGGGGGTCATGGTCATCGACGGCTTGGGGCTGTTTCAGGTTTGCCTCGCGCCTCCAGGCGCCATCAGCGCAGCACGAAGCGCTCCTGATGCACCAGCTGCCCGTCGGCGCGGATCTCCAGCCGGTAGAGGCCGGGGGGCCAGGGGGTGCGGGTCGGGGCCAGGGTGAAAAACACCGACTCCTGCCCCGGCTTGGTGTCCACAGAGGCACTGTCGATGCGTTGATCGGAGGGCACCCCTTCCACCGTTTCGGCGAACCAGGTGCCCTCGAAGCGGCTTCCGCTGCGGCTGCCGGTGGCGAAGTGATAGGTGAAGCGGGGGGTGCTGAGCGGAAATTCGAAGCCGTCTGGCGTGTAGGTGCGGGTGGGCTGGGCCGGCAGAGGGCCTGGGGCGAGTAGCGCCAGCGCCGCGATGGCTCCAGCCCTGGGAAGGAGGTGCATGGTGAGGGCGGGGAAGATGTCACACCTCCTGCCTAGCCTCAGCCGCTCAGGGATGCTTCGCCATGGCGGCCACAGAGCAGGAGTTGCGACAGCAGCTGGTGGCCACGGCGCGGGCGATGGGCACTGCTGGCATCAACCAGGGCACCTCCGGCAACCTCTCGGCCCGGATCCCCTGCGGGCTGCTGATCACCCCCAGCGGTGTGCCCTACGACGCCATGGCCCCCGGCGATCTGCTGGCCATCGGCTTCGACGGCCATCCGCTGGCGGCGCCTGAGGCCAGCGCCGGCGACGCCCCGGACCAGACCCTGCGGCCCTCCTCGGAGTGGCGGCTCCATGCCGACCTGCTCCGCTGCCGGCCGGATGTGGAGGCGGTGCTGCACTGCCATTCGATCCAGGCCACCGCCCTGGCCTGCCACGGGCGCCCCATTCCCCCCTTCCACTACATGGTGGTGATCGCCGGCGGCGCCGATATCCGCTGCGCCCCCTACGCCACCTTCGGCAGCCAGGAGCTCTCGGATCTTGCTCTGGAGGCGCTGGAGGATCGCCGCGCCTGCCTGTTGGCCCAGCACGGCCAGGTGTGCCTGGGCGGCAGCCTGGCCCAGGCCCTGCGGCTGGCGATCGAGGTGGAAACCCTGGCCCACATGTACCTGCAGGCGCTGCAGCTGGGGGAGCCGCCGCAGCTCTCGCTGGAGGAGATGGGGCGGGTGGCCGAGCGCATGGCTGCGCTGCACTACGGCCGCTGAGCCCCTCCCCGCTCCCCTCAGGCCGCCGGCCTGGGTGCCGTGCCTGCCAGCACCAGGCCCGTGGTGGCGAAGATCAGCACCAGGCCGAGGCACACCCCGGTCCACACCGGCAGTCCCCAGCCGGCCACCGCCAGCGGCGCCACCACGGTGATCACCCCACCGGCCAGGAAGGGCTGCAGCATCAGCTGCTTGATCGAGAAGGCCGGCAACGCCGTGCTCTGGTCGAAGGGGTCGGCCATGTGCAGCAGCACCAGGCCGCTCGCCGACACCCCCGTGGCCTGGCCGAACTCGATCACGGCCCGCTCGAACCAGTCGCGCGGCAGGATGCGCGGCGCCAGCAGCAGCACCACCGCCAGGTTCCAGGCCAGCCCCGCGGCGATCAGCACCGAGAGCGGCAGCCAGTCGGCCCGGAGCAGGCCCAGGTCCAGGCCGGCGGTGGCGGCCGTGATCAGCAGATCGGCGGAGGTGGTGCTCACCCGCGTCTGGATCGGGGCGAGGGCCTGGTGGGCCTGGCCGCTGCTCTCGAGCAGCAGCCGCGTGATCAGCGATCCGAGAATCGCGAAGGGGAACACCGGCAGGTCGTCCACCACCGTCTCCACGCCCCCGCCCACCCAGCCGCCGATCAGCCGCAGCCCTCCCAGCAGGGCCAGGCCCACCAGCACGGCGCAACCCGCCAGGGCCAGATTCACCAGCCAGGCGGCGGCTCCCGGGTGGCTGGGCTGCTCAAGGCTGCCGGTGCGGGGTGGCTGGCGCAGGTCTTCGGGGTGCACCGACAGCCAGCCCAGCTGCCGCCCCAGCAGCACCACCAGGCCCCCCACCAGGGTGGAGGCCACCAGGCCGGCCGAGGCCAGGGTGAGCCCCAGGGCCTGTCCGCCCGGGAACCCCAGCGCCGCGTAGCTCGGGCCCATCGCCGCCGCCGAGCCGTGGCCTCCCTCGAAGGCCACCTCGATCAGGCAGGCCATCATCGGGCTCACCCCCAGCCGCGGGCCCAGCACCAGCAGCACCGCCAGGCCGCCCACCACGTACTGCCCGAAGGCCAGCACCAGGGCCAGGGAGATCTGGCCGCTCACCGGCCGCCACAGCCCCGCCAGCTTCGGCAGCGGCTTGCCGAGCATCAGGCAGGCGAACACCAGGGTGAGCAGCACCTGGGGCAGCTCCGCCCACACCCGCATCACGGGCTCGGGCACCAGGGGCAGCGGGCCGTCTTGGGAGATCAGCAGCCCCAGCACCCCCGCCAGCAGCGCCTCCGGAATGCCCCACACCACCAGCGACAGCCGGTGGGACACGGCGCGGGCAAGGAGCAGAAGCAGGCTGAGCAGGGCCAGGGCGGCAGCCACCCAGCCCGCGTTGATCAGCCAGCCGGGGGCCTCCTGCGCCAGAAGGCTCATGGCGCGGCCTTCAAGGGAAAGGGAGCCCGGATCCTAGTCATGGCAGCCGCGCGGGCCGCATTGTTGACCTCCGGGTTGGACCCTGGCTGGCGGCTCAGATCTCCGCCGCGGCCCGCTCCACCAGCCGCCGGGCCACGGCCTGGGTGCCGGTGTGCTGGTAGGTGTCCGTGAAGGCATCGAGGAAGGTGGCGAGCTGCTCGAAGCGTCCCTGCCAGGGGCCGAGGCTGGATTCCAGCGCCTGCACGGCCTTCTGGCCGCTGAGCCCCAGGCTGCTCACCAGGCCTCCGGCCCAGCCCACCCACGACTCCACACCCCGCCGCAGGAAGCCCACATGGGCCTGCTCGCCCCGCCCCGGGATCAGGGGCGCCATCGCCCGGTAGCCCGGCAGCTGCTGCAGATCGCCGCCGCCCACCTGTCCGAGCAGAGCGTCGAGGCGCTCCAGGGCCCGATCCCCCAGGGGCAGGAGGGCATCGAAGCAGACCAGGGCCGCCATCCGCACCCGGGCCTCACCGGCGTACTCCGCCAGTGAGGCGGTGAAGTCGCCGAAGCTGTCGCCCGGCAGCCCATTCACCTGGGTGAAGGCGAGCAGCTCCGCCGACACCTTCAGGGCCAGGTCCGTGGCCTGCAGGGTGTCGGTGGGAGGGGTGAGGTTGGCCAGGCCCTTGATCAGCGGCAGGGCTGCACCCACGTTCGCCGCCAGCCGCAGGCCTCCGGCGGCTTTCTGGGAGCGGTTCACGGCGTCGTAGAGGCTCATCGCCCGGCCGTAGCCCTCGTGGCGGGCGCGGCTGAGCGTGTCGGCCCGGGCCCGCACCTGGGCGATCAGGGCGGGGTCGCTGCTGCCCAGCACCTCGGCGATCAGCTCCTCGGGATCGGTGACATTGCGCCAGCCCCCCGGCACCAGCGTGCTGATGCCCTTGATGGCCAGCACTGTGAGGTTGCGCTTCGGCAGGCGCTCCAGGCGTTCCAGAACGGTGCGGCTCATGCGGGATCAGGGGCGGGCGTGAGGGTGGGCTGGTCACGGCGGGGCAGGGCCGCCAGGCCCGGCAGGTCGAAGGCCTCCAGCAGCTCATGGCGCTGGGTGGGATCCAGGCCCGGCCCCTGGCCGATCACCTTCACCTGGAAGCGCTCGGCCACCAGCAGGGCGCTGGCCTGCTCCCCCTGCTCCACCAGGGGCCAGCCCTTCAGCCTGTCGCTGCTGCTTTGGAATTTCTCGCGGGCTTCCGGCGCCGTGGTGGTGTCGGAGATGGCGAGCAGCGCCAGGGCGGTGTCGCCCTGCTTGAGGCGGGCCTGGCTGAAGCCCCGTTTCTCCTGGGTGAACACCAGCTCCTCGCCGGGGCCGGGAGTGGGGAACAGGCGGTTGAAGGCGCTGCCGTTCACCACGGCACTGGTGGGGATGTCGCCCACGGTGCCGCCGGGCATCCAGGGCGAGAACGGCAGGAGCAGCAGCGCTCCGATCAGCAGGCCGGAGGCCACGGCCAGGGCCAGGCCCCAGCGCAGCAGGCGGTTCATCGGTGGCTCCCGGACGGCACTGCGCTCTTGATAGCCGGGCCCGGCAGCGGCGGCAGCGCCGTTCAGGGCTGGCGCAATCCAAAGTGACGGGCAAAGAACGCCTCGGTGGCCTCCAGCACTTCCACCTGCACGGCGGCGCTGCGGAAGCCGTGCCCCTCGCCGGGGAAGCGCCGCACCTCCACCGGGATGCCGTTGGCCTCCAGCGCCGCCGCCATCCGCTCGGTCTGCTCGGGCGGCACCACCGGATCCTCCAGGCCCTGGAAGAAGATCACCGGGCAGCGGATTCGCGCGGCATGGGCCAGGGGTGAGCGTGCTTCGTAGAGAGCGCTGGCCTCCGGCCAGGGGCCGATCAGCCCATCGAGGTAGCGGGCCTCGAAACGGTGGCTCTCCCGCGCCAGGGCAGCGGGGTCGGCCACCCCATAGCGGCTGGCACCGGCGCCGAACACGTCGGTGAAGCACAGCGCCGCCAGGGCGGTGAAGCCGCCGGCGCTGCCGCCCTCGATGGCGATCCGATCCGGGCTGGCCAGGCCGGCATCCACCACGGCCCGGGCGGCCGCGGCGCAGTCGGCCACATCCACCACGCCCCACTGGCCATCGAGGCGCTCCCGGTAGGCCCGGCCGAAGCCGGTGGAGCCGCCGTAGTTCACATCCACCACGCCCCAGCCGCGGCTCGTCCAGTACTGAATCGCCAGGCTGAGCCCGCGGCGGGCCATGCCGGTGGGGCCGCTGTGCCCCTTCACCAGCAGAGGAGCCTGGGGATGGCCGCCTCCGGCCGGGGGATGGAACCAGGCATGGGTGCGCCTGCCCCCATGGCCGGCGAACCAGAGCGGTTGCGGCGGCGTGATGGCGGCGGGCGGCAGCGGTGACGCAGCCACGGGGGTGTGGCCCCAGGATCCGCTGGCCAGCTCGAGGTCCAGCAGCCCCTGGGGGGTGGTGGGATCGCTGGCCACCGCCACCAGGCTGCCGGCCTCGGCACTCAGGCCGGCCAGATCGTCGAAGGGCACGGCGATCGGGTTCCAGGCAGCGGCGCTCCCGGCCGCCGGCCCTGTGTGGGCCACCCGGCCCAGTTCCCAGCGCCCCTCCCGGCAGGCCGCGGCCACCAGCTGCTGGCCATCCCAGCAGGTGGTGCGCATCCCGTACACCCACTGGGGCATGGCGAACTCCGCCGCCATCGGCAGCAGCGGCTGCCAGCCCGCCGCTCCTTCCGGATCCAGCCCCTCCAGATCCAGCAGTTGGAGGTTCCACCAGCCGCTGCTGTCCTCGGCCACCACCAGCTGGCGGGGGCCGATCCAGAGGGGCTGGAACACGGCGATGGCCCGGCGGTCGCCCGGGGCGGAACCGGCCACCGGCCGGGGCTGCTGCAGGGTGCCGTCCGGGCCCACCGCCGCCAGCCAGAGACGGCTCCGCTCCCAGGGCATGCAGGGCTGCTGCCACTCCACCCAGGCCAGGTGGCCCCCATCGGGGCTCAGGCAGGCGTAGCCGCAGAAGTCCGCAGGCTGATGCAGCGGCTGGGGCTCTCCCCCCTGCAGCGGCACGGCCACCAGCTGGTCGCGGCCCTCGATCTCCATCACGCCGATCCAGCGCTGCCGCGCCGGATCGATCAGGCCGTCGCCGAAGGCGCGCTCGGGGGTTTCCGCTGGCGGGGTCAGGCGGGTCGGGGCGCCCTGGGGCAGGCCCGTGGCCGGGTCCAGGGGCAGATGCCAGAGGCAGCGGTCGCCGTCATGCACGAACACCAGGGCGGCCGGGGCGGGGCCGGCTCCGTCGCTGCGGCCGTCGCCCACCGCGTAGACCCCGCCGCCGTAGGTGTGCACCCGGCTGCGCAGGTTCCAGGGGGCTGGCGTCAGCTCGATCGCCGCCGCCGATCCGCGGGGGCGCAGGATCAAGGTGGTGCGTCCTTCCTCCGCGGGCCGTTGCTCCAGCCAGAAGCGGTGCCCCCGCCAGAGCAGGGGCTCCTTGAGGCTCGGGGCGGCCCCCACGACGGCGGCCGCGCTCAGGGGTGGGAAAACCGGTGTGGAGGTCAAACCGGAGCCAGGGCGAAGCGCCCTAAAGTTGACATCACGTTGAAGAGATCGATCGTTGGCTCGCAGCTTCGCCCAGATGGCACGCTCGGCGGAACTGTCCAGCCGTGTGCAGGTGCCCAAGGAGCCCGTGGATCAGCCCCCGTTGGAGATCCACACCCTGGGTGATGCGGTTCTGCGCACGCCCGCCCGCCGCATCAGCAAGGTGGATGAGGCGGTGCGGGAGCTGGCCCGCGACATGCTGCGCAGCATGTACACCGCCAAGGGAATCGGCCTGGCCGCTCCCCAGGTGGGCGTGCACAAGCAGCTGCTGGTGATCGATCTGGATCCCGACAACCCGGCCACCCCGCCGATGGTGCTGATCAACCCCGAGATCCGCTCCTTCGGTGGCTCCCTCGACACCTATGAGGAGGGTTGCCTCAGCATTCCCGGGGTCTACCTCAATGTGGTGCGCCCCACGGCGGTGGAGGTGAGCTTCCGCGATGAGATGGGCCGCCCCCAGAAACTGCGCACCGACGGCCTGCTGGCGCGCTGCATCCAGCACGAGATGGACCATCTCAACGGGGTGCTGTTCGTGGATCGCGTCACCGACGAGATCAGCCTCAACGAGGAACTGAAGCAGCAGGGCTTCGATCGCAACGCCGTCCACACCATCCGCTGAACCCCATGCCGATGAAGCCCCTGGCGGGAGTCTTTCTCGCCCTGGCCTGCCTGCTCGGCATCGCCGCCACGGGCTCGGTGTTCGAGCTGGCCTACGGCGACCCCGATCTCGGTGTGTCCACCACCCGCTGGATCCTGGGCCTCTGCGCCCCGGGAACCCTGGCCACGCTGCTGGTGGCCATCCGCATCAACAAGCCGGCGGCCTGAACAGCGGGCCTGAGCGGCGCCCCACCGAACAGCCCGGCGTCTGGCCCTCACCCCCTGGTTTGGGGGTGGTCAGGCTGCATACGATGACCACCGTTCCGGTCCGAGCCGTGATGGAGTTCTCCGCACTGCCACCCCTCCAGGCCCGCAGCGCGATCGGCACCATGGCAGGGAGGGCACGTCGATGGTCGCTGGCCCTGCTGGCGCCGCTGGCTCTCGGCGGTGCCATCGAGCCCGCGGCGGCCGCGGCCCTGTTCGATGCCATCGATCTCAACCCCCAGAGCTTCGTGCTGGTGGCCGCTCCGATCGGCAACGGGGAGCGAGCCCAGCTGAACATCTATGAGCAGATCCGCGACACCCGCCCCTGCTTCGCGGTGAACGGGGGCGCCCCCGGGCTGGTGGACCCGCTGCTGTCCACCTTCGATTTCACCGGCATCTGCGGCCGCTTCATCGATGCGAACGGCTACTCCGTGCGGGTCGGCGGCACCGATCTGGGCTCCAGCTACCGCCTGAGCGTGGTGCGCAGCAGCAACGACAACCTGCTGCTGGCGGTGCCCACCAAGCCCGGAGCCGGGCCGGAGATGGTGGTGGCCCGCACCCAGGGCCCGGGCAGCGGCTTCCTGCAGCTGGTGTTCGAATCCGGCTGGCAGTTGAAGCGTCGCTCCTACCAGGGCCGCACCCTGGGCCACATCTACATCTACCGGGATTCCTGGCCGGATCAGCTGGCTGACCAGCCCGGGCCGGACCCGATGACCCCTCCGGCCGTGCCCGAATCCAACGGCGGCTGAGCGGCAGGTCCCAGTGAGGCCCGTTGCTATGGTGGGCAACTCTGTGCGTGCAATCCCGCTACATGACCCAGGTCACCGTCGGCGAAAACGAAGGAATCGAATCGGCACTTCGCCGCTTCAAGCGCCAGGTGTCCAAGGCGGGCATCTTCGCTGACCTCAAGCGTCTGCGTCACCACGAAACCCCCACCGAGAAGTACAAGCGCAAGGCCCAGCAGCGCCGTCGCCGCCGCTGAGCAGGGCGAGCCCTGCGCCCTGTCGCTGGCTTGGGCTCGCTCGTGCTCAACGGGCGATCTCAACGGGGGATCTCAACGGGTAGAAACACCGGTTCCATAACCCTCTGGCCAGGTCCAGGATGGAAGCACCTTCCCGGTGACCGCCATGGACGACCTGCGTTCCACAGCCCGTTTCGCCCCAGGCCGCATCGGGGCCTTGATCGCGCTCGGGGGTGATTTTCTCGCCTGGTTCGGGGAAAGCCTGATCCACGCCATGGGCAACCCCGAGGAGGAGCGCCGGCTGCAACCCCCGCTGGTGGGCGTGCAGCCCTATTGCGATCGTCCGTATCGGACGGCCCGCTGAGATCCACCGCGAGTCCTGGCTGCATCAGGCGCCGACCTCCAGACCATCGAAGCTGCGGTAGGTGAGGGCCTCAGCCACCGCCGCCGCAGCGATGGTGTCGTCTCCCTGCAGGTCGGCGATGGTGCGGGCCACCCGCAGCAGGCGCTCTCCGCCCCGGGCCGTGAGCCGCCGCTGCCGCAGGGCCGCCTCCCAGAGTTCCAGGGCGTTGGCCTCGAGCTGGAGCACCGGGCGCAGCTCCGTGGTGGGCAGACGCCCGTTGCTGAGCCCGCCCGGATTGCGCCGGGCCATGCGCCGGCGGGCGTTCTGCACCCTGGCGGCCACCTGGGCGCTTGCCTCGTTGCAGCCGGCCGCTGTGCTGCGGTAGGCGTCGCCAAGGCTGCCGGCATCGGGCCGACGCATCACCACCTGCAGGTCGAGCCGATCCAGCAGCGGTCCTGACAGCCGGCTCCAGTAGCGAAGGCGCGCCGCTTCCCCGCAGCTGCACTCCCGCTGCGGATCGCCGAACCAGCCGCAGCTGCAGGGGTTGGTGGCCGCCACCAGGCTGATGGCACAGGGAAAGCGGGCGCTGTGGCGAGCCCGGTGGATCCAGATCTCACCGCTCTCGAGGGGCTGGCGCAGCAGGTCGAGCACCTCCCGGCGGAATTCGGTGAGCTCGTCGAGGAACAGCACACCGTGATGGGCCAGGGCCAGTTCGCCGGGGCGTGGATTGGCGCCACCGCCCACCAGGGCGGCCCCGGAGCAGCTGTGGTGCGGGCTGCGGAAGGGCCGGGCCCGTGCCAGGCCCACCCCTTCCGGCAGCAGCCCGGCCACGGACTGGATCCGGGTGAGTTCGAGTGCCTCGCTGCGCCGCAGCGGCGGCAGCAGCCCGGCCAGGCAGCGGGCCAGCATCGTCTTGCCGCTCCCCGGCGGGCCCACCAGCAGCAGGTGATGGCCACCGGCCGCGGCGATCTCCAGGGCCCGGCGCCCGTGGCCCTGTCCCTGCACATCCGCCAGATCGGCTCCACTCCGGGATGGGGCCTGAGGCCACTGGGCGGCAGGCCGGGCCGCCGGTGGATCCGGATGGCCCAGCAGCTGCACCGCCTCGGCCAGGCTCTCGGCTCCCCAGGCGCACAGGCCGCTCACCAGGGCCGCCTCGGCGGCATTTCCGGCCGGCACCAGCAGTCCCCGGGCTCCGGCTTCCTGGGCCTTGAGCGCCACGCTCAGCAGGCCCCGCACCGGCCGCAGGCGCCCGTCGAGGCCCAGTTCCCCCAGGCTCCACACCCCTTCGAGTGCTGCCGGCTGGAGCTGCCCACTGGCCAGCAGCAGCCCGAGCGCGATGGGCAGGTCGAGGCCCGGGCCCTGCTTGGGCAGATCCGCCGGGGCCAGGTTCACCACCACCCGGCTGAGGGGCACCCGGAAGCCGCTGTGCCGCAGGGCGGAGCGCACCCGCTCCCGCGATTCCTGCACCGCCGCATCGGCCAGACCCACCATCTGCAGGGCCGGCAGCCCGGGACCGATGTCCACCTCCACCGTCACCTGGTGGGCGTCCAGGCCCCGCAGGGCCGCACTGCTGCAGCGTGCCAACATCGATCGGTGGGGCTCGTCTGCCTGCCCAGTGCCACGGCTGTCCCAGGCGGCCTGAGTGGACCCCTCCACCGCCGCCACCGTCGCTGCTCCGGAACCGATGTCGAGTGCCGTGCCCGAGCCTTCCCAGGACACGATCTTCGGGCGGATCCTGCGGGGCGAGATCCCCTGTGACCAGGTGTATGCCGACGAGCAGTGCCTCGCCTTCCGGGACGTGGCGCCCCAGGCGCCGGTGCACATCCTGGTGATTCCCCGCCGGCCGATCGTGAGCCTGGCGGAAGCCCAGATCGAGGATGCCGCCCTGCTCGGCCACCTGCTGCTGGTGGCGGCCACGGTGGCCCGGGAGCAGGGGCTGGAGGGTTTCCGCACGGTGATCAACAGCGGCGCCTCCGCCGGTCAGAGCGTGTTCCATCTGCATGTCCACGTGATCGGGGGACGGCCCCTGGCCTGGCCGCCCGGCTGAGTCCCCAGACCAGTCACAATGCCTGGATCCGTACGGCTCCATGATCCCCTTCCAGGCCCTTCGCCGTCAGCTGGGCAAGTTGCAGCGGCTGGCCCAGCCCTACTTCCTGCCGGTGGAGGACACGCGCAGCTGGCAGTTCCTGCTGCTGGTGGTGGCCCTGCTCGTGGTGGTGGTGGGCGTGACCCTGCTGCTGCTCACCGGTGCCGTGGCCCTCTCCGGTGCCCTGATTCCGGTGCTGCGCAGCCGCTTCCTGCCCGGGGTGCCCGAGCAGGTGGGCGCGATCTGGCGGGGGCCGATCGGCCTCAGCGTGATGGTGTTGATGGCGGCGGGCCTCGGCTGTTTCGCCGCCTTCCGGGGCAAGCTGCGTCAGGGGCGCTGGCTGCCCTGGCTGCTGCTGGGGGTGATCATCCTGCTGATCCTGGTGATCAACGGGATCAATGTGGGGATCAGCTACATCGCCCGCAATGTCGACAATTCCCTGGTGGCCTACGACCAGGACAACTTCTGGAAGATCGTCGGCATCTATGCCTTCTGCCTGGTTCTGGCCCTGCCGATCCGGGCGATGCAGAGTTACCTCATTCCCCGGCTGGGGCTGCTGTGGCGGGAGTGGTTGAGCGGCCGGCTGCTCACCCGCTACCTCTCCAACCGGGCCTACTACATCCTCAACCCCAACGACGAGTCGGCCGAGGAGATCGACAACCCCGACCAGCGGATCTCCCAGGACACGGCCAGTTTCACCGCCACCAGCCTCAGCGTCACCGTGGAGGTGCTCTCGGCGCTGCTCACCTTCTTCAGCTTCATCCTGGTGCTCTGGAGCATCAGCACCGAGCTGGCCCTGTGGCTGCTGATCTATTCGGTGGGCGGTACCGCCCTGATCATCTTCGCCAGCCGAAAGCTGGTGTCGTTGAACTACCAGCAGCTGAAGCTTGAGGCCGACTTCCGCTACGGCCTGGTCCACATCCGTGACAACGCCGAATCGATCGCCTTCTACCGCGGTGAGCAGCAGGAATCCAAGGAGGCTGAGCGGCGGCTGGGTGGCGCCATCCGCAACTACAACCGCCTGATCATCTGGGAAGCGCTGATCAGCGTGATCCAGCGCTCCTACGACTACTTCTCCCGCTTCCTGCCCTGGCTGGTGATCGCCCCGATCTACTTCGCCCGGGAGGTGGATTTCGGCGTGTTCGGCCAGGCCAGCATCGCCTTCTCCCAGGTGTTGTTCTCGGTCAGCTACATCGTCAACAACATCGACCGGCTGGCGTCCTTCTCGGCCTCGATCAGCCGTCTCGAGGGCTTCCAGGGCAAGGTGGACGAGATCAGCAGCAGCGCCCATGGCGCCCTGAACGGCGCTGCTTCCGGGGCTTCTCCCACGGCTGCGCCCTCTTCCGGCAACGCCATCCTGCTGAGCCACGTGGATCTGGTGCCACCGCGCTCGAGCCGCACCCTCATCCGCGATCTCAGCCTCGAGATCGACCGCGATCAGCGTCTGCTGGTGGTGGGTCCATCCGGTTGCGGCAAGACCTCGTTTCTGCGGCTGGTGAGCGGGCTCTGGCCTGCCCCCTCCGGCAGCGTGCAGCGCCCGCCGGAGGGGGATCTGCTGTTCATCCCCCAGAAGCCCTACATGCTGCTGGGCAGCCTGCGGGAGCAGCTCTGCTACCCGCTGCCCCCCAGCCGCTTCAACGACGAGCAGCTGCGCCATGTGCTGGAGCAGGTGCGGCTGCCCGAGCTGGTGCACCGCTATCCGGATCTGGACATCAAGCAGGACTGGCCCCGGCTGCTCTCCCTGGGCGAGCAGCAGCGGCTGGCCTTCGCCCGGCTGCTGCTGAACGGGCCCCGCTTCGTGGTGCTCGACGAGGCCACCAGCGCCCTCGATGTGGCCACCGAGCGCCACCTCTACCAGCTGCTGCTGGAACGGGACATGGCCTTCGTGAGCGTGGGGCACCGGCCCACCCTCACCGCCTTCCATGACACGGTGCTGGAGCTCGACGGCCAGGGCGGCTGGCGTCTGATGCCGGCCGCCAGCTATACCGTTGGCCATTCCGCCTGAGCGGATGCCACCGGAGACCTGAGCTGATGAGTTCCGCCGACGCCACCCCCGCTCCCAGCACCAGCGCCACCACCGGGGACGTTCCCGCCTTCGGCTGGAGCGCCTACGCCGAGCGGGTCAACGGCCGCTTCGCCATGGTGGGGTTCCTGGCGGTGCTGGTGATCGAGGCGCTCAGCGGCGACACATTCCTGCACTGGGCCGGCCTGGTGCCCTGAAGCTGGCTGTTCCCAGAAGCTGGCCGGCTCAGGGCACCGGGATCAGATCGATCTGCCAGAGCCCGTTGCGGCTCACCTGCACGGCCAGCTGCCGGCCATCGGCCCGCAGCTGCACCTGCCGCGGCACCCCGGCCGGCACCATCGGGATCGGCCTCAGGCTCTGGGAGGAGCGGCGGTAGAGCACCAGTTCGGTGCGTCCCTCCAGCTGCCGCACCAGGGCGAGCCGATCGCCTCGGTTGTCCACGGAGACGCTGATCGGCTGGGCGTCCGGCCGGTTCAGCCCCGGCACGGGCACCGGCCTGCGGCCGCGCAGATCGATCAGAACCACCCGTTCACGGCCGCCGCTGCCATTGATCAGGGCCAGCCAGGTGTCCCCCAGGGAGGGGTCGCGCAGGCTGCCCAGCGGCGCCAGCTGGCGGCCCAGGGCCCCATCCCGCCGCGGCTGGCCATCCAGGCAGCCGCCGAGCACCAGCGGCAGTGCGGCGGCCAGGCCCAGGGCCCAGCGCCTGCCGGCAGAGCGGGCCATCCCTGGCATCAGTTGGCCTCCCCTCGGTCCGGCCCGCCCCCCACAGCGGTCGTGCCCCCGGGACGATCGGGCTCCAGCACGCCGCTGAGGTCGAGCACCTCCACCTGCCACTGGCCCTGTTTCACCACCTGCACCGCCAGGCGGCCGGCATCAGGGGCCAGGCTCAGGCGCACGGGTGATCCCTGGCCGGGCAGGGGCAGGCGCAGCAGCCGCCCGGTCAACCGGTCTTCCACCACCGCCAGCCGCCGGGGCCCCTGCTGCATCAGACCGGCCACATAGCGGCCGTTCCAGCTCAGGGAGGGTGAGCTGTGGGGTTCGCGGCCGCGCCAGTGGCGCAGGGGAACGACCGCACCGCCCGGTTGTTCCTGCAGCACCAGCCGCACCCTGCCCCGCTCCTCGAGCACCGAGGCGAGGTAGCGGCCATTGCCGCTCAGGGCCGGATCGAGGCGGTTGCTGCCGGGGCTGAGGCCAACGGGTGCGGCCTGGCGCCTGCCCAGCCAGCCGCTGCTGCAGCCCACCAGGGCAGGACTGAGGCCGAGCAACACCAGCAGGGGCCAGCGGAAGCGGGACGGGCTCAGTCGGGAGGGGCTCAGTCGTCGAAGCGGGAGGCGTTGTCCCGCGGCCGTGAGCGGGGTGCCTCCTGGGCCGGGCCTGCCGCCGGACGACCCGTGGGGGTGGGGGCCGGCCTGCTGCTGATCGGGCTGAAGTCCGCGTCGCTGATCGGGGCCGAAGGCCGGGGGCCGCCGGCAGCGGTGGAGCGGATCGGCGTGCCCTGGGGAATGCCCGCCCGCTCGGGCGTGGCGGACCCCGGCGCGCTGCCGGGGCGACCGCCAGCGGCGGCAGGCCGGCGGCTGGAGCGGGGAGGAGCCTCGGCGGCGGCGGTGGGTCTGGAGCCCCGGCGGGGCTCCGGCTGGTTGTCCCGTTCCCGGCGGCGGGCGCCGAAATCACTGGCACCGCGGCCGCCGCCGGCGGTGTAGCGGCTCGGCTCGGGAGCGGCGCTGCCGCTGTCCCAGCCTGGGGTTTCGTCGCGGCGGCTGGCGGCCCGCTCGGGGATGGCGGCCCGGCTGGCCCGGCGCATGCGGTAGAGGTCTTCCTCGGGTTCGCGGCTGGGGATGCGCCGGCGCAGGGGTTCAGGCTCGTCGAAGCGCTCCCGCTCGGGGTCGTCCCAGCTGCGGCCACCCATGCGGGGGCGGTACGGGCCCACGGGGGCGGGTTCGTCGTCGTCGAAGTAGGAGGAGCGGCGGGCCTGCTCGGTGGTCACGCCCCGCAGTCTCACGCTCTCGTAGGCGAAGAACACGGTGGTGCCGGCCAGAAGGAACTGGCCGAACTGGAGGATCGGATCGAGCCGCCAGCCCTGGAAGAAGAGGATGCCGCCACAGAGCAGGCCCACGGCGGCAAAGAACACGTCGTAGTCGCGGGCCAGTGCCGGCTTGAAGCTGCGCATGAAATAGAGCAGCGCTCCGCCCACCGCCAGCACGATGCCGACAATGCTGGCCCAGTTGAGGCTGGCATTAACCACGGGGACTCATCCTGGTGCTACCAGGCACTGTAGGGAGGCGTCCAGGGACGGGGCCCGGACCAGCTCAGAGGCGGCGATCCACCTGGTCGTTCTGGCTGATCAGCACCAGAGCGATGGAGATCGGCACCACCACGATCACAGCGCCCCAGACGAGGCTGCTCAGGAAATTCGCGAGGGAGGGGGTCATGGCGCAGCCGCAGGTCGGCGTTGAGCGTCGGCAGATCCTAGGCAGCGGCGGCTGCTTCGTACGCTGATGGGGTCCCTGCTTAGAGCTTTGTGACGGCGCTTCCCGCTTCTCCCCTGGCCTGGGCGCATCTGCTGCTGGGCCTGGCGCTGGCCCTGTGGACCCTGCTGTTCCTGTTTCGCATCGTGCTCACCTGGTACCCCCAGGTGGACCTCAGCCAGGGGGCGATGCGCCTGATCGGGGTGCCGACCGAACCGCTGCTGGCCCCCACCCGGCGGCTGATTCCCCCCATCGGTGGCGTGGATGTCACCCCGGTGATCTGGGTGGGGCTGATCAGTCTGGTGCGAGAGCTGCTCGTGGGTCAGCAGGGTCTGGTGACCCAGGTAATGCGCCATGCCGCGGCGGTGGCCTGAGGGCTAGTTGCGGGGCAGCATCTCCTGCTCCACGAACTTGGTGTGCACGTCCCCGGCCTGGAACTCCGGCCGCTCCAGCAGCTGCAGGTGGAAGTCGATCGTGGTGGGGATGCCGGTCACGGCGCATTCGGACAGGGCCCGATGCAGGCGCCTGAGGGCGTGGTCCCGGTCCACACCCCACACGATCAGCTTGCCGATCAGGGAGTCATAGAAGGGGGGAATCTCGTAGCCGGTGTACACGTGGCTGTCCACACGGACGCCCGGACCGCCCGGCGGCAGCCAGCCGGTGATCTTGCCGGGGGCCGGCCGGAAGTTCTGGCGCGGATCTTCGGCGTTGATCCGCACCTCGATGGCGTGCCCGCGCAGCTGGATCTCCTCCTGCTTCACCGAGATCGGCTCTCCCCCGGCGATCCGCAGCTGCTCGGCGATCAGGTCCACACCCGTCACCATCTCGGTGACGGGATGCTCCACCTGGATCCGGGTGTTCATCTCCATGAAATAGAAGTTGCCGGAGCGATCCACCAGGAATTCCACCGTGCCTGCCCCCTCGTAGCCGATGGTGCGGGCGGCGGCCACGGCGGCATCGCCCATCTGACGGCGCAGATCGGCGTTGATGGCCACGCTGGGCGCTTCCTCGAGCAGCTTCTGGTGCCGCCGCTGGATGGAGCAATCCCGCTCGCCCAGGTGCACCACATTGCCGTGGCGATCAGCCAGCACCTGCACTTCCACGTGCCGGGGCCGGTCGATGAACTTCTCCATGTAGAGCCCCGGGTTGCCGAAGGCCGCCTCGGCCTCGCCCTGGGCCGCCTTGAACAGGCCTTCCAGCTGATCGGGCCCGGGCACCAGGCGCATGCCCCGGCCGCCCCCTCCGGCGGTGGCCTTGATCATCACCGGGTAGCCCATGGAGGCGGCCAGGCCGGCGGCCTGCTCCGGCGAATGCAGCAGCCCCTCGCTGCCGGGGATGGTGGGCACCCCCACCCGCTGCATCGTGGCCTTGGCCGTGGACTTGTCGCCCATGGCCCGGATCGCCTCCGGCGAGGGGCCCACGAAGATGAGGCCGTGGTCGGCGCAGATCTCCGCGAAGCGGTCGTTCTCCGCCAGGAAGCCGTAGCCCGGATGGATGGCGTCGGCGCCCCGGGAGGTGGCCGCCGCCAGGATGTTGGGGATGTTGAGGTAACTCTTGGAGCTGGGGGCCTCGCCCACGCACACGGCCTCATCGGCCAGCTGCACATGCAGGGCGTTGCGGTCCACCGTGCTGTAGACGGCCACGGTGGGGATGCCGAGTTCACGGCAACTGCGGAGGATGCGCAGGGCGATTTCGCCGCGGTTGGCGATCAGCAATTTGCCGATGGACATCCGCAGCCGCTCAGCTGTTACAGGCCAGGGCGGACTGTATCAGTGCTCACCGCTGCAACCCGGATGGGTGCGGGGGACCCGGCGATGGGTATATTGCTGGGCCGGTGGTCCCGAGGGATCCGCCGAACCACCCGGATGGGCTGAGGCCCAGCCGTTGCATCAAGCGGATGTGGTGGAATTGGTAGACACGCACGTTTGAGGGGCGTGTGGCTTCGGCCTTGCGAGTTCAAGTCTCGCCATCCGCACTTTTTTCTGCTTCCCCATCTGATCCGGTGCACGCGGTGCAGCCCCACGCCGCGGATCCCACTCCCGTTCCCGATGTGGGGATCGTGCTGGTCAGCAACGGACCCGGCGAACTCACCACCTGGGTGAGGCCTGTGGCCCAGCGGCTCCAGCGGCGTCTGCTGACGCCGGAGTCCCAGGCCTCCCTGGCCCTCTATCTGGTGCTGGTGCCCTGCCCGAACGGCACCGGCCGCGAGCACCGGGCGGCCGCCCCCTGGGGGCTGTTCGAGCGGATCACCCCGGCCAACCGGTTCTGGTCGCTGCTGCTGCGGCCAGGGCGCTTCGGGCCCTGGCCGCGGCAGGGGGTGGTGGTGTTCCTCGGTGGTGACCAGTTCTGGAGCGTGCTGCTCTCGGCCCGTCTGGGCTACCGCCACCTCACCTATGCGGAGTGGGTGGCCCGCTGGCCCCGCTGGAACGACCGCATCGCCGTGATGGGGCCACGGGCGGCGTCCCGGCTGCCGGCCCGCTGGCGCTCCCGCTCCCGCGTGGTGGGGGATCTGATGGCGGACCTGTCGGAGGCGGCCCGCAGTGAGCAGCCCCTGCCGCCCGGGGAGTGGGTGGCGCTGCTGCCGGGCTCCAAGCCCGCCAAGCTGCGGGTGGGGGTGCCCTTTCTGCTGGAGACGGCCGACCGGCTGGCGGCGCGGCGTCCCCAATGCCGCTTCCTGCTGCCGCTCGCTCCCACCACCACGGTGGAGGAGCTGCTGCGCCAGGCCGGGGCCGCCAACCCGATCGCGGCCCGCTACGGCGCCGGCATGCCGGAGCTGTCCCCTGACGGCGATGCCCTGATCACCCCTGCGGGCACGCGCATCCTGCTGGAGCTGCGCAGTCCTGCCCATGCCGTGCTCAGCCAGTGCGCCATGGCCCTCACCACGGTGGGGGCCAACACCGCGGAGCTGGCGGCCCTCGGGGTGCCGATGCTGGTGCTGGTGCCCACGCAGCACCTGCACGTGATGCAGGCCTGGGACGGTCTGGCCGGGGTGCTGGCCCGCCTGCCGCTGCTGCGCTGGTGCTTCGGCGTGGTGCTCACCCTCTGGAGGCTGCGCCACAGGGGCTATCTGGCCTCCCCGAACATCAGCGCCGCTCGGGCGGTGGTGCCCGAGCGGGTGGGGCCGATCACGCCGGCCCAGATCGCCGCCGAGACGGCGGACTGGCTGGCGTCACCCGACCGGCTGCAGGGCATGCGCGATGACCTGCACAGCCTGCGGGGCCGTGCGGGAGCCGTGGCGGCCCTCACCGATCTGGTGGAGGAGCTGCTGCCCGCCGCCGCCGCCGTTGCCCGCCCCGATTCCTAGGCTCGCAGTCAGATGCCCTGCCGCCATGTCGGAGATCCGTGATCCCCAGAGTTCCGCCTGCGGACTCGACAGCGGCCTGGCCCGCGGCGCCAGCGAGGAGCAGTGGCGCCAGAAGCTCACCCCGGAACAGTTCCGGGTGGCGCGCCAGGGGGGCACCGAGCGGGCCTTCACGGGGGCCTACTGGAACAACAAGGCCAGTGGGATGTACCACTGCATCTGCTGCGGCGCCGAGCTGTTCAGCAGTACCACCAAGTTCGATTCCGGCACGGGCTGGCCCAGCTTCTGGGATGGGGTGAAGCCGGAGGCCATCACCACTCTGGTGGACCGCAGCCACGGCATGGTGCGCACCGAAATCCGCTGCGCCAACTGCGATGCCCACCTGGGCCACGTGTTCGGCGATGGGCCGGCCCCCACGGGGCAGCGCTACTGCGTGAATTCCGCCTCGCTGGATTTCAGGGCCGGCTGATCGCGGCCACCCGGCGGGGACGGATCAGCAGAGATCCATCAGTAGAAAGCCATCACCAGGGATCGCCCAGATCCTCGGCGTCCACATCGAGAGGTTCGGCACTGGCGGCCCCGCCGCCGGATCGCCGCGGCTGGTCATAGCGACGCGGTTCGCGGCTGGCGGGCGGGCTGGTGAGGGGCCGCTCGAACCGCTCCTCCCCCGGGGCGTAGCCGTCGGACCAGTCGGCTGCTGCCCTGGCCGGGGCACCCGTGCGCTCACGTGGGGCGAGCCTCTCCAGGGGCGGACGCTCCTGGCCGTAGCGCTCCTCTGGGAAGCGGTCATCCGCCAAGCGGTCGTCCGGGAAGCGCTCGTCAGGGAGACGGTCCTCCTCGTCGAGGTAGCGGCGCTGACGCAGAGGGGCCCGCTCGCGCCGCTGCTCCACCTCCACGTAGTCGAGCTCCTCCTCCGGCAGGAAGGCCTGGGTGGCGGCGGGCTGGATCCGCCGCTGCTCCTGCAGGCTGGGCATGCCGGGCGCCAGCTGGTTCTCCACCGGCACGGCGGTGCCGCGGAAGCGCTCCCGCTCCTCCTGCTCCCAGCTGGCGCCGCCGATGCCCAGCTTCTCCAGCAGGCCCGTGCCGAGCTGCTTGAGTTTGTCCTCGGCCCCCTCGTACACGATGATCCGGTCCGGGCCGCTGCTCACCACCTCCACCACCGGGAGTTCCCAGGTGCTGAGCACCCCCTCCCCCAGCAGGGGCACGCCGAGGGCGCCGAGCACCAGGGTGGTGAGCTCCCCGGTCTCGATGTCGAAGCTGAACCCCAGCACCTTGCCGAGCTGCTGGCCCGCTTCGGTGACCACATCGCAGTTGATCACCTTGCTGTAGCGGTCCGGGCTGAATCCTTCGGCCAGGGAATCAGCGGAATCCACCAGGATCACATCACCCACCTGGCGGATGCGGTCGAGCGGCATCCAGCGGGGCAGGCCCGGCAGGAACCGGGTCAAGGGGTTGTCCCGCAGGCCGAGGGCGATCACCTCGCGGCGGTCGATGTCCACCACCACCTCCCCCACCACGCCGAGGCGGCGGCCGGTGTCCCGGGTGATGACCTGGGTGCCCATCAGCTCCGAGCGCAGCCAGAGGCGATCACTGGGGGTGGCGGCCGGGTCGCTGCCAGGCGGGGGTGTGGTCGTCATCGGCGCATTCTCACCCAGCAGGCGCGGCGGCGGGGGCGGCCATCAGGCGGCTGGCGGTAATCCCACCACCTGGGTGTGGGCCCCCCGGGCCTGGGTCACGCCGATGGTGCGGGTGGCCGCGGCGATCATCGGCCGCCGGTGACTCACCACCATGAACTGGGCCTGATCGGCCTGGCGCGCGATCAGGCCGGCCAGCCGCTCCACGTTCACGCCGTCGAGAAAGCTGTCCACCTCGTCGAGGGCGTAGAAGGGCGAGGGGCGGAAGCGCTGCAGGGCGAACAGGAAGCTCAGCGCCGTGAGGGACTTCTCCCCGCCGCTCATGGCCGCCAGCCGCCGCACGGCCTTCCCCTTGGGATGGGCCACCAGGGTGAGGCCGCCATCGAGCGGGGCTTCGGGATTCTCCAGCTGCAGGTGCCCCTCGCCGTCGGAGAGCTCGGCGAAGATCTCGCGGAAGTGGCCATCCACGGCGGTGAAGGCCTCCAGAAAGGCCTCCTGCCGCAGGGTGGCCACGGTTTCGATGCGCAGCAGCAGCTCCTCCCGCTCGCTGCTGAGCACCTCGAGGCGCTCTTCCAGCTCTGCCAGCCGCGCTTCGAGCTGCTCCAGCTCCTCCAGCGCCAGCATGTTCACCGGCTCCAGCGCCTCCATGCGGGCCTGCAGGCTGCGCAGCTCGGCGGTGAGGGCCTCCAGGCCGTTGTCGCGCACCTCCTGGGGAATCTCCGGCAGGGGGTCGGGGAGCTCCCGCTGCAGCTGCTCCAGGCGCAGCTGCTCGCTGCGCTGCTGTTCGGCCAGGCCCTCCAACTCCTCCCCCAGGCGCTGCAGCTCCCACTGGCGCTGCTGCAGCGCCTGGCGCTGGGCCGCCAGGGCGGCCTCGGCGGCATCGCGAGCCCGGCGCCGCTCGCCGAAGCGGGTCTGCAGCTCCGCCTGCTGCTGCTCCAGCGCCCCGCGGCGCTCCTGATCGGCCTGCTGGCGCTCCTTCCACTGTGCCCGCTCGGCCACCAGGGCATTCACCGCGCTGACCAGCCGCTGCTCCTCGCCGGTCAGGGCCTCCAGCTGGCTGCGCAGCCGCTCCACGGCCAGGGCCCTGTCCCGGCGGGCCGCCAGCAGGTTGTCGCGCTCCTGCCGGGCTGCCACCAGGGCCTGGTCGGCGGCCTCGAGCTCCTGCTGCAGTCCCTGCCAGCGGGCGACATCGCCGGAAGCCTCGACGCCGGCCTCCTCCTGCTGCAGGGCGGTGAGCTCCTGCTGCAGGGGCGCCAGCAGTGTCAGCAGCTCCTGTTGGCGCTGCTGATCGGTGTCCAGCGCCTGGCGCAGCTGGGCCAGCCGTTCCGCCAGCTGCTGCTGGCGCTGCAGCTGGGGGGTGAGGGCCTTGCGAACGCTGCTGCGCTCGGCCTCCAGGGCGGCCAGGCGCTGCTGCAGCTGCTGCAGCTGGGGCCGTTGCTCCTCGAGCTGTTGGCCCAGCTGGGCTTCGCGGCGCCGGCAGGCCACCAGGCTCTCCCCCAGCTCCAGCAGCCGACGGCGCAGCGGTTCGGCCTCATCGCCCTCCTGGCTGCGGCCGAAGCTGAGCTGGTTGCCCCGTTGCTGCAGGCTGCCGCCGGTCATGGCCCCGCTCTTCTCCAGCAGCTCGCCGTCCAGGGTCACGGCCCGGCAGCGGCCCAGTTCCCGGCGGGCGCTGGTGAGGTCGCCGAACACCAGGGTGTCGCCGAACACGTAGCGGAACACCTCGGCGTAGACGGGTTCGTGCCGCACCAGATCCACCGCGCGTCCCACCAGGCCGTCCCCCTGTCCCGGTGCTCCACTGCCCCGCTGCAGGGCGGCCCCGCTGCTGGCGGGCCGGCCGCCGCCGGAGCGGATCCGGTTGAGCGGCAGGAAGGTGAGGCGCCCGGCGCGGCGCTGCTTCAGCAGCTCGATCGCCCGGGCGGCAATGCGGTCGTCGTCAACCACCACCTGGCCGAGGCGCGCTCCGGCCGCCACTTCCAGGGCGGTGCGGTGGCGCTCCTCCACCTCGCCGAGCTGGGCCACGGGGCCGTGGATCCCCTCGAGGCCGGCCTCCAGCAGCACCCGCAGGGCGCCGGTGCCGCGGCTCTCCTGCAGGGTTTCGCGGCGGCTGTCGAGACGGGCGATCTCGCGCTCGAGCTGCACCTGCTCCTGCTCGAGACGCTGGCGGGTGCGCTGCTGCAGGGCATAGGCCTCGGCCAGGTCCTGCAACTGCTTCTGGCGGCTGTCCGTGGAGCTGGTGAGCTGCTGCCATTCCACCTCGGCCTGCTCCAGCTCCTGCTGGGCGCTGGCCTGGCTGCTGCCCTCCTGCTGCTGCTCGGCGAGAAGCTCCGCCAGGCGCTCCTGGTTCTGGCGCAGGCGCTCGGCCAGCTGCTGCCGCTCCGCCTCCAGCGGGCTGAGGCTGGCGCCGAGCTCCTGACGGCGCAGGCTGCGCCGTTTCTGCTCCTCCATCCAGCTCCCCGAGCGCCCCGCCACCTCGCCCAGGCGCCGGCGGGAGAGCTCCACCGCGGCCTCGGCGGCACGGCAGGCGGCCTCGGCCGCGTCCAGTTCGGCCTGATCGCCGGCGTCCGTCAGTTGCTGCTGCTCCTGCTGCAGCTCCCCGCGGTTGCGGGCCAGCTCCTGGCGCTGGCGCTGCAGATCCTCGGCCTGCAGCTGGTGCTTCTCGGCCTGCCGGGCCAGCTCCCGGCCGCCCGCCTCCAGGCCCGCCAGTTCGGCCTGCACCGCCAGCAGCTGATCCTCCCCGAGGGCCTTCACCTCGGCCTGGAGCTGCTCCAGGGCCTCGCTCCCGGCCGCCACGGCGGCCTCGGCGGCGGCGATCGCCTCTCGTTCCTGCAGCTGCTGGCGGCCGAGGGCCTCCCGCCGGCTCACCAGGGCCTGCAGGCCGGCCTCGGCGGCTTCGCAGCTGAGCACCTGCTCCTGCAGGCGTCCCTCATGCAGCCGCTGGCGCAGGGCCTGGTAGGTGCGGGCCTTGGCGCAGTCGCGCTCCAGCTTCTGGCGGTTGGCCAGCAGCTCCTGCTGAACGATCGAGCAGCGCTCCTGGCGCTCCTGCACGTCGTCGAGCTTGGCGCGGGTCTGTTCGATGCGGCTGTCGAACAGGGCCACGCCAGCCAGTTCGTCGATGATGCCGCGACGGTCACGGGCGCTCATCGACACGATGCGGGTCACATCGCCCTGCATCACCACGTTGCTGCCCTCGGGATCCACCCGCAGGCGCCGCAGCTGGGTCTGCAGCTGCTGGAGGTTGCAGGGCACGCCGTCGGCACTGAAGCTGCTGGCATAGGTGCCTCCGGGGGCCACCCGCAGGCGCCGGCTCACGGTCCAGCTGCGCTGGCCCGGCTGGATCCATGGCCCTTCTTCGGGCGCCTCCAGGCCGGCCTCGGCGTCGTCCGGCTGCCAGTCACCCAGGTCGAAGCGCACGCTCACCGTGGTTTCGGCCGCCCGGCCGGCCCGGAGCATGGCGCTGTTGATCAGGTCGGGCAGGCGCTCGGCCCGCATGCCGCGGCTGCTGGCCAGGCCAAGGCAGAACAGCACGGCATCGAGGATGTTGCTCTTGCCGGAGCCGTTGGGTCCGGTCACCACGGTGAAGCCCTGTTCGAGCGGGATCGTCATCGATCCACCGAACGACTTGAAGTGGGTGAGCTCGACCTGATTGATGAAGACCAACAGGCTCGTGCGCCGAGCCCCCGAAATGTAGCGGAGGGTTCCGGATGCTCAACCCTCTCCTTAGGTTGAAGGCAGAGGTTCCAAACACTGCCCCCGCGGCGCCCTATCCCTCATGACGAGCCCCGAATGACGAGCACCCCGCCCCAGGACCAGAACCCCGAAGCGCAGGCTGCCGAGCAGGAGCAGCACCACGACACGTTCCGTGAACGCTTCGACGCCCTCCTGCCCACGATCCAGCGGGAGTGGCCCCAGGTGGCCCGCCAGACCCTGGAGGCCACGCGCGGCAGCTTCGATGAGGTGGCCGAGGTGATCGCCTCCCAGACCGGCCGCACCGTGACCCTGGTGAAGCACCAGCTGGTGGAACTGCTCGATGTGGCCGGCGCCCAGACCAGCCGCATCGCCGACCGGCTGACTCCCCTGGAGAAGCAGCTCGAGGGGGTGCTCGATGACCTCAATGCCACCCTGCGGCCCCGGATCGAGAAGCCGGTGCGGGAGCGTCCGCTGATGGCGATCGGCATCGCCGCCGGCGTGGGCGTGCTGGTGGGCATGCTGCTGTCCTCCGGTCGGCGCTCGGCATGAGCCAGGAGCGGCGCGAGCGTGGCGGCAAGGCCCGCGACGCGATGGGGCGGGTCGGCGCCCTGCTGAGTTCGGTGATGGACCTGCACGTGCGCATCGCGCTGCAGGAGGCCGACCACGAGAAACGGCGGCTGATCAGTGGCGCCCTGCTGCTCAGCGGCGGGCTCACCATGATGCTGCTGGCCCTGATCGCGGCGGAGGTGGCCCTGCTGCTGTGGCTGCGGGAAGGGTTCAGCCTCAGCTGGATTCACAGCACCCTGGCGGTGGCCAGCCTCAATGTGGTGGTGGCGGGGGTGTTCCTGCGCATCGGCGGCGGCCTGCTGAAGGGGCCCTACCTGCCCCAGACCACTGCCGGCCTGACCAAGACCACCCGCGCCCTGCTGGGCCGCTGAATGGCCGTTAACGGATCGCGTAGTGCAGCCAGCGGCAGTCGATGCCGCCGTTGCTCACCGGGATGCGCCGGCTGGCCTTCATGCGCAGGGCGCCGGTGAGCTCCGGGTTGCCGCTGAGCAGCCACAGGCTCCAGCCGCTGCAGCGCTCCTTCACCATCCGGCCCAGATCGGCGTACAGGCTCTCCAGCGCCTCGGCCTCGCCCAGCCGCTCGCCGTAGGGCGGATTGCACACCAGCACGCCGGGCTGCTCCGGCGGCACGAAATCGCGGCAGTCCCCGCCGCGCAGCTGGATCCAGCCGGCCACGCCGGCGGCCTCGGCATTGCAGCGGGCCTGGCCCAGCACGGCCGGATCCTGCTCCATGCCCAGCACGGGGGCCAGGGGCTGGCCGTCCGGCAGCCGATCGCGGGCCAGGGCCGCGGCGGCCTCCACCTGCTGCTGCCAGAGGTCGGGCTGGAAGTCAGGCCAGCGCTGCAGGGCGAACGGCCTGGGCCCGTCTGGGCCGAGACCCGGCGCCCGGCCGAGGGCGGCGCGGGCTGCTTCGATCAGCAGGGTGCCGCTGCCGCAGAGGGGATCGGCCAGGGGCACGCGGCCGCCCCAGCCGGTGAGGGCGATCAGGCCGGCGGCGAGGTTTTCCTTCAGGGGCGCCAGACCCATGGCGGCGCGATAGCCGCGGCGGTGCAGGCTGCTGCCGCTGCCGTCCACGCTGAGGCTGGCCAGGCCGCCGCCCAGGTGCAGATGCAGGCTGAGGTCCGGGCTGTCGAGGTCGATCGAGGAGCGCTGGCCCCACCGCTGGCGCTGCAGGTCCACCACCGCGTTCTTCACCTGCAGGGCGCTGTAGTGGCTGTGGTTCAGCCCGGGGGCGGTGCCGCTCACATCCACGCGGAAGGTGGCGCTGGGTGGCAGCCAGGTGGCCCAGTCCAGGGCCTGCTGCACGCCGCTGTAGAGGTCGTCGCGGCCGCGGCAGGGAAAGCTGGCCAGCTGACGCAGCAGCCGGAACGGCAGCCGGGCCTGCAGGTGCAGCCGGTAGAGGCCGCCCAGGTCGGTGTCGAACCGCACCGCCCGCCGCAGCGGGGCCACGCCCCCACAGCCGAGGTCGGCAAGCTCCTGGGCCGCCGGCTGCTCCAACCCGGGCGGCACCACGGCGATGCCGTGGATGGTTCCCCCCTGCGGTTCGGTGATGCCCACCCCTGCACCGGCGCTTGGCTGCTGCCACAATGACGGAGTCCGGTTTCGGCCGGACTAGGTGGCTCACACCAGTGTTTCGGACAGCGGTTCGATTCCGCTCAGCTCCATTTCACGGGGCTGCAATGGTTTCGACGGGGCATGAGGAGGGTGACTGAAGCCTGCTCGGTCAGAGCAAACCCGTAACAGCGAACAACATCGTTCGTTTCTCCCGTCAAGCTGCCCCCGTGGCCGCCTGACATCTCTAAGGGAGATGGGGTGAGGTCAGCCTTATCACCCAAATGACCGCTTGGGGGTGGAAGCCCCCCTCTAATCCACCTGCTGCAGCGGGTCTCAGTAAGACCTTCTCAGGACAGGATTCCCCAGCGGACAAAAGCGCGGACAAAATTCCCGCCGCGCCGCTTGCTCCTCACCGCCGCTGGGCCCCTTTCAGCGGTATGGACCGTGAGCAAGCACTTGCTTTCGTTAGTCGTCTCTATGACGCCCAGGCAGCGGGCAGCCTTCTCTGGTCTGACGCTGAACTGACATCAAGGTTCCTCGCCCAATGCAGCCGCACGGGCAGCTCGGAAACCCGCAGCGCGTACGCGCGCGAACCGGGCCACCTGGCCTCATGGATGGCCCTGAGTTGCCCTGGCACGCCGCTGCGGATGCTCGACCCTGCCATCGCTGAGGATGCGGTCGCTGATCTCCGTGATCTGGTGGAGGCCGGCACGCTGGCGCCAAGATCGTTCAACCGTCGCCTTACGGCATGGTCGGCGTTGTGGAGGTGGGCATCGGAGGCGAACCGCTCCGGTGTCACCGGCATCGCCCGCAACGTCTGGCCCAGGCGTGCGCTGCTCCATGCGCCCAAGGTCGCGCGGGCACTGACTGAGCCGGAGCTGGCTGCCGTCACCGGCACCGTGGCCGTTGCTGCTGCCGCTGGTGATTGCACTGCCCGGCGTGATCTGGTGAAGCTCAGAGCTAGTTTCCTGCTGGGCGTGTGCGTCTCTGAGCTGCGCTCACTCCGCTGGGGTGATGTGGAGCCGGTCGAGGGTGGCGGCCTCGTGAGCATCCGCAACGGCAAGGGCGGCAAGGCCCGCACCATCCGTGTGAGCATGGACACTGTCGCGCTGCTGGAGAGCCTGGGCCGTGGTGATGCCGACGCCTGGCTGTTCCTGAATCCAGCGGGCACCGCACCGCTCAGCCGCCAGGCCATCGCGGACCGGTTCAGCCGCTGGGGCAAGAAGGCCGGGGTCCACCTCCACCCGCACCGATTGCGGCACAGCCATGCCACCTCGGCTATTCGCGCCGGGTGTGATGCTTTCGTGCTGAGCGCCACCCTGGGGCACGCCAGCACAGCCACTACCGCGCACTACGTCGCCAGCAACCCTGCGGAAAGTTCTTCACTGAGGCTTGGCTGATTCAGGCCTAAGCATTCTTGCGATGTCTTGATTTGGCAAAGAATCAAATCTTTACGACCCATTCCTGTGACACATGAGGCTGGCTAAATCAGTCTTGGATGGCATTGCCTAACTCCCTTGTCGTTGATCCAAGGTGCTGGCCACGTGTTCGGACCTGTGCCTGGGTCTGAGCTGGCAGAGATTTTTAATGAATTGGGCTGCGAGCTTGCTAATGCTTCTGCGTCAGGGGAGTTGGTTGGAATGGCTCCACTTGATCCAAGTACAGGACCACTTTGCTTGGCTATCGATGGAGAAATCTTTCCTCCAGGAACTGAAAAGACATGGAGCCATTATCCGGGCGACTGCTGCTGTTATTTGTGGCCTGTAGCATGGACGAGGCCGATGCTCAATCCGGAAGGACGGCTTGTCGAGCTGAACAGGCTTGCCAACGGTGACAACGGAGAAGAAGTCCTCCCCTACAGTGTGCCCGCGGAAAAATGGCTTAGGGCTAACCCTCGCACGGCCAAAGTGATCTTGGGCGATGATATTGGCAATGAATTCCTTGGGAAAACTATTCCTGGGTTGCCTCCACTGCCTCCACTCACTCTCAAGATGGCAGCAGAGCGATGGGATGCACTGGTTGCAGAGCCGGTGCGGAAATATGAACAGCTCAGCGCTGAAGGTGCAGCTCTCTATAAGCTTAGAGATGACCCAGGAATGCTCTCTGCTTCAATAGAGAAGTTCGAGGGGTGCATTGAGCTTTTGGATTTTGCCATTTCGGGATACAGAGAGCTGGGCAAGAGGGGCATTCTTGATGGTATTTGGCATCCGCCTTGGGGTGCTCCATTTAAGCAGCTTGCAATAATATATGAAAAACAGGGACGTATTGCTGATGCAGTGTGGGTTTGTGCTTGTGCTCAGAAGGCAGGATGGGGAGGTGACTGGGATAGGAGAATCCCTAAGTTGAAGCGGAAGCTGTCTAGTCTTGGAGGTAGTGCATAGCATGTGGAGGGGGGCGAGGCAATCTAAGGAAATTTGAGAGCCCATTTGTGGAGACTCTTCCCCGTTGTCATTGGATTGTTGAAGGCCCGCTTGCGTCCCCGCAATCGCGCCGTGCCAGTTGCGCACCTGAGGATGCAGACCGTACCGAAGTGGAGGCAGCAGACCGTAACAGCCTCCGGCCCGCCGTGAACTGGGCCACCGCCACGGAGGTCCGCTGATGACCTCCACCTTCGATTCTGCGCCCATGGATGCGGAGCTGGCAGCCGCAAATCGCCAGCGGGAAACCGCTCAGCAGGTAAGGCAGCGCCTCGGCAATCTTCACTCGCCCGTCATCAATCAATGGCTGCAACGCACCCGCCCAGGTGCCTACAGCCCGCCGAATCCCTTCACTGACACCACCCTTCAGGCGCGCGCCGGGAGGCGTGAGCTTGTGAAGCGTGATCAGGCCCTTGGGCTGGCCCTGGCCCGTTCCGCCGGGGGGGAGCAGGCCTTCTCCCTGGAGGTGGCGGATCACCTGGCCCAGCAGGAGCGTGAGACCCACGTGGCTCAGCAGCATCGCCAGAACCATGCCGCCGTTGTGCAGCAATTGGAGGAGCTGGAGAACAGCGCCTCCACGCTCGAGGCGATGGTGGCGGAACCTTCCGCAACTGAACTTCCGTCTGAGGCGCCATGAAACACCGTGGCCGCACCTTCAACCCGCCGCCTGATCCCCGGTGGGACTTCTACCCGCCGGCAGTGCAGGCATGGGAGGAACACCTCGGCATTGGCAGCGGTGGCGGTCTGCTCGGTTTCACCAGGCAGGATAGCGCCAAGGCTTCCGCCGACCAGATCGCCAGATACCGCGAGTTCGGCCACTGGTGGCGAAGAAACCTCAACCCGCACTACAGCCGTGCCTGGCGCAATGTGAAGGCCACTGCTTTAGCCGAAGGGCGCCGTTGGGAAGGTGCCAAAGATCCGCTGTGGGATGTGATGTTCCCGCCCGGTGTCCCTGTTGAACTGCCCCCTGATGCCGATGGCTGACCCCATGCCCACCACCGTGAACACCGCCCAGCGCCGTGTGCGCCAGGCCATCGCCACCAGGCCGGGCCTCACCGCTGCCGAGAAGCTCCAGGCCCTCGTGGCCGTGGAGAAGGCATGGCAGGAGGCCGGCCTCTGATGGCGAGCAAGACGCAACGGAAGACGCATGAGCGGGAGCAGTGGGCCTTCGAGCAACTGGTCAAGTGCCGCAACCTGAGCGCCGTTGTCGCCGAACTCGCCGAACGGGAGGGGATCAGTCTCCGCCGTTCCCGTGAACTGGTGGCCAAGGCCTATGAGCGCCTGGTCGCGGACGTGAACGGCTGCGCCGATCGTGAGGCCCTCCTGGCCCAGTGCATTGGCGCCCTCCAGCAGGGTCTGGAGAAGTCCCTCGCGGCGGGCCAGGTGGCCTGGGCCATCGGGTGCGTGCGCCAGCTCGACGACCTCTTGGGCCTGGGCATAAACCACCCCGGCCGGCCGTCTCCGCCGGGTCAGTACGGCCGACGGTGAGAGCTGCCAGACCGAATCTTGAAAGTCGGTATATTGCACGTAACCCAGGCGAGGGGCAAGATCCCCTCATGAACATCCCACCGCCACCCCCTCCACCATCGCCAGAGGGCGCTTTCCCTCCTGAACCATCACATGACAAGCAGGCAATTCACACAGATTCTGTAACGACATCGAGCCGTCAGTCGGCCACGCGAGCCAGCCAGCGAGTGCGCTGCTTTAGAAATCCTCAGAATAACCATATTGTTTATCCTAGTAATTTCGCTATCGTTGCTGGGGCATTCTTGTTTGGCCCTATCTTTTTCTTGTGCATTGGTGAAGTCGGCCATGCCCTAGCCAACTTGGTGTTGAGCCTTCTTTTGTGGATGATCTTTCTAGGCTGGGTGGTTTGGATTGCCTATGCAATCGCTGCACCCAGTATTGTGCGCAATAAGTGGCTGATGCGAGGATATGTTGAGGAGAGATAGCGCTCGTGGCTTGCCCGGCACCGAGTTCGGACGCGCTTGATTGTCGGCTTGGCCTGTCTGGGCATAAGGCCAGTTTCCGCAAGGTCGCTCACCGCCTGAGCGAGGAGGAACGTCAGCGGATCCTCCTCACCTGCAACCAGCCGGAGTACGCCTCGCTGCCGCCGGGACAGATCGTGCCAGCGCTGGCGGATCAGGGGCTCTACATCGGCTCTGAATCAAGCTTCTATCGGGTGTTGCACCAGGCAGGGCAGTGCCACCGCCGCGGACGGGCCCGGCTGCCGCAGGAACCGCGCTCTGTGCCGCGCCTCAGAGGTTAACGATGGGACCTGTCCAGAAAAGCCAGACCACCTCAGGTGACGCGAGGGTCCGGTTCAACCATCACATCAGCTCGTCAGTCCCAGAGTGCCATCTCATATTTCCCATCGATCCATCGAACAAGGATAGATCGTGGCTGCGTACGATCTATCCTTGTTCGTTAGCAGGTTTGGCTCATTGCACAAGTTCAATCTCGCTTGGCCGCCATGTCTTGTTGATCCACGGCTCCAGTGGCCCGTACATACGCAGGATGGTGAACCAGCTCTTACCTGGCACCGTCTGTAGCCAGTTGCCTTCCTTGCCCTTCGGTGCCTTCGGCGCGAAGTAGACGTCGTACGAACCGTCGGCGTTCTTCTTCATGCCTTCGGTCTGGCTGCCGACCGTCGGGAACTTCTGGCTGGTCTGGAGCTGCGAACGTGTCTGCGTGTCGTACAGCGTGACGGCCCAGAAGTCGTTCACCGGCACGTTCGGCGGCAGACGCAGTTTGTAGGTCTTCGCGCCGTCGAAGGCCTGTTGGTTCGCATCGAGTACGGCCAAGGCGTAGTCCGACCCTTCGCCGGCGCGGCTGGCGGCCATGGCCGGGGTCACGCCGCCGGCGTTGAAGTAGTAGAGCACGCGCGCGTCCAGGCCCATCGCCCCATCGGCTTCGAAACTGGTGTTCTTGTTGGCGAAGGCCGTGGACCAGACGCTTTTGGGGTCGTCCGGATAGATCTTCACCCCGGCAAATCGCGGGTGGTAGGTGATGGCCCGCGACGTGGCGTTGCCAAGCGTGGCGGCCTCCGTCAGCAGCTTCTTCATTCGCGCATCGGGCTTGAACGGCTGGCCTTTGACGATGCCGATGGCGGCGATCGCACCGCGCACCTCGGGGCTGATGGCGTCGATCGGTTCGTCCTGGATGATCGCGTTCAGGTTCTCGAAGTAGCTGAAGTTGCTGGGGAAGACGGTGTTGAAGGCCTTGCCGGACATATCAACGAACTCAGTCGGCGCCGGCTTGGCCGCATCCTTCAGCGGATAGACGCGCAGCTTCGACGTGATGTTTTCGACAGCAGGTTTCAGTCCGCCCTTGATTGAGCCTCGCAGGAAGAGGAAGTTCCGGTTCGTCGGCGGCTTGAGCAGGAAGTAGCCCTCGGGGACCGCTCCGGTGTAGCCCGGCGGCAGGACCAGGTACTTGCCGCCCTGGCCCTTGTCAGGCCCGGTAACGCCCATGTTGCCGACAAAGCGTTGCCAGGCGTCGTCGAGAAAACCGAGCATCCCGGGCGGGATCTCGATCACCGTCGGGCCGTCCTGCGCCAGATCGGTGAAGGTGTAGGCGTACAGCGTGGAGGTGTTGGCCGTGACCACCAGCGTCTGCGAATCCAGCAACTGCGGGAACAGGGCGATCTTGTTGGCCCCCTTGGCCCCGGCATCTGCCAGGCCGGTACGCACTGCGTACATCGACACCGCGCCTATGTTGTCCAGAAACACCTCCGTGCCGCGCATTCGATCGAGGTTGTCGTAGACCGCTTCGGCAGTCGCCTTGGACGGCACCCCGTCGAAGAAATCGAGGGGTCCGATCGGCGTCGCGACCTTGTTCGGTATCGAGATCGACTTCAGGGTTTGTGGTGATACCTGTGCCAATGCAGGTCCCCCTGTAGCGAAAGCCAGTGCACCGACCACTACTAGTGACGAAAGACTTTTGATCATTGGTGATTTCATGAGAAGTTAAACCTTGATAGTCGGATTTCGTTGATTGAAAGCCCGCTCACTTTACGAGTTCAATCTCGCTGGGCCGCCAGTTCTTATCGATCCACGGCTGAAGCGACCCGTAAATGGGCAGGATCGCGAACCGGCTGCCCGGTAGTGTCTGAAACCATTGGAATCGAGGCCATAATTAATTTGCCTTCACGATGCCCGGTGGCTTCCATGTGCCTGCACCGGGTGGCAAGATCGATGGCGCCTCGGTCTTCGGCCAGTAGAGGCGCATCACGAGATAGATCGGACCGTCTGGCGCAGGGAGCCAGTTCAACTCCTTGCCCTCGCCGGGCGAATCCTTCTGGACGTAAAGGGTGAGAGATCCGTCTTTCCCCTTCTTCATGTTGGGAATCATCGGCGAATTGATGAGGTAGCGGTTGATCGGATTCTTGATCAGATACTGGGTCTTGCCGTCATACATGGTGACTGACCAGAAGGCATTCACCGGAGGGTATTGACCCGCAGGGAATGTAATGGTGTAATTGTTCTTGCTGCCATCGAGTTTCTTGCCATCGCCGTCCACGCGGGTCAGCGGATAAACTGCCTCGACGGCGCTGTTGCCATACAGACCTGCCTTGGCGGTGCCGGCTCTCTTGAGCCAGTCGCCGTTGTAGTGAGCTTCGTCTCCCGGAAGGGATCCAACTTGCCAGCCATTGATGTCGGTCAGACCCGAGGCCAGGAAGGTGCTGATTTTTTCATCACCAGCCTTCATGCCTTGGACGATGGCTTTCTGGTGCTCTGGCGAAAGGTCCTTCAAGTCGATGGTCTTCTTCGGGCCGATGCCGATGGTCGTGAGCTTTGCGCGGATGTCTTTGTCCACGTCCGTTTCCGGAACATATTCAAGCGCCGCGTGGAGGTAGCTCCAGAAATTCTCTTTGATTCCTGCGGTGGTAGCCGGACTGAAGTCGATCGTCGGAGCGGCGGCAGGTGCAGGTTGTTTGAGGAAGGAGGAAAGCGGTTCCGCCTTGTAGCTATCCTGGACCTTGATCACATTCGGCATGTCTGCCGGGTCGAAGAGTTGGGTCCGATAAATGGCGACGGAGAAGGGTGTACTGGAAGTGAAGACTTTTTTGATTCCTGCCGGCTTATTCCCTTTCCAATCGGGTCCGACAACCATGTAGCTGCCCTGAGCATTGCCGGTGGAGCGGCTGCCGATGTAGCCGTAGTTGTAGGTGTTGCCGTCGGTCAGCTGGACGGCGTAGTAGCGATCTTTTTCTACCGCTGGCACGGTCAGGACCATCGGTTCGGCGCGGAGGTCCAGCCAGACGAAAGAATAGGGGGTGTCGCTATTCGGTGTGATCACCGCAGTGTCCTTGTAGGTGTAGACCCTCGGCTCGTTCTTGATCTGATTGAACGGGGCCTTGAACTGGCTGCCTACCTTGTCAATGGCATATTCATACATCACGGCGTAGTTCATCACGATGGGCAGGCCGTAGATGAAGCCCTTCTCGGCGATGGCCTTCACTTCCGTAATGCCGAGGTCGGGCATGGCGGCTTGTACGGAAGGGTCGAAGGGCTTGCCCCAGCTGGTGGTGGCTACCACAACAGTTGCGCCACCTAGTAAGCCCAGGATAAACTCGCGTCTGTGCATGCTCATATGTGATTCTTTCCGTGTTACCTACTATTTTAACCTGTTTCCGGGAGCTACGCCAAATAAGGTGCGTCTAACGCCCAAAGCAGCGGCGCTGCAGATCTTCTGACTACATTTGTTTCTTCTTTGACAAGTGAACATTGGTTGATCCTAGCCACTAGGCAATAGAAGCGGATCCTCAGAATATTTACTTGAACGGCTCTCTTCGGTGCGGATCTGACATTGGGGTTGCAGTGTCGAGCGGTACTATTAGATCGATCGGCAGGTTTCTTCGTCGCAGACAGGGTCGGTTGCAGTGTAGATAGAGCCAGGACTCAATCAAGGGCAATCATCGAGAAGCTGTCAATTTGTTCGTTGACGCAAGAGCGCGATCCCGGTAAGCAGAGACCACAGGGGCAACAAGATCAGGAAAACCAGCTGAAACTGTTGGGTCACAGACCAAAGGCCTAGCACCCCCAGCACAAAAACCGCTCCATAGCAAAATCCGACAACCATCAGCAGGCGGCCGTATGGCTTGCCCGCACGCCACATGGTACTGCCCATTACCAGACCCCAAAAACCCATGACTGGACCCTCCATGATCCAAAGACCCTGCTGGGCACCCTTCGCAAGGGCCAGCCAGGTGGTCTCGCTGGCGACTTTGATGGCCGGGTCACCGGCGGCATGCATTGCCGCCAGGGGTGACACCGTGGCAAACAACAGGGCGTCACCGGCAATACCCATCACCGCGTAAGTAACAATGCACAGCGCCGCGATGTCAATCAGCGCGCCGTGCTCTACGCGCATTACCGACCATAGGTAACCGCCAATCACCAAGAACGGAAGGTAGAAGCCAAGTGTGTCCAGAATTAGCGAAGCGTGAAAATAATCGTGTGTAGGGGCGGGCAGGCTGAGAAATATTGCTGGCTCAAAGACTACGGCGAGGTCACCCTTCAGGGCTACCATATACACAGCGATTTGCGACCAGGCTAGCAGTGCGCCAATTATCGCCACTCGGCCGGCTAAGCGTCTTGGGGTTTCCGTATCCTGTGTATTTCGCATAGGGCAAGTCCATTGTTTCGGGACCTTGCTAGTATAACTCAGCGAGGGTGCGTTAGCGCACATACCGCGTCCATCTCGATGTCTTTGCTTGACCTGTTCTTTGATTCTTCCTGAAACCAGTTTGTGTAGGGTGCTTGAAATAGAAATCTGATCACCGAAGGCGTCTCATATACCAGCTCTTCTGGTTGAGCGCCAATGGCCGGCCACTTCAAAACCATGCTTCTGGAAAAATCTCACGTTCTCTTCTTCGTCGGTTTCCAAATAAAGTATGGCGGCGCGTTGCCCCCGGCTTCAGGAAAGATGTAACCCCTCTCATTCGTACATCCGGGGGCTTGAGGACATGGCCAATGCGTCGTTACGGCGAGGCCGTCAAGGCTGATTTGAGGAGGCGGATGAGCCCGCCGCAGAGGCAGAGCGTGGCCCGGATATCAGAGGAGCTGGGCATCCACGTGATCACCCTCTACAAATGGAGGAAGGCCTGGCGGTTGCAGGGAGAGGTGGTGCCGGCATCCGAGAAGGAACCAGAAGGCTGGAGTGCTGCCGGCAAGTTCACCGTGGTAATGGAGACGGCTGGGTTGAACGCCACTGAGCTGAGTTCCTCCTGCCGGGAGCGGGGCCTCTTCCCTGAGCAGGTGAGCCGATGGCGGCAGACCGCCCAGGATGCCAACGCCAAGCCGGTGCTGACCATGGCCGAGCAGAAGGAGCTCGAGAAGCTCCGCGCCCAGGACCAGCGGGAGATCAAGGCTCTCAAAAAGGAGCTGCAGCGTAAGGAGAAGGCCATGGCAGAGATGGCGGCCTTGCTGGTGCTGCGAAAAAAGTGGGAGGCCTTCTGCTCGGAGGACGCGGAAGGCTGACGAGCGCCGCGCACCGGCGGAAGGTGATCGAGCTGATCGGCGAGGCCAATGCTGCGGGCGCCTGCCTGGTGAGCGCCTGCGATGAGATCGGCATCTGCCTGCGCACCCTCAAACACTGGCGGAAGGCCTTTCTGGGGGATGGGGACGGCAAGGACCGCCGTAAAGGCAGTGATGACTGGTGACTGGTGCCGGAATAACCCATCCAGGGAGGGCTGGATCATCACCTCGGCTGGGTCTGCTTCCAGCGTCGTCACGGTGCTGCCGTGACAGCATCAGAAGCACCCCCCTCTTTACCTGTTGTGAGAAAACGGTAGATGAAGTGGTTAGATTCTTTGCGCCGTAGGCGATCTGAGCGTATTGCGATCACGCGCAATTTCTCAAATCCTTTGTCATGAAGGGCGTTTGGCTGTCTGATTTACCGACATGGGCGTCTGGAGATAGGGGGGAGCAGAGGCTTAGCGCCTCGAGCCAGGCCGAGCCGGATGGTGTGAGCCGGTAGCCAGTGCCCTTTCGCCGTATAGCCTTTGCACCCCGGAGTGTGTTCAGGGCGTTGTAGACCGACTGCGCTGGTCGGCCGGTGGCACGGGTCAGCTCGCCCGGCGTGGTTCCAGCCTTCGCCAGGATCTGCTTGTGCAGCGCCACGAGCACCTGCTCGACGCAGTTCTCGAACACGTAGCCCTCCGTAACGCACAGGCGCCCGCCGCGCAGTTCATAGGCGAACCGGCGGTAGCCGGAGCCGCGCAGTTTCAGGACGTGCCACAGCCGGAGCTGGGTGCCGTCGGCCTGCTGCCTCGCCTGGATCATGTGTATCACACTCGGCACCTCCTGAAAGGCCGGATGCCCGCCGATGCCCTTGATGTCCGGCGTCCCGGCTCGGGTGGTGTGGTGGAGGAGCCACAAGGCGCAATGGCGGCAAACTATCTGCTTCAGGAGTCGCAGGTAGGCGTCAATCGGTCCCACGCCGGTGTTGATCCCAGCGCCACGGAGAACCGCGTTAGCGGTGTCGATCACCACCACGCACAGGTCCCCCTTGGCCAACCGGGTGGCCAGCCGATCGAGGCCCTGGAGAGTGACGTTCCAGGCACGTTCGCCAGTGTCATCATCCTGCGCCCAGATCTCAACTTGGGCGCCACGCTCTACCGCCTGGGCGTCTTCGAGGTAGCTCTCCCACATGCTGTAGGCCGACCCTTCACCGTCTGGGGCTATCACCAGTGCGGTGGTGCGGGGATCGTCTTCCGGATCGTTTCGCGGGGCCTCGTGGTCCAGGAATCCACAATCCCTGGCGCTGTAGACCGTGACAAGTTCAGCGGCGGCAGTGGTTTTGCCACCGGCACCATCGGCCACCAGCAGGTGCAGATCACGATCCAGGCCAAAGCCGGGGAGCTGCTGGCGTAGGCCAGCGCCAGCCTTGGCCTTCCCGATCACTCGGCCACGGTTTCCTTTCTGATTGGTGCCGTGACTGAGCTGGTAGCCGTGCTGCTCGGCCCACAGAATGAGAACGCGCTCTTGGGCGCGATCACGACTTACGCTAAGGCGGTAAAGCTCGGCGTAGTGGGCGTCGATCTCGTTCTGGTCATCGGCCAGCGTGGCTGCCATTAAGCCCTCGACCGCTGCTTGTATGCGCTCAGCAGTGGAGGGCCCCGTCTTCAGTGCTGAGGGGGCTTGCGGTAATGCCTCTTGCGACTGTTTAGGCCTGGGAGAATCAAGCCGCTTCAGCTCGGCTTTGAGCGTGGCGCTGTACCAGCCATCCTGAGCTCTTGATGGGTTGAATTGACTGTCCGGGTTAAGAACTCTGAGAGTGACTAGTCTCTCCCAGGCATCGCGTTCCTTAGTCACGAAATGGCCTCCAGACTGAGACCTGTTGGCGCAGGCTGAGGTCATTTGTCTTTGCAACTTTCCCTAAGGCAATGTAGAAAGCTGCTTCTGCATAAGCTTGCTGCACAGCTAGCGCGATGTCTGGGGACAACGCAATCTCGGGAGAAGTCGTACCAACTTCTCCTTTGCCGGCGCCGGAGCCGGTAGCATGATCATGCTGATCCACGGTGGCCTCCGTAATCAGCGGGCGACGTCCATTCCCCTCGAGAAGGTTTCCACCTTGCTCGCGGGGACATGGTGCATCTCCGTGAAGCTGGCTTCTGCCGCCTCTGGATGCCACTGCAATTTCCCGGTAGACAGGCCGGCGAAGCGATAATCACGCCCTTGCCGAAAGGGTGATTTCGCTGCTCGGCGCAGCTTGAGTAGCGTTTGAGGATGCACGCCAAGGCGCTCAGCCATGGCGGTGGTTCCAACCCAACTGGGTTTCATAACTGGAATCGCGCCTGCTAGGCGCGAGGGAAGCCATGCCTGTCTTCCGTTTGGAGCAGATCATCTTGCCAGCGCCGAGCTGCTTTCAGCAGCTTCTGCCACTTGAGGGCATCGCTGCCTCCGTAGCTGAAGCACTCGTCAATCGGGATGAGCCCGATGCGAGTGTGGCGGCGGATGAACCGCGCCCAGGCGGCGCGGTTTACACCATGGGGAAGCCGGTAGTTCTCCATGCCCGGGATAGGTGCATCGAGTGCGACAGGCTTGCGTTCTGGTTTGGCAGCTAGCTCCAAACTGAAGGTTGAATGGCTTGGGTGTTGCGCCGGGGCGACCGAAGTTGCTGATCGGGTCAACGAAAAAACTCTAACCACTCCGAGGGCTTCCGCAAGCTCTCGATGACTCCATTCATCGCTTTAAAGCGGAGAAAGCTGCGGCCGTAGTTCTGTCCGTGGCGGTTTCGTATGCCCTGCTATGTGCTTGCAGCCCATGACCCATAGCCCTGCATATCTGTGCCGTTTCGACACTCATACGGTGCGCCCGCACGCTGTAGGTGTCACGGAAGCTGTACGCTCGAAGCCATAGGCCCTTCCTGGCGTATTTCTCCTGCAGTGCCTTCCACTCCGGCTGGCGCGCGAGAAATTGCTGGACGTAGTGGCCATCAAGCTTCCGCTCCAAGCCGTCCTGGCCCACGGGCCAAGGCAGCCGCCCTGCGTCCATTGCTTCGGCCAGCTCCCAAGTCATCAGTTCCCCGTCCGCGTTCTCGAGAGGCAGAGGCTGAAGCCAGCGTGGTTCAGTTTTGTTTGGACCGGACACCTTGCGGTAGGAGCACCACAGACCCACCACTCCGCTGTCGGTGTGTCGAGGCGTGATGCACTGCAGCTCACACGGACGTAAGCCGTATTGCGTCAGCAGTCGCAGGACGTTTGCCCATCGCGGATTGCGGGTCTCGATGGCTGAGATCAGCTCCAGAAGCTCGGTGTCGGTGAGGGTGGCCTTGGTCCGCTTCTCTGGAGGTCGGCCTCGCAGCTCCTGGATCGACGTTTGATCAATGCGCCAGCTCGGGGACATGCTGTGCCGCGCCACCGCATGATCCATGAAGTTCCGCAGCGCCAGGCAGCAGGCGAAGCGGCTTGCTGGCTTGCCTTTCCACCGCTCCAGGGTCCTTTTAAGCAGCTCGTAGCCATCGGCCGGTGGAGCGGGCTGCCTTAGGAGCCGCAGGGCCTCGAACAGATAGGGCTCGTAGTTCGCCTGCCAGGTTTTGTCGAGGATCTGGTTGCGGCCTTGTTGGAGCGACTCCCGGAACGATTCCACGATGGCTGGCCAGCTCTTCAGCACACGGTGGGATTGCTTGTCGCTGGCCCCCAGGGCCTCTCTCAAAGCGGCTTGGAGGGTCAGCCCGCCAGCCTTCCATGCCGCATAGGTGCGGTTGATCAGCAGCAGGGCATCGGCAACTTGATCCGGGGCCCAATCAAACGGGAGTGCAGCCGATTGGCTGGGTACGTCTCGGCCGCGCACCTTGAGCCGTACGCGCCCTTTGTCCTCGCTGACGGTCCAGCCCTGACGACCTTCGCGGACCATCTGGCGGAACCCGTCTTCCCATGTCGCAGAGCGGCGGACAGAAGATGGCACCTAGCGGACAAAATGGCGGACAAATGGATTCTCCAGGGCTTCCGTTTGTTTGTCAAAGCTTCCCATAACTCATTGCAGGGACTAGGCTCTAGCTGCTGATCTCAGTCATGCCTCACATGGAAGGAGCCCGTATCACCCAAATGACCCATGGGGCCTGGAAGGGCCCCTTTCACGTCTCTGGGGCTGGGCTCTTCCCTGTCTCAGGGCTGCTGTCTTTTCTCGCCGTGTGCTGAGGGGCCTTGGCGTTTGTGCGCGCTCACTGTTGTGAGGGTTGCTGCTGTGCCTGCGAGGAGGCCCATCCAGTAAGCGGTGGAACGTGATGAGCTCCACTGCAGTGGGTGATCATGGACGGATGTGGGCTGCGGCTCTACCAGCACCTTCCAAGACTCAGGCAGTCGGCCCTGCTGCTCACCTCAGCAACGGCTTCCAAGCTGGTCGCCTGCTGCGAAGGGCCCGATCTGGAGGCAAGTGAGACCCAACGCCACGAGCGACGGGATGCAGTCCTCAGGGTCACCACAGCAGGCAGAATCATGAGTAGAGATACCTAGAAGCTCGCTGATCGGCTTTCGTGCCTGTTTCGCAATATGTGGAGTGACGGCTCGCCCTTTGATGGTGTCAAGTCGATTGCGTAATATGAACACAACGCAGCTGGCCCAAGTGGGGCGGAGTAACGGCTGGCGACACCAGTCGCGGCCTGAAGTTTCATGTGCCGCGGTCACCTGCAAGAGGGCGGATCGCTCCGTCTTTCCGTGAATGAGTTGTTCTTTGCAAGGATCTTTATGCGTGCGCTCAGCTCAGCTGGTTTAACGTCCTCGGATCGCGCTGCCATAGGTCGCACCTCACCTGCAGTTGATCTGCTGATTCGTCTGATTGTCTGCATCCTTTGGGCCGCCGGCATCTACATCCTGGTGTTGTAGGGGCTCGTTGCCCGCCCGTCATCGTGCCCTCAGTGCTCACTGGGTCCCGACGTTGACCTTCTCGAGCCCGCTCCATGGATGCGAACCACAAGAACCAGCAACGTGCTGTTGTCGTCGTCCAGCGTTTCCTGGCTGTACTCGCTGCCCTCCTCCAGGGTGATCATGCGAACGCCGCTATCGATGAGGCCGGCGAGAATCGCCTTGGTTGCATGAGTTGGTTCCTGCCTGCTCAGTCGGTCGATGGCCTCGACCAGCCGCACCGGGTCCCTCCCAAGCCGGTCGTCATGCGCCAACTCCAGGAATCGCCCGAGGGCTCCGCGCCTCAAGCTGCCGCTCCAGACCAGCACCTGAAACCTGCTGGACACCGGACACCCGGCTGCCGCCGTAGGCCAGTGGCGCAGGAGACGGGTGATCGGCCTCACGGATGCCTGGATGGCCGAGAGCCTGGAGCGTCACCACCAGGCCCTGGACTGTTTCCGCGGCTGTGCGGCCCTGCTGGATGTCGAGACCTTTGCAAGGCTGCCGCCTCAGCCTTGCCCGATTCCTTACTGACGAGGTGTGAAGGAACCTGCTTCCTGCCGAGGCGGATACTCCTTGAACGTGGCCATGAAGTTGCTGACCAGGTCCTTGAGCGGAACCATTGCAAACATCCGACGAACCAGCCAGTCGTCATAATAGGATGATTGTTCGGGAGCCTCCTCGAAGGGGTCGGCTCGCAAGTTGATGAACAGCGGAGCCTTCCTTGGCTCCTGCCCAAAAATCCATGCACTCATCCCGTGATGGACTTGGGTGCTGAAGTGAAACTTGTAGTCCAGATAGCGTACGGCTCCAAGGGTTCCATCGTCGACAAAGTAGAAAAATGTCTTGCGCGGTCCTTCGGAGACTTCTTTCTTCAAGTAGGGGAGAAAGTTGTAGCCGTCAAGATGTACCCTGAAAGAGTTGTCACCTGCCGTGTGGCCCGCGAGTAACTTCTCCTTGATGTCAGGCTCACCGACTGCGGCCAGCAGCGTAGGCAGCAGGTCTTCCAGAGAGATGATTTCATTCGACACCCAACCAGCCTGGATCTGTCCAGGCCACCGGATCATCAGAGGCACCCGCACGCCACCCTCCCAGGTGGTTGCCTTCTCTCCCTTGAAGGGAGACGTTCCGCCATCGGGCCAGGAGAACTTTTCGGCGCCGTTGTCTGTCGTGTAGATCACGATTGTATTGTCGGCTATCCCGAGTTCATCCAGTTCTGCCAGCAGCTGCCCGATGTGTCCATCATGCTCAACCATGCCATCAGCATAAATGCCTTTCCCGGTCTTCCCTGCCGACTCTGGCTTCAAGTGGGTAAAGATATGCATTCTTGTTGTGTTGAACCAGCAGAAGAAAGGTGTTTCCGCCTTGTGCTGACGCTCGATGAAGTCAAGCGTTGCGCCCAGGAACTCCTCGTCGACCGTCTCCATGCGCTTACGGTTCAAGGGCCCCGTGTCCTCCACGGCCCCCCCAGCCGTCGACTTCAGCACACCGCGTGGCCCGTACTTCCGACGGAACTCGGGATCCTTGGGGTAATCAGGATTTTCTGGCTCTTCTTCTGCATTCAGGTGATAGAGATTCCCAAAGAACTCGTCAAACCCATGCTGCGTGGGTAGAAATTCATCCAGATCCCCAAGGTGATTCTTGCCGAACTGGCCAGTCGCGTACCCATGGGGTTTGAGGAGCTCGGCAATTGTTGGATCTTCTTTTTGCAATCCAATGGGATCGCCAGGCATGCCAATCTTGAGCAGTCCTGTCCGCTTGGGAGATTGACCCGTGATGAAGGCTGCGCGACCAGCCGTGCAGCTCTGTTGTCCATAGGCATCGGTGAACATGATGCCTTCGCGGGCTATTCTGTCAATGTTTGGCGTTTGATATCCCATCATCCCGTGGTTGTATGCACTGGTGTTAAACCATCCGATGTCATCGCCAAAAATGACGACGATGTTGGGCTTCTGCTGGGTCACGGCTGAAGAGAGTTTGCATGACTGGCCTCAGTGTGGCGGTGCCGAACGTCACTTCTGCGACTCACATTTTTTTTTAATGACATCCGTGACGGTGTGGTCCATGGAGCCACGTCCGTGCTCGTGCCGCACCTGATCTTGTTGAGGTCCGGCCCATTCTGGGGCTGCCATGGGGCGCTTCCCGACTGACGGGTTGCTGAGGGCACACGCCGTTTGCTGGCTTGTCCTTCCTCGGGCATGGGTGGTGCTGTCCCGGGCCAGCGGCACGCCTCCCACGGATCCGTCACCAGAATTCGGCAGTGCTCGGCCACCACGTCGCCGGCATCGGCCACATGGCCGCCGAGGGCGAGGGAATTGGGCTTGAGGTCGTCCGTCCCCCCATCGCGCCTCCGCCTCGCTGATGGCCGGGTCGTGGGGGAAGGTCGCGCCGGCACGGAAGACCGGCTCCAGAGGCTCAACTCCTCGCGGATCGATGGCGCTGGGAGAACAACACGTTCAGGCCGCATTCGGCCCTCCAGGGGCGTGCGCCCCTTGAGGCAGCTCAACCAGGAGCTGCCGCATGACCATGACCACCCACTCCCATAAGGATTGGACCGATAACGGAGGTCACGTCAAAATCACCCTCTCAGCTTTCCGGGAAGTCCGTGTTCCTGCCCAAGACTCCTTGCTAATGCTGCAATCTCAAGTCAGGCTCAGAGTCTAAATGTCCGGATCACCCAGATGACCCATGGGGCCTGGATGGGCCCCTTCAGCTATCGCGCCTTGTAGCTCTCCACCGGACTCTGGGGTTGTCTCCCAAGCGCGAGGCTTCGACCGCCCCTCGGTGAGGACTGAAGAGATTGAAGCCATCATCCGCTGGATCTTTGCCTCCCTCTTGCGGTGGACGATTCAGAGTCCCGCCGCAGTTGCTCCTCAGAGCGTCAACAGCACCACGGAGCTGAGCTCCTCCCCTTTGGCCGGCGGACGCTCCCGGCAGATGTGCACGATGGGTTCGGGGTGCCAGAGGAGAAGCAGGGTGCGGTGCTCCTCCGCACTGAGAACCCGCCGCTTCCCGTGCAGCCCCACGTAGAGCTGGCCCTTGTGATCCATCAGCCAGCTGATCTTGGTCGCCAGGTTGAGCGGCAGCTTGCGGAACAGTTCCCAGCACCGCATCGCCCTGCCCTCGCCTTCCCGGTCGTCAGTGGCCCGAAGGATCTTCAGGCGGAGCCTGAGGTGTTTCCCCATCAACGTTGCGACCCTGCCGACATCAGCGTACGGCCACTGGGCGTGCGCATCGCTCGTCGTCGCTGCAAAGCTCCGGGTAGCGAGGCATCGCGCTCCATGCCCTCAAGACAGCGTCGTGGTACGCGGGGTGGCTGATGCTGTGCTTGACGTTGGAGGACGCGAATGTTTCCAGCTGGGCTTGCATCGCATCGGCAACCTGAATCTGAAACATATCCCCCGTGGCAAACCGCCGTGGCAAAGCTCCGCGCGATGTCGCCTCAGCGGCCTGCTCGCACCAGCAGCCGATCTCCCTGCGGATCGGCCTTCCCCCCACCGTGCGGCGATCGCTAGAACGCTGGGATGACCCGCATCGATCCAGGCAGCCTGCGCTCCAGACCCCTGGACGCGCGTCCTGGTGGCCTTCCCGCCAGCCTGTTCGTGCACGGTGGCAGGGCGCCGACCCAGCTCTCGGCGCTCGTGTTCCTTCCCACCGGGATGCAGGCCCGGGACGCGCTCCAGCTGGAGGATCTCCCGGGCCTGCTGGCAGACAGGCGGCCGCTCTGGATCCGGCTGCAGGGCATGGCGGACCCAGCGCTCATCCGTGCCGTGCTCGGCAGGCTGGGGGTGCCGCCGGCTTTCCATGCGCCGCTGCTCGAGGTGCCCCAGCGGCCCAGGGTGGACTCCCTGGGCGATGTGGTTCTCGCCATCCTGCACCGACTCAGCTGCTCGGAGACCACCGAACGCCTGGTGGGCGAGCAGGTGGGGCTGCTGCTGCTGCCGAACCTGCTGATCAGCATCGAGGAGGTGCCGAAACCTCGCTCGTTCCCGGAACTCACCCAGTGGCTCGCCTCCCTGGATCCTCCGCCCACGCGCGAGGATCTCGACGACATCCTCCACTTCCTGATCGACGAAGTGCTGGACGATCTGTTCCCGCTGCTGGAGAAGCTGGCCGACAGGCTCGAGGCCCTGGAGGAAGAGGCCCTGCGCCATCCCACCCCGCGTCTGCTCAACCGCGCCTACGACGTGCGTGGCAGCCTGCGGGACATTCGCGGCCAGGTGTGGCCCCTGCGCCATCAGATCATGGTGCTGCTCCGGCAGACCCAGCGGTTGCTGGGGCCTGAGGCTCTGCACGGCTTTCAGGACATGGAGCAGCGGGTGGGTCTGATCTTCGAGGGCTGCGAACTGCTGCGCCGGCAGTGCGACAGCGTGACCGACGCCTACATGGCCAGCATCAGCAACCGCATGAACCAGGTGATGAAAACCCTGGCCATCGTCTCGTCCATTTTCGCGCCGCTCACATTCATCGCCGGCATCTACGGCATGAACTTCGTGGCCATGCCGGAGCTGAAGTGGGCCTATGGCTACGCCCTGGTGCTCGTGGCCATGGCCAGCGTCGCCCTGCTGCAGAGCTACTGGCTGTGGCGTCGCGGCTGGTTTCAGGACTGGACGGCACTGCGCCGTTGACCTCAGAGCTCCAGCTCCTCCTCCAGCTTCGCCATCACCACATCCGCCACGTGCTGGATGCGGTAGCGGCAGGCCTGGGTCTCGCTGGCCCGGAAGCTGCCGGTTTCCCAGTACTTGTTGCTGCCGGCCCCGCCCCCGCAGATGCCGAAATAGCTGCAGCTGCTGCGGCAGGCTTCGATGCCGGCCTGCATGTCGGCCCACATGCGCTGGAAGCGCGGATGGCTGCAGGCCGATTCCAGCGAATCGGTGAGCACGTTGCCGAGGTTGAACAGGCCGTAGCTGGTCTCCACCGACAGCAGCTCCGGATCGAAGGTGGAGAAGTTGCCCTGATGATCCACGCTCACGATCGCCATCGGGTGGTTGAGATCGGAATGGTCCACCCGGGAGCGGCTGGCGATGAAGGTGTAGAGATCCTCGAACTCGCGAATGCGCAGGGCTCCGCCGGCCTCCACCACCCGGTCCCAGACCCGTCCGAGAAAGCGGCGGTACTGGTCTTCACAGCTCTCCCCGCCAAGGCTGGAGCGCTTGTGCACTCCCTCGGTTTCCTCCATGTTGAAGCCCACCTCGCTGATGCCGTGCTCCAGGTAGAAGTCCACCAGGGCATCGGCGTGCTGCAGGGAGTCTTCGGTGAGCACGCTGATCACCGAGAAGGGAATGCCGGCCTCCTGCAGGGCCCGGATTCCGCGCATGGTGTCCGCATGGCTGCCCCGGCCCAGCCGTGTGCGGCGGTGGCTGTCGTGCAGGAAGGCCGGCCCGTCGAGGCTCACCCCCACCGTGATGCCATGCCGCCGGAAACACTCGCACCAGGTGGCGTTGATCAGGGTGCCGTTGGTCTGCAGGGCCTGCGCCACCTGCACGCCCGGATGGGGCTCCAGCATCTCCCGCAGGATCTCACTGGCGCGCGTGTAGAAGGCGGGGGGGCGGGTGAGCGGTTCACCGGCGTGCCACAGCAGGGTGAGCCCCTCGCCGAGATAAGGACTCTCCAGCACCCGCTGCAGGATGGGGCGCAGCAAGCCCTCGTCCAGCAGCTGGCGGCGTTGGCGATCGGGCAGATAGCAGTAGGAGCAGTCGAGGTTGCACAGCGAGGTGGGTTGGATCACCAGCAAGCGGATCGGCCCGAAGCTGCTCACGGCTTGCCACTCACCAGTTCACGAAACCCACGCCGGGACGGGCCCCATTGACGAAACCACCACCCCGGTAGCCGCCCCCCCCGTTCACAAAGCCGCGGCTGCCGCCGTAGTAGCCGTGGTTGTTCACGAACCCCCGGTTCACGCCATTGGCGAAGCGGCGGCCTGGCCCCCCGTTCACGAAGCCCCGCGCCAGGGCGTCCCCGGTGGTTCCATCGCCTGCGGCCGGGGCGGACTCGTCGAAGCGCTGCAGCAGAGCCAGGCTGATGCGCTCCAGCCGGGCCTCCACATCGGTGCCGCCGGGGGATGGCGTGGTTCGGGCCGCCGCGGGTTCCGCCAGAGCCGCGCAGGCCATCAGCAGAACCAGCAGGGAGAAGCGAGTGCCGGTGGTCATGGTGAGCGCCAAAGGGGAGGAGTCGGTAGGGCGGATGGAACCAGGCGGCTGAGCGCCAGCTCAAGGCTTGGCTCAGGGCTGGGCAGGCACGGCGATCTGCTCGTGGTTGAGCAGCACGCTCTGGAAGTAGAGGGCGATCATCGGCTCGGGCAGGCCCAGGGTGCTGTCAGGTCCGAGCCAGCGGTTCACCAGCTCACGCGAGGCGGAATCGCCGTTCACGTAGCCCTGCAGCAGCTTGGCGATGGCCAGGTTCACCAGATTGCGCAGGGTGGAGTTGTTCTCCGGCATGGCGCAGCCCACCGCGTAGCGGTTGAGGGCCATGGTGGGAACAAGGCTGGGCTGCTTCAGGCTGGATCCCTTCGCCGCCGAGGCGAGCAACACCGAATCGCCGCCCAGCGCATCGACCCGGCCCTGCGCCAGGGCCTGCATCCCGGCGGCCAGATCGGCCACGGGCACCAGCCGGGCGCTGGGCTGCAGCGCCTTCACGGTGGCTTCGCCCAGGCTGCCGTTCACCACCCCGATCCTCTTGCCCTGCAGGGAGTCGGGTGTGCCATCGAGGGCGCCGTCCTGGGTGAGCAGGCGGATGCCCGAAAGGGCAAAGGGGATCGAGAAGTCCACGAACATCTCCCGCTCCCAAGTGAACTGGGCGCCGCACATCAGGTCGACCTCGCCGTTGTGCACCTGGCGGAACAGGGCGTCCTGGCTGTCGGTGGTCTCGCCCACTACCTTCACGGGGCGGCCCAGATAGTCGGACACCTCAGCAGCGATCAGACCCGCCACATCGATGGCGTAGCCCTGCAGTGCCCCCTGGGCATCCTCCTGCATGTAGGGCGGGGCCGATCCCGCCACACCCAGAGCGAGCTCACCGGTGCGGGCGGCGCGTTCGATCGCGGTTTCGGCCTGAACGGCAGCGGGCGCCGCCGCCAGAACCAGCACCGCAGCAGCGCCGGCCACGCGGCGCAGGTGGCGGTTCAGCCCGTTGCCCAGTCGCTCGATCACCCTGGGAGAACGCATCGCGCCATGGCTGCCATCCCCCGAGCTTGGCCCGAACGGTGAGAGCTGGCTCCAGGCTTCACATGGTCTGTGATGTACGTCCGTGGTGTGGCGGATCCGATGGCACCCGGATCAGGGCTCAGATCACCCGGTGACGCCGCACCTGCAGGTCGTTCTTCACCTGAAGGGTCTTGTTGTGGAGATCCAGGCCCTTCACCGAGGCCACCTCACCCTGCAGCCCCTGGGCCGCCATCTGCTCCACCAGCTGTTTCATCAGTTCGTCCTCCACCTTGTTCTGGTCGAAGCCGCTGGGGGTGAGATCAGCCAGGAAACGTCCAATGCGCGTCGCCACCACATCGGAAGGGTTGGTGACCTTGATGACGATCATGGCCGCGGAACACAGTGATACGGCATGTTAAGGGCCTTCCCGGAACGACTCGAGCGCAGGCGATCAGCGGATGCCCATCGCCCGCAGCAGGGCGCCGTGGCAGAGCCCGCCGTGGGAGCACATGGGCACACTGCGGCCGTTGACCCGGGCTGTGCTCTGAGCCGGTGGCTGGGGGCCTCGGCTCGAGGCGGTGCCGGCTCCCGCCGGGGCAGCGGGAGCGGGAGAACCGGCGGCCGGTGGTGGCTGGGCAGGGGCGGCGCCACCACCCTGCACGTTCTGAATCTCAGACGTGGTCTCGCGCGCCCGGTTCAGAATCGCCGTGGAGCCGGGAACACTGATGCTGTTCACGGTGCCCTGCATGGCGGCCGCCCCGGTGGCATCGAGCAGCATCTGGGCACGGCCCGCTGCCGGGCTCAGGAGCGTCCCGAACAGAAACAGGGCCGTTGGGGCGAACCACAAGCTGGAGCCCGGGGATGGCGCAGGTGCCGGCATCAGACGACGGGGTGGAGGGCAGCGGACCAGCCCCAGGCGGGCCGTGGGATCAACCGTTCATTGCACCGATTCTGGCGGACTTTGCCGGAGTTGTGCCAACGGGGATGAGGATGGGCCCGTCAGGGTCTGGCAGCTTGTCCCGGGCCGGGGAACTCGCTCCACTGCTTGAGGGCTTCGAGGTCCTGGACGCCCTCCAGCCGCGGTTTGCCCTGCAGGTCCCAGGTGGGGAAGGCGCGCACCTTGGCCGCCATGCAGCGCTGCCGGCCCTCGTCGCTCTTGTCGCACTCCACGTAGGGAAGGCTGTTGCCGGCCTCCTTGCCGAACAGGTTCTTCTGCTGGAAGCAGGCCGGACACCACCAGGCCCCGTAGAAGACGGCGCCCCGGCTGCGCAGATGGTCGCTGAGGGCCCGTTGCTCCGCGGTGGAGACGCTGAGCGGTTCACCCACATGGGGTGAGGTGGAGGGCGGCGGCTCAGGCGTCTGCGGCTTCGATCCACGGGCAATGGCACTGGCCGTGGCCAGGGTTCCCAGCAGCACCACCACCAGCGGGGTGAGCCAGGCAGGGCGCCGTGATGCCATCGTCAACAAGCCTGCAAGCCATGGAAAACCTAGAGGGTGCGGCCTGTCCACGGGGCGGTGCGGGGCAGCTTGGCGGCTGGCCAGCCGGGTTCCGTCCTGCCGTGCCGGGCGTTCGGCCTTCCACCCCGCCCACGGGCGGCGCAGGCTGGCGGCGGCTGAGAGACTGGACGGGGTGTCGGCACCACCTCCGCCCGCCACCATGTCCTGCTCGCCCATGGGCGCCTGTTGATGACCGCCAACGGCTACCGCGACTACTTCAAGGTGCTGGGTGTCGACCGCGGAGCCGACGCCGACACGATCAAACGCTCCTTCCGCAAGCTGGCGCGGCAATACCACCCGGATGTGAATCCCGGTGACAAGGCTGCCGAGGCCCGCTTCAAGGAGATCAGCGAGGCCTACGAAGTGCTCTCCGACCCCGACAAGCGTCGGAGGTACGAGCAGTTCGGCCAGTACTGGAGCCAGGCAGGGGCCGGCGGCGGCATGGGCGGCATGGACGTGGATTTCGGCCGCTACGGCAACTTCGACGACTTCATCAACGACCTGCTCGGCCGCTTCGGCGGCGGCGGGGCCTCCTCGGCCCCAGGCGGCTTCGGCTTCGGCAGCGGTTTCCCCGGGGGGTTCGGTGGCAGCGGTTTCGGCACAGGCGGCTTCGGCGCAGGCTTCCCCGGCGGCGCCAAGGGTGCCCCGGCCAATCTCGATGCCGAAGCCAATCTCACCCTCGCCATGGCGGAAGCGTTCCGGGGGTGCGAACGCACCCTGGCGGTGAACGACGAGCGGGTGAAGGTGCGCATTCCGGCGGGCGTGCGCCAGGGCAGCCGGCTGCGACTCAAGGGCAAGGGCAACATGCAGCCGGGCACCGGCCGCCGCGGTGACCTCTACCTCAACCTCCAGATCCAGACCCACCCGATCTGGAAACTCGACGGCGATCAGCTGCGGGCCGAGCTGCCCCTCAGCCTCGATGAGCTCGCCCTCGGTGGCGAGGTGCGCGTGGCCACCCCCGATGGCGAGGCCACGGTGCAGGTGCCCCCCGGCATGACCCTGGGCCGCAGCCTGCGGCTCAAGGGCAAGGGCTGGCCGATCAAGGAGGGGCGTGGCGACCTTCTGCTCACCCCGGTGCTGCGGATGCCGGACACCCTCAGTTCCGAGGAGCGGGCCCTGCTCGAGCAGTTGCGTGCCGCGCGCAGCGCCGATCCCCGCGCCGGCTGGATCCAGGCGGCCCGGCTCTGAGGCCCCGGCGGCCGGAACGGCGCCGGGTTGCTCCCTAGGATCCGGCCGATCCACTCCCCAGCCCAACAGACTCCATGGAGCTCAGCTACCGCCCCCGTCGGTTGCGCCGCACGCCGGCCCTGCGGGCGATGGTGCGGGAGTACCAGCTCAGTGCCGCCGATTTCATCTACCCCCTGTTCGTGCATGAGGGGGCCACCAACGAGCCGATCGGCGCCATGCCGGGCTGCCGCCGCTGGAGCCTGGAGAGCCTGGTGGAGGAAGTGGGACGCGCCTGGGAGCTGGGCATCCGCTGCGTGGTGCTCTTCCCCAAGGTGGCTGACGGCCTCAAGACCGAGGACGGCGCCGAGTGCTTCAACGAGCACGGCCTGATCCCCCGGGCCATCCGCCGCATCAAGGAGGTGCACCCGGGCATGGCGATCATGACCGACGTGGCTCTGGACCCGTACTCCTGCGACGGTCATGACGGCATCGTGAGCCAGGAGGGGGTGGTGCTCAACGACGAGACCGTGGCGATCCTCTGCCGCCAGGCAGTGGCCCAGGCCCGCGCCGGTGCCGATCTGATCGGCCCGAGCGACATGATGGATGGGCGCGTGGGCGCCATCCGCGAAGCCCTGGATGAGGAGGGCTTCGAGCACGTGGGCATCATCAGCTACACCGCCAAGTACGCCTCCGCCTACTACGGCCCCTTCCGCGAGGCCCTCGACTCGGCGCCCAGGGCCGCCGGCGGCAAGCCCATCCCCAAGGACAAGAGCACCTATCAGATGGATCCGGCCAACGGTCGGGAAGCCATTCTCGAAGCCCAGCTCGATGAGAGCGAGGGGGCCGACATCCTGATGGTGAAGCCCGGCCTGGCCTATCTCGACATCATCCACAGGCTGCGGGCCGAGAGCGAGCAGCCGATCGCGGCCTACAACGTGAGCGGTGAGTACGCCATGGTGAAGGCCGCCGCCGAGCGCGGCTGGATCGACGAGCGGGCCGTGGTGCTCGAAACCCTGCTCTGCTTCAAACGTGCCGGGGCTGATCTGATCCTCACCTATCACGCCTGCGACGCCGCCACCTGGCTGCGCCAGGGCTGAGGGCGCCGCGCGCTCCGGCGCCGGTCCCGGGAGAATGCACAGCGCCGACTGTTCCACCATGGCCGCCTCCCCCGCCACCCCGCCATCCGCGCCCGCCCCGCGCCACCGGCTCGGCCATGTGGCGCTGCGGGTGGAGGACATGGACCGGGCGATCGCCTTCTACGGCGCCCTCGGCCTGCGGCTCACGTGGCAGGCCGAGGACTGGGCCTATCTCCAGTGGCCGGGCAGCGGCGAGGGGTTGGCGCTGCTCAGTCCCTCCTACACCGCAGCGGGCCCCCACGTCGCTCTCCACTTCCAGCACCGTGACGAGGTGGACGCCGTGCATGCCGCCCTCACCGCGGCGGGGCACCGTTGCGGCCCCGTGCATGACCACCGCGACGGCACAGCCAGCTTCTACCTCCGGGATCCCGAAGGCAACTGGCTCGAGATGCTCTACGAGCCGCCGGCGGGCATCCCCAGCAACGTGGAGGGCCAGTCGCCGATTCCGCCTCCCCCCCTGGCTCGGTCCGCCGCTGCGCCCGCACCGTGAGCAAGGTGGAGCACGAGGCCCTGGAGCTGCTGGAGTGGCCCAGGCTCTGTGATCAGCTTTCCGGTTTCGCCAGCACCGAGGCCGGCCGCCGCCACTGCCGGGCGTTGGCACTGCCGCTCAGCCTGGAGCACAGCCGGGCGCTCCTGGCCGAAACCACCGAGATGCTGGCCCTCGATGGCCTGCTCGAGGGGGGGCTGAGTTTTCAGGGCGTGGCCGACATCACGGCCGTGGTGGCCCTCTGTGCCAAGGGCGGCACCGCGGCGGGAGAAGCCCTGCTGGCGTTGGCCACCACCCTGGCCGCGGCCCGGCGCCTGCGCAGGCAGATCGACGATCCGGCTCTGCGGCCGGTGTGCTCGGCCCTGGTGGCCGAGCTGCGCACCTTACCCGAGCTGGAACAGCGCCTCCATTTCGCCCTGGAGGAGGGCGGCCGGGTGGCGGATCGGGCCAGCGCCCCGCTGGAAGCGGTGCGGCGCCAGCTCAAGGGGCTTCGCGCCGAACGTCGCGAGCGGCTCCAGGAGCTGCTGCGCCGCCATGCGCCGCTGCTGCAGGACACGGTGATCGCCGAGCGCAACGGCCGGCCGGTGCTGGCCGTGAAGGCCGGAGCCGCCGCCCAGCTGCCCGGGCTCGTGCACGACAGCTCCGCCTCGGGCAGCACCGTGTTCGTGGAACCCCAGGCCGTGATCAGCCTCGGCAACCGCCTGCGCGATCTGGAGGGACGGGAGCGGGAGCTGGAGCAGGCCGTGCTGGCGGAATTGAGCGCCCTGGTGGGAGCGGAAGCCGAAGCGCTGCAGCAGCTCCACGCCGTGCTGCTGCGGTTGGACGCGGCGCTGGCGCGGGCCCGCTACGGCGCCTGGCTCGGGGCGGTGCGCCCCGACCTGGAAGCCGATCCTCACGCTCCGTTCTCCCTGGTGGATCTGAGCCACCCCCTGCTGCTGTGGCAGCAACGGCGGGAGCAGGGCCACGCGGTGGTTCCGGTGAGCATCACCGTGGGAGCGGAGCTGCGGGTGGTGGCCATCACCGGCCCCAACACCGGCGGCAAGACCGTCACCCTCAAGAGCCTCGGGCTGGCCGCCCTGATGGCCCGGGCGGGGCTGTTTCTTCCCTGCAGCGGCACGCCGCGCCTGCCCTGGTGCGGGGCGGTGCTGGCCGACATCGGCGATGAGCAGTCGCTGCAGCAGAACCTCTCCACCTTCAGCGGTCACATCCGCCGCATCGCCCGGATCCTGGCGGCCCTGGCCGAGCCCCGGCAGGGGGCCACGCTCGTGCTGCTCGATGAGGTGGGAGCGGGCACCGATCCGGTGGAGGGCTCGGCCCTGGCCACGGCCCTGCTGCGCCATCTGGCCGATCGCGCCCGCCTCACCATCGCCACCACCCACTTCGGTGAACTGAAGGCGCTCAAGTACGCCGATCCCCGCTTCGAGAATGCCTCGGTGGCCTTCGACGTGGACACCCTCTCCCCCACGTACCGCCTGCAGTGGGGCATCCCCGGCCGCAGCAACGCCCTGGCGATCGCCCAGCGCCTCGGCCTGAGTGAGGCGGTGCTGGAGCAGGCCCAGGCCCTGCTCGAACCCGGGGGTGAGGGGGAGGTGAACCAGGTGATCGTGGGGCTGGAGAGTCAGCGGCAACGCCAGCAGGAGGCCGCCGAGGAGGCTGCCGCCCTGCTCGCCCGCACCGAGCTGCTGCACGAGGAGCTGCTGTCCCGCTGGCATCAGCAGAAGCAGCAGAGCGCCGAGCTGCAGGAACAGCGGCGCAGGCAGTTGGAACGCTCCATCCGCGAGGGCCAGCAGGAGGTGCGCCGCATCATCCGCCGGCTGCGCCAGGGGGGGGATCGCTCCGCGGCGGGCCGCGGCCAGCTGGGCGAAACGGCCCGGCAGGCGGGCCAGCGCCTCAAGCAGCTGGAGCACCAGCACCGTCCGGCCCCGGAGCGCCGCGAGCATGGGGGCTGGATGCCGGAGGTGGGGGATCGGGTGCGGGTGCTCTCCCTCGGCAAGGCGGCCGAGGTGCTGGCCCTGGCCGATGGGGGGCGCGAACTCACCGTGCGCTGTGGGGTGATGCGCCTCACCGTGCCCCTGGAGGGCATCGAAGGGCTGCAGGGGGAGAAGCCGGCGCCGCCGCTTCCCGAGGTGCGGATCAAGGGGCCGCGGGGACTGGGCAGCCGTGGCCCCGATGTGCGCACCGAGCGCAACACCGTGGATGTGCGCGGCCTGCGGGTGCATGAGGCCGAGGCGGTGGTGGAGGAGCACCTGCGCGGAGCCTCCGGTCCGGTGTGGGTGATCCATGGCATCGGCACCGGCAAGCTCAAGCGGGGCCTGCGTCAGTGGCTCACCACCGTGCCCTACGTGGACCGGGTGGCGGATGCCGCACAGGGCGATGGCGGTGCCGGCTGCAGCGTGATCCATCTGCGCTCCTGAGCCCCATCGCTCCGGCAGGCCCGGGTCCGGCGCTAGAGGCTCGGCAGCACGGGACCGGCAGCCATCGGCTCCGGCAGCGGCAGCGCCTGACCCTCCGCGTCGAAGAAGCGCCAGCCGCCTGGATCCGGCTCCAGGTGGATCGTGTCCCCCGGGCTCAGCCTCTCGTCCGCGCCGATCCGCACCTGCACCAGGTGACTGTGCTCCGCCAGCCGGCAGGTGAGGAGCTGTTCGTTGCCGAGGGCCTCCACGTTCTGCACCTCGGCGCCCAGATTGCGGTTGGTGGCGGGTGCCAGCCGCAGGTGCTCGGGCCGCAGCCCGCCGGTGAGGCTCTGGCCGGCCCGGCTGGCCAGCTGTTCCGCCAGGGGGCCTTCCACCGGCAGCCGCCGCCCACCGAGCTGCAGCTGGCCGGCCCCGAGCACGGTCACGGGCAGCAGGTTCATCGGTGGGCTGCCGATGAACTGGGCCACGAACAGGTTGGCCGGCCACTGGTAGAGCTGCATCGGCGTGCCCAGTTGCTGCAGCTGGCCGTCGTTGAGCACCGCGATCCGGTGCCCCATGGTCATCGCCTCCACCTGATCGTGGGTGACGTACAGGGTGGTGGTGCCCAGCTCCCGCTGCAGGGCCACGATCTGGGCGCGGGTGCCGGTGCGCAGCTTGGCGTCCAGGTTGCTGAGGGGCTCATCCATCAGGAACACCGCCGGCTGGCGGGCGATGGCCCGTCCCAGGGCCACCCGTTGCTTCTGACCGCCGGAGAGTTCCTTGGGCAGCCGCTCCAGCAGCGGCTCCAGCTCCAGGCTGCGGGCCACCTCCTGCACCCGCGCCGCGATCCTCTGCTCTCGCCCGGAGTGGATCCGCAGGGGAGGGGGCAGGCGCCGACTGGCCAGGTGCAGGGCGTCCTGGACCTGCTCGGCCAGGGTGCGGGCCCGGCTGCGCCGCAGCCCGAAACTCAGGTTCCCCGCCACGGTGAGGTGGGGGTAGAGGGCGTAGCTCTGAAACACCATCGCCACATCCCGCTGCGCCGGCCGCAGCCCGGTGACCTCCCGGTCCCCCACCGCGATGCTGCCGCCCGTGGGCTGCTCCAGTCCGGCCAGCAGCCGCAGCAGCGTGCTCTTGCCGCATCCCGACGGACCCACCAGCACGAGGAATTCACCGTCGTGCACATGCAGATCGAGCCGCCGCAGCACCTCCACGGGAGCACCCCCGCGCCGCGGCGGGTAGGTCTTGCTGACCGCCTCGAAACGAACCTCCGCCAAACCTGCTCCCACATGGCCGGGTGATGGCCGGAATCCTAGGTTTGAGCCAATGCAATTCATTGATCAGGCCCGTATCGCCGTCAAGGGCGGCCGGGGCGGCGACGGCATCGTGGCCTTCCGCCGTGAGAAGTACGTCCCGGCAGGCGGTCCGGCCGGAGGGGATGGCGGCCGCGGTGGTGATGTGCTGCTGCTGGCCGACGCCAACCTGCAGACCCTGCTGGATTTCAAGTACCGGCGGCTGTTTCAGGCCGTGGACGGCCGCCGCGGCGGTCCCAACCGCTGCACCGGTGCCAGCGGCGACCATCTGGTGATCCGGGTGCCCTGCGGCACCGAGGTGCGCGACGCCCGCACCGGCATCCTGCTCGGCGATCTCACGGCCCCGGGGGATGAACTGCTGGTGGCCGCGGGCGGCCGCGGCGGCCTTGGCAACGCCCACTACCTCAGCAACCGCAACCGTGCCCCCGAGAAGTTCACCGAGGGCAAGGAAGGGGAGGAATGGACGCTGCAGCTGGAGCTGAAGCTGCTGGCGGAGGTGGGGATCATCGGCCTGCCCAACGCGGGCAAGAGCACCCTGATCTCGGTGCTGTCAGCCGCCCGGCCCAAGATCGCCGACTATCCCTTCACCACCCTGGTGCCCAACCTCGGCGTGGTGCGACGCCCCAGTGGTGACGGCACGGTGTTCGCCGACATTCCGGGACTGATCGCCGGCGCCGCCCAGGGAGCAGGCCTCGGCCATGATTTTCTCCGGCACATCGAGCGCACCCGGCTGCTGATCCATCTGCTGGATGCGGCCTCGCCCACCCTGCTCGAGGACCTGGCGGTGGTGGAACGGGAGCTGAGCGCTTACGGCCATGGCCTGGCGCAGCGTCCACGCCTGGTGGTGCTCAACAAGATCGAGCTGCTGCAGCCTGAGGATCTCGCCCAGGCGCTCGAGGCGGTGGAGGCTGCGGTGGACCCTGGATCGCGATCGGTGCTGGCGATCTCGGCTGCCGCTTCGCGCAACCTCGACGCTCTGTTGAACCTGGTGTGGCAGGAGCTGGAAGCCGCCAAACCGGCCCAGCCGCTGGGAGCACCCCTCGGGCTGGGCTGACGGGCTGGGCTGGGCTGGCTGAGGCGTCCGGCCTGGTCCGTGTTCGCCTCAGTCGTCGTAGACGCGGCACTCGGGAGCCTCGGGGTTGAGGTCGCAGTACACCTCGAGAGCCGTGGGGTCGTGGCTGTCTTCGGGGTGGTGGGCCTTGTACTCCTCGAGACCCTTGAGCTCGTCCTCGAGGTGACGCACCTTGCCGAGATCGCCGGAAGCACGCGCGGCTTCGATTTCGGACTTGTCCTTCTGGATGTGCTCGTCGATGTTGTTCATGCAGATGCCGGCCGGGTCGGTCCGAAGCGCATTGACGCCCACCATACGGGTGCTGCAACCCCGACTGCCTCCGGGCCGTTGGTTCTGTGGTGAGCTGCTGATTGCCGCGTCCGTAGCTACCAGCAAGGCAGGCGCATCGCGGAGATCCACTGCCATGACACGCATCAGCAAGCGGCGGGACCGGCACTTCATGGATGAGAACGGCCGTCTGTTCTGGATCAACGGCCCGGAGCATCACTGCTACCTCTCCGAGCAGCGCCAGTGGCGCAGTGGCCTCAGTTTCGACGATGTGTTGGATTGGAAACAGTGCGCTCCCAGTGGCCTGGTCAGCCAGCGCTTCCCCTCGCTCCGCGCCGCCTGCGAGGCCTTCGAGCACAACCAGGTGACCTGGGCCAGGGACCTCTACCTGCTGCGCATGGGGGAGCGCATGGAGGCCCGTCGCAGCGATCCCGATTACAAGCCCACCGCCATGGCGATGGCCGAGAGCCAGGGGGCCCGGCCCCGGGTCCAGCCCTGGCGGCTGCCCGATCCCCAGGGTCCCTGCTGCGGCCTGCCGCCCCGACCGTCACCCGCGCTCGAGATGCCGCATCCCCACCGCCGGCGCCGCAGTGCGGCGGCCTCACCCCGCCAGCTCGCTGAGCTCCAGCCAGCGTTCCTCGGCCCGGGCGATCCGCTCACTCAGGTCTGAGAGTTCCTGGCTGAGGCTCTCGAGACTGGTGTAGTCCCGTTCGCCCCGGCTCAGGCACTGCTCCAGCTCGGCACGACGGGCTTCCCACACAGGCAGGTTCGCGTCGATCTCGCTGAGCTCCCGGGTCTCCTTGAAGCTGCGGCGCCGGCTCCGGCCAGCCTCGCTGGGAGCCTCGGCGCCGGCGGGTGCGGCCGAGGTGGGGGTGTCGGCCGCAGCGCTGGCGGCAGGCTCCCGCTGGCGCCGCTCCAGGTAGGCGCTGTAGTTGCCCTCGAACCGCTCCAGCACGCCGTTCTGGAACACGAACAGGCGATCCACGCAGCGATCCAGGAAGTAGCGGTCGTGGGACACCACCACCACGCAGCCCCGGAAATCCTCGAGGAAGTCCTCCAGCACGGTCAGGGTCTGCACGTCCAGATCGTTGGTGGGCTCGTCGAGCAGCAGCACATTCGGCGCCTCGATCAGCAGGCGGCAGAGATGGAGCCGGCGCCGCTCTCCGCCTGACAGGCGCCCCACCGGCTGGGGCTGCTGGGCCGGGGGGAACAGGAAGCGCTCCAGCAGTTGCGAAGCGCTCATCCGCATGCCCTCCACCTCCACGCTGCTGGCCGCTTCGGTCACCACGTCGATCACCTTGCGCTCGCGCCCTGCCGCATCGCGCTGCTCGGCGAGCACATCGCTGTGCTGGTCGAAGTAGGCCAGCTTCACCGTGGCGCCCAGGTCCAGCCGTCCGGCCTGCACGGGGCGCCGGCCCGCGATCAGATCGAGCAGGGTGGATTTCCCGGAGCCATTGGGCCCGATGATCCCCACCCGGTCTTCGGGGCTGAAGTCGTAGCTGAAGCGCCGCAGCAGCGGCTCCGCGCCGGCCTCGTGCGCCGCGTCGCTGGCCCAGACGCTCAGGTCTTCGGCCTCGATGGCCCGCTTGCCGAGGCGGCGCTGGTTGCTGGCCAGGCTGAGCTGGCCGCGCTGCTGCCGCCTTGGCGCTTCCTGCATGGCCTCGATCCTCTGGATCCGGGCCTTCTGCTTGGTGCTGCGGGCCTGGGGGCCGCGCCGCAGCCAGGCCAGCTCCCGCCGCAGCACGCCGCGGAACCTGGCCTCGCCGGCGGCGGCTGCCGCCTCGTCCTCGGCCTTGCGGGCCAGGTAGGTGGCGTAGTTGCCGCCGTAGCTGCGGGCTTGGCCGCGGTCCACCTCCACGATCCGCTCGGCCACCTGATCGAGCACGTAGCGGTCGTGGGTGATCAGCACCAGGGCGCCGGGGAAGCGGCCCAGGTAGCCCTGCAGCCACTGGATGCAGTCGGCATCGAGATGGTTGGTGGGTTCATCCAGCAGCAGCACATCGGGTTCGGCCACCAGGGCCGAGGCGAGAGCGAGCCGCTTGCGGTAGCCACCGGAGAGTTCGCCCACCCTGCGCCCCACCTCGGTGACTCCCAGGCGATCGAGCACCTCCCGCACCTGCTGCTCCAGCCCCCAGGCCTGGCTCTGATCCATGCGGCTGCTGAGCTGGCTGAGCTCCGCCAGGAGCGCCGTGGCCGCCTCGCCATGGCTGTGGGCCAGCGCTTCGCTCACCGCGGTGTAGCGCCGCAGGAGCTCCATCTTCTCGCCACTGCCCTCGAACACCTGCTCCAGCACGGTGCGTTCGTGGTCGATCTCGGGGTCCTGGTCCACCAGCACGATCCGGGCCCGGGGGAGCACCCGCCGTTCCCCCTCCCCAGGAGGCTCCACGCCGGCCAGCAGCTTCAGCAGGGTGCTCTTGCCGGCGCCGTTGGGGCCGATCAGGCCGAGCCGCTCCCGCTCGCCGATGTGGAGGCTGAGGCCCTCGAACAGGGTGCGGATGCCGAAGTCCTTGCGGACGTCGATCAGGCTGATCAGGCTCACCTCAGGCCCCCGTGTCGGCACCCCGGCGCTGGCTCTCGAGGAAGGCGAACACGCTCTTGTCGCCCACGTCGGCGGCAGCCGGCATGGGGAACTTGCGCAGGCACAGCACCAGCAGCAGCACGGCCTCCAGGGCCAGCAGGGCGCCGGTGGCATCGGGGGCGAGCAGGCCGCTGAGGTGCCCCAGCAGGGCCAGGGGCAGCAGCAGGGTCACCCCGATCGCTTCGGGCCGGCGGAAGCAGAAGAACTCCTTGAAGCCGATCCCCGCCAGCGCGGCGAAGAACGGACCCACCACCCAGATCCAGCGCCCGTCGCCCACCACGGCCGCGCCCATGCCGCTGGGCCCGGCCGTCAGGCCCAGGGCCAGAAAGCCCAGGCAGCCCAGCAGCCAGAAGATCTGGAGACTGCGGTGCAGGGGCAGCAGATAGATGTGGATCCAGCGCAGGGCCAGCCCCAGCCCCACGGCCATCGGCAGCAGCCAGGGCCAGAGCCAGCCCGGTTCTCCCCAGCGCCACTGGGCCAGCAGGGCCAGCTGGGCGATGGCCACCAGCAGCAGGCTGAGCCGGTAGCCCCGCACCTCGCGTCGATCCTGCTCCGTGATGGTGAAGGGGCCATACATCCCTTCGAACACCGGATCCGTTGCTGGTGTGGTCATGGCGCCTCCCCGATCTCAGGCCTCCGCGCCGGAGGTTCTCCCACCAGTGTGGCCAGGGAGGGGCCCGCCGGGACGATTCCCGAAGGATGAAGCGGGAAGAGGGCGCCGAAGTAGTCCTGGCGCCAGGCGGCCGGATCGCAGGTGTCCCCCACCCCCGGCAGGCCATGGAAGCGGGACCGCCACCGCCACAGCGCCGGCAGCTGCCACAGCGGCAGGCGGCTGACGCCGAACAGGGGCGCATAGACCAGCTCCAGCCGGATCAGCGTGGGAAACAGCTGCACGTCCGCCAGGCTCAGCTGCGGCCCGCTCAACCAGGAATCCGGACGGTTCGTCAGGTGCTGCTCCAGTTCCCCCAGCGTGGCGAACAGCGCGGCCTCGGCGCGGTCGTAGGCCGCCTGGGTGCGGGCGAAGCCGCAGCGGTACACCCCGTCGTTCACGCTGTGCTGGAGCTTTTCGCGCCAGTGGGTCGTAGCCGCCTGCTGCGGGGCCGGGTCGAGATCCAGGGGCTGCGGCGAGGGCCACTGGTTGAGGAGTTCGATCAGCCGGGCGCTCTCGCCCACCACCACCCGCGGCTGATGCCGCGACACCAGCACCGGCACCGTGGCCCGCAGCGAGCTGGGAGCGCCGCAGGCGCGGTAGAGCTCCTGAAGGGTGGTGCAGCCCAGGAACGGCCGGGTGAAGCGCCAGCGCCCGGCCTCGGGGTCGGGCTCCACCACCTCCAGCGTGATGCTGCCGGCGAGCCTGCGCAGGCTCCACACCAGCCAGGCCCGGTGGGCCCAGGGGCAGCTGCGGCCCACGATCAGCACATGCCCATCCGGGGCCGCGGCATCCTCCGGCAGCGGGGGCAGGGCGGTGAAGGCACCGGCGGGCCTGCGGTAGTTGCCTTCGCTGTCCGCGGGGGCCAGGCCCCCCATCAGTTGCCGCCACTGCCAATGCCAGCAGTGGCGGGCCGTACGCACCAGAAGGGGGGGCACCGGAGCCATGGACCTGCTCGCTCTGCAGTGAACTCTGCCCGGCAGACTTCACAGCGGCGATCGGGGAGGGGTGATGGAGCGGCTGAGGCGGGTTCTGGTGGTGGGCGGCACCCATGGCAACGAGCGCAATGCCCCCTGGCTGCTCGAGCACTGGCGGCAGGATCCGGCCCGTCTGCGCAGCGCCGGGCTGGAGCCGGTGTTCGTGCTGGGCAATCCCCAGGCCTGGTCCGGCAACCAGCGCTACGTGGAGCGCGATCTGAACCGCTGTTTTTCCGAGGCCCTGCTGCAGGATTCCTCGGTGCAGGCCCTGGAGGTGCGACGGGCCCGTCAGCTGCTGGAGCAGTACGGCCCTGATGGCCGTGAGCCCTGTGCGGTGGCGATCGATCTGCACAGCACCACCAGCGCGATGGGGAACTGCCTGGTGGTGTACGGCCGTCGCCCCGCCGATCTGGCGCTGGCCGCCGGCATCCAGGCCCGGCTCGGCCTGCCGATCTACCTCCATGAGGGCGATGCCTCCCAGACGGGCTTCCTGGTGGAACGCTGGCCCTGCGGGGTGGTGCTCGAGGTGGGGCCGGTGCCCCAGGGCGTGGTGCAGGCGTCCATCTGCCGGCACACCCAGCTCGGCCTGGAGGCGGCTCTCGCCGTGCTGGGGCAGGCCCGCTCCGGGCAGCTGCGGCTGCCTGCGGCCCTGGTGGTGCACCGCCATCTGCGCAGCCTCGATCTGCCCCGCCGGCCGGATGGGAGCCCGCTCGCCTGCATCCACCCCCAGCTCCAGTCGCGGGACTGGCGGCCCCTGCCACCGGGGGCGCCAGTGTTTCTCGGTCCCGATGGCGAGGTGATCCGCTTTGAACCCCTCCCGGATCAGGAGCCCCAGGTGGCCGTGTTCATCAATGAGGCGGCCTATGGGGAGAAAGGCATTGCCCTCAGCCTCACCCGCCGGGAGGTGTGGCCCGTGCCACCGGAATGGTCAGAAGCGTTGGAGGCCTGCGCCTCCACCCTGGCTGGGGCAGCCTGAACGCTGCTGCAGACCGAGTTGGTTCACTCCGGGGGCAGCTCCTCGGCCGCAGGGCGCGGAAGGCCGTTGTAGATGATCTGCACCACGGTGCGTCCGTCCCGACTGATCAGCAGCTCGGTCTCCACGGTGGCGGGGAGTTGCAGCTGCTCCCAGCCCGGGCTTCCGCCCAGGAAGCGGAAGGTGTAGCCCGCTTCGCTGCGGCCCACCAGGCAGGGGTTGTTGCTGATGCCCTGGTACATGCACACCGCCGGGCGGTACACGCTCAGTCCGCCGTTGAGCTTGGCGGCCGTGCCCCGGGCCAGGTTGATGGCCCGCTGCAGGCCCATCGCCTCGTTCTTGATCTCCTCGATCCTCTGCAGGGTCTGCCCCGTGAGACTCCCAGGGGAAGGCTCCTGGGCGCGCAGGCCAGGTGGGGAGACCATTCCGGACGCTGCCAGCAGGGCAGCAGTCAGAAGCCAGCTTCCGGAACGTCCCATCGCGCAGTCCGTCGACGCAGTGTCAGTGGAACCAGCCTGGGGTCAGCGCCGGATCACTGGCCTAAGGCTCAGCCACAAACCAGGGTGGCCTGCTCCTGGGTGCACTCCAGATCGCTGGTCTTGCCGTCACCCCAGTAGATCCGCAGCCGCTTGCCCTCGGGGCTGGTGCGGTAGGTGAGGGACTTCACCGGCCCGGCGGGGGGCTTGCCGCTGCTGTCGGCCGCTCCCTTTGGAGTCACCGCGTTGAGCTTCTGCTCCAGCTGCTGGATCTTCACGTTCTGCTGTTCCAGCCGCTGCTGCAGCTGCTGGAGGTCGGTGCTGGCCTTGGGCTGGCAGGCCGCGAGGCCCGTTGCCGCCCCGAGGGCCAGCGCCAGCATCAGCAGCGGACGGGCCGGGCCGAAGGACAGAGGGGCTGGCGACGCCATGCCGGACCGCACGCAGGTAGCCGCACACATAGCTGAGCGGCTGTCGCGGAATCCCTCCCTGCACCCCTCCCGCAACCCCTCTTCACAAACCCCGCAATGTTGTGTTACATTCATGACTGACGGGATTCCGTCCGCGGCCGCCACGCCATCCCTCGCCGTCCTTCCGGGCTGCGGGACTGCTGGCAGTGCCGCCCTACTTACCTGCTCTTCGGAGCACCATTCTCCTGTTCTCATGACCACCACTCTCCAGCAGCGCTCCGGCGCCTCCAGCTGGCAGCAGTTCTGCGAGTGGGTCACCTCCACCAACAACCGCCTCTACGTGGGCTGGTTCGGTGTGCTGATGATCCCCACCCTGCTGGCTGCCACCATCTGCTTCATCGTGGCGTTCATCGCCGCTCCTCCCGTCGACATCGACGGCATCCGTGAGCCCGTGGCCGGCTCGCTGATCTACGGCAACAACATCATCTCCGGTGCTGTTGTGCCCTCCAGCAACGCCATCGGCCTGCACTTCTATCCCATCTGGGAAGCCGCCTCTCTCGATGAGTGGCTGTACAACGGCGGTCCGTACCAGCTGGTTGTCTTCCACTTCCTGATCGGCGTCTTCTGCTACATGGGCCGCGAGTGGGAACTCTCCTACCGCCTCGGCATGCGCCCCTGGATCTGCGTCGCCTACAGCGCCCCCGTGGCTGCTGCCAGCGCCGTGTTCCTGGTGTACCCCTTCGGTCAGGGCTCCTTCTCCGACGGCATGCCCCTCGGCATCAGCGGCACCTTCAACTTCATGCTGGTGTTCCAGGCTGAGCACAACATCCTGATGCACCCCTTCCACATGCTGGGTGTGGCCGGTGTGTTCGGCGGCAGCCTGTTCTCCGCCATGCACGGCTCGCTGGTGACCTCCTCGCTGGTGCGTGAGACCACCGAGAGCGAGAGCCAGAACTACGGCTACAAGTTCGGTCAGGAGGAAGAGACCTACAACATCGTGGCTGCCCACGGTTACTTCGGTCGCCTGATCTTTCAATACGCCAGCTTCAACAACAGCCGCAGCCTGCACTTCTTCCTGGCTGCCTGGCCGGTGGTCGGCATCTGGTTCACCGCCCTGGGCGTGAGCACGATGGCCTTCAACCTGAACGGTTTCAACTTCAACCAGTCGATCCTCGACGGCCAGGGCCGTGTGGTGAACACCTGGGCCGATGTGCTGAACCGCGCCAACCTGGGCATGGAAGTGATGCACGAGCGCAACGCTCACAACTTCCCGCTCGACCTGGCGGCTGCCGAAGCCACCCCCGTGGCGCTGACCGCTCCGGCGATCGGCTGAGGCTGAACGCTTCTGGTTCAACGACGGAATCCTGCAACCCCCCCCCCTCTCAATCGAGGGGGGCTTTTTGTTGGGCAGCCGCGGAGCAACCAGGGGCCCCACCCCACCCCCATGTCACCGAACCTGCTCAGCCAGAGCGGTTGACTGGATTGACATTATTTTAAGTTTCTTGCCGGCATGAAGGTCTGAGTGGCGGGATCGATAAAATTGAAGTGTCTGATGTAGATGCCAGTCAATGCAGTAGCCGAATGCAGTAGTTATTAGAGTAGTTTTAAGATGCGTAATCGTTATATCTGCTGGCTGTAAACTGTATTCATATCAACGCAATGGGAGAAGCCCTATGGGCACGGTATTCACTTTGCGGAAGCCCCTGAAAAGGGCAGTTCTTGGTACCCGGGGGGATGACATAGTTCGGACATCTCCATCAAGGCGGGTGATGGACATCCGCCGTAGAGGGTCGATCAAGCTGCGCGGTGGAGACGACAAGATCAAAGGCCGCTCCAGCATTTTGGTGAAAGGGCTAATCCGAATGGGGGCAGGTCATGATGTGATTACGAGCCAGAAGAATATTGTTATCTATGAGGAAGCAAATAGGGTTAAACTGGGGCGCGGTCATGACATCATTCGATTCAACAAGGGGTGCTTGTGCTTGGAAACGGCTCCAGAGTTAGAGACTGGAAAAGGCAATGACTTGATCACCGGGAACCGCCTAAGACTGGACAATACAGATATGTCAATGGGAGCAGGGAATGACCGTATTGATATCGCGGGCGAAATGACTGGCAATATTACAGGCCTGGGCATGGGTTCAGGTAACGACCATCTTCGGGTTCAAGGCGGCCTGAGGCTTGACTGGACCTTTATTGGTATGGGCTCAGGCAACGACACTGTGAATTTGTTGGGTGGTGGCCTTGATGCCGCCTGGGCTCAGGAAGAATTGCCCACGATTGATCTTGGAGAAGGAGATGATCAGTTCATTGGTTTCGCATCGTCTTTCCCAAATCCGGACCCAGAGAACGGCGGCGGCGGGGAGGCAATACTGATCGGAAATACAGGTATCGACACTGTTGTTCTGCCTACAGGTGTTTACACCGTAGCCCCAACCGAGATAAGGACATCTGTTGCTTCCCTGCCCTTGAATGGATTTGAAGTTATGGGAGGGATTCATGGTGGTCGTTTCCCCTATGCAGCTGGCATTCTCACGGTGGACAACAGTGGCATCGCCTCGTTTGCGGCAGCCGTGGCCTGAGGCCATGTCGAGCAGTGGCAGCTCCTGGATTGGGCGCCGTCAGCGTCTCAGGATCCGGACGCGCTGCTGGACCAGAACAGCCAGGTGGCCAGATCCACGTGCACGGGTCCGACTCCGTGATGGAGACAACTGGCGTCTGGGACCGCGGTGATGGCTTGTTGGCCCGATCCCGACCACGCCAGCGCCGAGGAGCTCGTGGACCAGCTGCAGCTGGCGCCTCATCCGGAGGGAGGCTGGTACCGCGAGCTGCACCGGAGCGTCGCCCAGGTGCGCCGCGAGGACGGGGAGCTGCGCTCGGCGCTCACCCACATCGTCTACCTGCTGGCCGCAGGTGGGCTGAGCCGCTGGCACCGCGTCCGCGGCAGTGATGAGCTCTGGCAGTTCGTCGCCGGGGACCCCCTGGAGCTCTGGACCCTGCCACCGGAGGGAGGGGAGGCCCAGGCCCATTGCCTTGCCCCTCCGGCACTGGCCCACGCTGGCGCTCAAGGCGGGGGCGATGACGGCGTTGCTGATGCCGGCAGTGGCGCGATCGCGTCAGTGCATGTGGTGCCGGCAGGCTGGTGGCAGGCTGCCCGGGCACCCGGCCGCTGGACGCTGGTGAGCTGTGTGGTGGCCCCAGGCTTTGCTTTTGAGGACTTCGATCTGCTCCGTGAACTGCCGGCCTGGCAGCATCCACCTGGTGCGGTGGCTGCGTTGCTCTGACCTGGACAAGGTTGGTCAGCGCCAGGACCTGTCTGCAGGAGCGATTGTGCTGCTGCCAATCCAGCTGCTGGACAACAAGTGAGCCTGCTGCAGTGAGGCAAAACCTGGGAAAAAGCCGGTGACTGGATTTGAACCTGCGACCTACTGATTACGAATCAGTTGCTCTACCGCTGAGCTACACCGGCGCCCCAGCGAAATTAGCATTGTGCCGACAGCCCCCCCCCGCGCACGCCGGCCATGGGACAGCAGCCTCGCCCTCTCGATCCAGACCTGCGGGCGCGCCTGCTTCAGGAGGCACGCACACCCTGGCGAGGATTGCGCCGGGCCCTCTGGTTGGCGTTGGCGGGTTCCGGTGCGGCGGGGCTGGCGGTGATGGCGCTGCGGGGAGCTTCCGGCGACACGGTGGCGTCAGGGGATCTGCTCATCCAGCTCGGGGCCGTTGCCCTCTTCGGCAGCCTGCTCTGGTTCGATCGGAACCGCTCCCCCCTGGTCGAGCGGGACTGATGGCTGCGTGCTGTTGGCGTCGCTGGAGCCGGCGGTGGAGGGGACGGGAGCGGCTGCAGGCTGCTCAGGTTCTCCCGTACCTGGTTCCTCGAAACCTGACGGGTCTGAACCCGCCGGTTCCTCAACCGCTGGTTCTTCAACCGCTGGTGGCTCAACCGCGGCGTCCTCGGCCGAGGGCATCTCCGTAGGCATTTCCGTAGGCATCTCCGTCGGGGCCTCCGGCGTGACCGGTTCCCCCTGGGGACTCTCGACGGCTGCGGATTGCTGGGAAGGCTGCTCCTGCGGGGGGCCTGGCCGAGGCCGGGCAGCGGCTTCGATGACCAGGGGATCCAGCAGCAGCAGCGGCAAGCCCAGGCAGAGGCGCCGCTCCCCGAGCTCCTCAGGGCTCATCGGTTCGGTGGCTTCCGTCTGGTTGGCCGGGCGGGTGAGCAGCCACAGGGCCTGCATCAGCTGCTGCCACTGCCAGAGGAGCACGGTGAGCAGGGGCAGGCTGAGCAGCAGCGCGATGAAGCGGTTGCTGCTGTGGAGGGGGGAGAACCGTGTGGCGAAGGCGGCATGGCTGTCCACTGACCACAGCACGGGCAGCAGCAGCGCCGCCCCGAGCACGGCCAGGAGCTTCGGAGCCCAGCTCTCCTGAAGGCGCGAAAGCCGTCGCTGCAGCTGGCTGCGGCCCCGGATCGGCACCTGGATCAGCAACAGCGAGCAGCAGTCCGGTGGCCGTTGCCAGAACAGCAGGGCGGGCGCCAGCACACCGAGCCCCCACAGCAGCAGGCGCTCCAGCCCCGGCAATGGCCCGGGGTCGGCCCCGGCCAGCAGCAGGAGCAGCAGCAGCAGCTCAAGGGGAATGGCCCCGAGAGCGATGAGCTGTAGCCAGAGCAGGGGCTCGCTGCGGGGTGTCACGACGTCCGGGTCCGGGGCGACGCTCAGGTGGTGAGCGTGCGCCGTTGGGTCACCAGTTTGAACGCTTCGACGCGATCACCCTCCTGCCAGCCGGTGAAACGATCGCAACCGATGCCGCATTCGAAGCCGGTGGCCACTTCCTTGACGTCATCCTTGTTGCGGCGCAGTGAATCCAGATCGCCCTCGAAGACGATCTCCTTCGCCCGCCGCACCCGGATCCTGCAGTTCCGCTGCAGTTTGCCCGTGGTGACGTAGCAGCCCGCCACGGCGCTCTTGCCGATGGTGAAGACGGCGCGCACTTCGGCCTCGCCGAGGGATTCCTCCACCAGCTCCGGCTCCAGCAGGCCTTCCATCGCCAGCTGGATGTCCTCCAGCAGCTTGTAGATCACGTCGTAGTCGCGCACGTCCACACCGGTGGCATCGGCGGCGCGCTTGGCGCCCGGTGCCATCGAGGTGTTGAAGCCCACGATCACGGCGCCGGAGGCGGCGGCCAGGTCCACGTCGGTTTCGGTGATCTCGCCCGGAGCCGAGAGCAGCACCCGCACCTGCACCTCGCCCTGGGGCAGCTGCTCGAGGGAGCCGAGAATCGCCTCCACCGACCCCTGCACGTCCGCCTTGAGGATCAGGTTGAGCTCCTTGAGCTCGCCTTCGCTGGCCTGGCCGGACATCGATGCCAGCGACACCCTGCGGGAGGCCATCTGCTGGGCCAGGCGGGTGGCACGGGCTTCGGTGGCCCGATCCCCCACCACGGCCCGCGCCGTCTTCTCGTCCGGGAACACCTCGAACTCATCCCCCGCGGTGGGCACCTCGCTGAAGCCCAGGGCCTCCACAGCCAGCGATGGGCCGGCCTGCTTCACCCGCTTGCCGGTGTCGTCCACCATGGCCCGCACCTTGCCCAGCACGGGACCGGCGGCGAGCACGTCGCCCGGACGCAGGGTGCCGTTCTGCACCAGCAGCGTGGCCACCGGGCCCTTGGCCTTGTCGAGGTGGGCCTCGATCACCGTGCCCTTGGCCATCCGGTCGGGGTTGGCCTGCAGGTCTTCGAGTTCGGACTGCAGCAGGATCATCTCCAGCAGCTTGTCCACGTTCTCGGCCTTGATGGCGCTCACCGGCACCATCACGGTGGTGCCGCCCCAGTCCTCGGCCACCAGGTCGAGGCCGGAGAGCTCCTGCTTCACCCGCTCGGGGGAGGCCCCTTCCTTGTCGATCTTGTTGATCGCCACCACGATCGGCACCTTGGCGGCGCGGGCGTGGCTGATGGCTTCCAGGGTCTGGGGCCGCACGCCGTCATCGGCGGCCACCACCAGCACCGCCACGTCGGTCACCTTGGTGCCCCGGGCCCGCATGGCCGTGAAGGCCTCGTGGCCGGGGGTGTCGAGGAAGGTGAGCTTGCGGGGCTCGCCGCCGTGCTCGATCTCCACCTGGTAGGCGCCGATGTGCTGGGTGATGCCCCCGGCCTCGCCGGCGGCCACCCGGGTCTTGCGGATGGCGTCCAGCAGGCTGGTCTTGCCATGGTCCACGTGACCCATCACGGTGACCACGGGGGGCCTGCGGATCAGGTGCTCGAGGTCGCTCTCCTCGATCATCTCCACCGTCTTGGCGGCGGCCTCCTCCACGTCGTCCTCGAGCACGGGCACCCCGAACTCCTCGGACACCGCCTCGATCGTTGAGAGGTCGAGGCTCTGGGTGACCGTGGCGATGATGCCCTTGAAGAAGAGGCTCTTGATGATGTCCGAGCTCTCGACACCGAGCTTTTCGGCCAGCTCCTGCACCGTGAGGTTGCCCTCCGGCACGATCAGCATCTCGGGCCGCTGCTGCTTGGCCTCGCGGGAGGCGCGCAGCTCCATGGCCCGACGGCGCTGGCGCTGACGGGTGGTTTCCTTCTTGCGCTTGCGCACGGCCACCGTGGGCCGGGGGGCCGGCGCGGTGCGGGTCTTGGGCTTGCTGGGTCGGGCCAGGCTGGCCTGCAGCACCACCGCTTCCTGCTCACCGGCGTAACCACCGGTCTCGGCGGTGAGGGCATCGTCGTTGTCGCCGATGATGTGGACCTTCGGCCGCTGCCGCTGGGGCGTGCGGCTGCGCAGGGCCTCCAGCTTGGCGCTGTCGTCCCAGTCCGGACGCCGCGGCCGGCCTGCAGGCACCGGGGCCCGGAAGCCGGGGCGGCGCGGTGCCGACGGGGGCGTGGCGGTGGGCCGCACCAGATCGGGCGTGCCCCCCGGGCCGCTGCCGGCCTCGGAGCGGTCGCCGGGACGCCGCGGCGGTGGGGCCGGCGTGCGCCCCGTGGGCTTCTGCAGTTGCATCAGCTCGCCCGGAGCCATCGGCTTGCGCATGCCGGCGGGCATGCCCGGACGGCCCGGCGCCGCCGGGCGGTTGCCACCGCTGCTGTCGCGGCGGATGGGCTTGCCCACCAGCTCCAGGGGTGTGGCTGCGGGCCGGCCACCGCCCTGGCCCGGCCGGCTGGGGGAGGGGGCGCCGCTGCGCTGGGGAGGGGCCGGCCGCTGGCTGGTGGCCGGGCGGCTTCCAGGGGGAGCGGGCCTGTTGCTGCCGCCCTGGGGGCTGATCGGCCGCCCCACGAGCTGGGGCCTGCCGCCTCCGGGGCGGGAGGGCGGCTCGGGTTTGCGGCTGGGGGCTGGGGTGCCGGGTCTGGAGGGACGGGAGGCGATCACCACCGGCGGGCGGGCCGGGGGCGCTGGCTTGGCGGCCGGGCCGGGGCGGTTCACCGGAGCCTGGCTGCCGGGACGGCTGGGGGCCGCCCCGGGCCTGGCGGGTGGGGGCACCGGGGCCGGACGCACCGGCTGTGGCGGTGTGGGGGCGGCAGCGGCGGGCTTGGCCACCGGCTTGGGCGAAGGTTTCGCCACCGGCTTGCCCATCGCTGGCTTGCCGGCGCTGCCGGGAGCGGGGGCGGCCGGTCGCGCTGGGGCCATGGGCTTGCTCGGGGCGGCGGGCCGGGACGGCTGGGCCGGAGCTGCCTGCGGCGGGGCGGGCCGGGCCGGGGCCTCAGGCCGTACGGGAGCGGCAGCTTTCTTCACAGACAGGATGGCCTTGCCCGGGGGCGACGGCGGCGCCGGGGCGGCCTGGCTCGCGCCGTTGCCCCCGGTCTCGATCAGCCGGCGGATCCTGGCAGCCTCGTCGTCACTGATCGAACTGCTGTGGCTCTTGGCCGCCACACCCAGTTTCTCGGCAGCATCCAGCACGTCCTTGTTCTCCAGGCCCAGGTCCCGGGAAAGCTCGTAGATTCTGACTTTGCCGCTGCTGGTCATTCAGGTCTCCAATGGTCCGGGCTCCTGGCCGCCATGGGGGGACAGAAGCACCAGGCCGCACGCGCTCTGCGGCCAGGGTTCATCTTGCCTCAGAGCTTGCCTTGGGGGTTGCCACTGAGGCGGGTTGGGTGCCGGTTGAGCCCGGCTGGCAGGCCAGACGCTGCTCGAGCGCCTCCAGGACAGGGTCCGCCACCGGGCAGCCCAGGGCCCGTTGCAGACGTTTCCTCCGCCTGGCTTCGTCGAGGCACTCCCGCCGGGGACAGAGGTAGGCCGAGCGGCCCATGCCCCGATCCAGCTGAAGGCCACCGGTGGCCAGGCGAACCACCCGCCAGAGCTGACTGCGGTCCATCAGGGCACGACAGGCCACGCAGCGCCTCAGGACGGGTCGGCCGGAGGTCACCGGGCTCCGTCCTCGCTGCCGACCAGTTCGGCCTGCTCCTCCTCCGGTGCGGAGGCCTCGGCCATGGCGGGCTCGTCGTACGCCTGAGGTTCGCTGGCCTCCTCCTGGTAGCCGTCCTCTTGATAGCCCTCCTCGTCCTCGGGCAGGGGATAGAGCTCCCGCAGACGGGCATCTTCCTCAGCCCGCGCAGCCTGCTCGGCGGCCAGTCTGGCCTCGGCTTCGGCGTGCAGAGCCTCCTCCTCCTGGCGGATGGCGATCTGCTCGGCCACGACGGCATCCTCGCTGGCCTGGTCGTATTCGACCGCATTCTTGATGTCGATCTTCCAGCCCGTCAGCCGGGCCGCCAGCCGCACGTTCTGGCCTTCCCGGCCGATGGCCAGGCTGAGCTGGTCGGGGGGAACCAGCACGTGGGCGTGGTGACCGTCCGGGTCCACAAGGCGCACCGCTTCCACCCGGGCCGGGCTGAGGGAGTTGGCGATGTACTGGCCGGGATCCGGTGACCAGCGGATCACGTCGATCTTCTCGCCGCGCAGTTCGTTCACCACCTGCTGAATCCTGGAACCACGGGCGCCGATGCAGGCGCCCACCGGATCCACCTCCCGCTCCACCGAGTCCACGGCCACCTTGGTGCGCGGACCCACCGAGCGGCTGGGGGGGTTGGCTTCCCGGGCCACGGCCACGATCCGCACCGAACCCTCCTGGATCTCCGGCACCTCGTTCTCGAACAAATACACCACCAGACCGGCGTTGGCCCGGCTCACGAACAGCTGGGGGCCGCGGCGCGGCACCTCGCTCACCTCCTTGAGGAACACCTTGAGGGTGGTGTTGGCGCGGTAGTTGTCGTTGGGCAGCTGATCCCGGCGGGGCAGTTCGGCCTCCACCTCGGGCCGGCCGGGGCCGCTGCTCACCGCCATGATCACGCTCTGGCGCTCGAAGCGGACCACCCGGGCGCTCAGCACCGGATCCTCCAGATCGGCGAATTCCTCCTGGATCATCCGGCGCTGCTGGTCGCGGAGTTTCTGGGCCAGCACCTGCTTGGTGGTGGCGGCGGCCATGCGTCCGAAGTCGTCCTTCTCCGGCGTCACATCCAGCACCACCGTGTCGCCGATCTGGGCATCGTCCGCCACCTGCTGCACCTCAGCCAGGGCGATCTGATGGTCCTCGCTCTCCACCTCCTCCACGATGATCTTGGACGCCAGAACCCGGTAACCCTCCTCGTCCAGATCGAGCTGCACATCGAAGTTGGAGAAGTAGTCCTCCTCGAACGGGTCCTCGCTGATGCCGAGGTACAGGGTGCGTCGGTAGCGCTCGTAGCCCTTGAGCAGGGCCTCCCGCAGCGCTGCCTCCACCACGGCTGGCGGCAGCTTCTTTTCCTCGCTGATGTCCTCGATCAGGTTGTTCAGTCCGGGGAGCAGGACCAGGGCCATGGGTGTTCGGTTGTAGGTGATTCAGTTGTGAGGGATGTCGCTGGTGTCCTTCAGGGGCCGGCGCTCGGCGCGACCAGGAGCACCTGGATCACCGACGCGCGGGGAATGCGCTTCGTGCGCCCGCGCATGTTGATCTGAAGCTCGCTCGCGGTGCGCTCCAGCAGGAGGCCCTCGCACCGGGCTTCAGCACCATTGCGGTCAGTGAAGCGTACGGCCACGGGGAACCCGCGGAAACTGCGGAAATCCCGCTCGTCCTGCAACTCGTCGCTGACGCCGGGGCTGCTGATCTCCAGAACGTAGGCCTCCTCCCCCAGAACGCCTGCCGCATCGAACACCTCTCCCAGGGGCGCGCTCAGGGCGGCGCATTCATCCAGGCTGATGTCGCGGCCATCGCCCCGCTGCACGAGCACCTGCAGGGTCATGGGGATGCGGTGGGTGAGCAGGTTCACCTGGCGCAGCTCGAAGCCCAGTTCCGCGCAGACCTTGCCGGCCAGGGTCTCCAGTTCGGGGATCAGGGGATGGGGCACAAGGCTGGAGCGGCGCCGATCGCAGGCCTGGCCCGCACACTCCGGGGCCTGGTTTCACCCTACGGGATCGCCTGGGGTGTCCAGGCTGCCGGCCATGGCGCTGAGATCGATCACCGGCGCCTCGGCGTAGTAGTCGCTGCGCTGCACCGTGCCCCGCAGGCTCGCGTCCTGGTTGAGGCACTGACCTTTCTGCTCGTCGCTGCGAAGGTACTGGCACACCCGCGCCCAGAGCTTGGCGCGGGTGCCAGGGGCTCCCTGGCTGAAGTGCACGAGGTCAGCACCGCCGGGCATGCCCTGAATCTCCACCTGACAGAGGCTGCAACGCTGCCGGGTGCCGGGGGGAATCGCTGCCATGGCCGCCTCTGGGTTCAACAGGCAACTTAGGCGCAGCTGCCTGGGACGAGATGCGTGTGCTGCAGCTCAGCGATCCCCACCTGCTGGCCGCTCCTAGGGGCTCCTACCGCGGTCGCCGGCCCATGGACTGTCTGGCCCAGGCCCTGCGCGAATCCCTGGTCCAGCTGCCCCATCCTCCGGATCTGCTGCTGCTCAGCGGCGATCTCTGCCAGGACGAAAGCCTGGGAGGCTACGTGAATCTCCGCAGGCTGGTGGAGCCCCTGGCGATCCCCCTGGCCCTGCTTCCGGGCAACCACGACCATCCCCAGCTGCTGCGGGCGGCCCTGGGCCCTCGGGCCAGCGCGATCGCCCCGGCGCTGCTGGAGCTCCAGGGCGCCCGCCTGCTGCTGCTCGACAGCCACAAGGCCGGCGCCACGGCCGGCTGGCTGGGCCAGGCCCAGATGGGCTGGCTGGCCCACCAGCTGGAAGGACTGGAGCAGGCCGCCGTTCGGCTCCCCCTGCTGGTGGCGGTGCACCATCCCCCCGTGCCGATCGGTGATCCGGTGATGGACGCCATCGGTTTGCTGGATGGCGCGGAGCTGCTGGAACGGCTGCTGCCGGTGGAGGACCTGGTGGCCGTGGTGTTCGGCCACATCCACCAGCACTGGGCGGGGAGCCTGCCCGGACGGCCCGAGGTGCCCCTGCTGGGCTGCCCCTCCACCCTCTGCAGCTTCGGCCCCGTGCAGCCCTGTCCCCTCGGCCGCCCCGACGATCCCGGCGGCCGCCTGCTTGAGGCCGGCGGGTTCCCGGGCGCGGCCCAGGGCGGTTTCCAGCAGACACTGCTGCGCTGGCTCCCTCCCTAGCCTCAGGGATCAGTTGTCGGCGCCAGGTCGTGCGAGTTGCTGCCATCGGCTCTGCCCAGTCCAGCGGCCAGTCCTCCAGCCAGCTCCCTGGTCAGCCGCCGGCACCGGTTCGGTGGCCTGGCCCGGTTGCGGCCCTGGCACTGGCCCTGGCGCTGGTGGTCCAGCTGCTGGACGCGCCTGCGGCCTGGGCGGCGATGCCCCCCGGGGCCGGCCACAGCTTCGTGGCCGAGGCCGCCCGGGCGGTGGCCCCGGCGGTGGTGAGGATCGACATCGAGCGCGACGTGGCCCGCCAGCCCTTCGATCCTGCGCTCCTGGATCCCCTGCTGCGTGATCTGTTCGGTGACCCGTCCGGCAGCATGCGGGAGCGGGGCCAGGGATCCGGGGTGGTGGTGGACGCCGGCCGCGGGCTGGTGCTCACCAATGCCCATGTGGTCGACCAGGTGGACCGGGTCGAGGTGACCCTCGCCGACGGCCGTCAGCGGGACGCGGAGGTGGTCGGAAGCGATCCCGTCACCGATCTGGCCCTGGTGCGGATCCGCGGCGCCGACGACCTGAGCGCCGCCCCGCTTGGCGATTCCGAAGCCCTGGAGGTGGGCGACTGGGCCATCGCCCTCGGCAGTCCCTACGGCCTGCAGCGCACGGTGACCCTCGGCATCGTGAGCAGCCTGCACCGCGACATCAACAGCCTCGGCTTCGCCGACAAGCGGCTCGATCTGATCCAGACCGACGCGGCCATCAACCCCGGCAACTCGGGCGGGCCCCTGATCAACGCCGCCGGCGAGGTGATCGGCATCAACACCCTGGTGCGTTCAGGGCCTGGCGCCGGCCTCGGTTTCGCCATCCCGATCAACCTGGCCAAACGGGTCGCCGATCAGCTGGCGGCCGGTGGTGAGGTGGTGCATCCCTATCTGGGCCTCCAGCTGGTGCCGCTCACCGCCCGCCGGGCCCGGGACAACAACCGCGACCCTGACGCGCTGCTGCAGCTGCCCGAGCGCGATGGCGCCCTGGTGCAGCGGGTGCTGCCGGCCAGTCCGGCCGAGACCGCCGGACTGCGGCGGGGTGATCTGGTGGTGGCGGTGGCGGACGAACCCGTTCGCGACCCGGCGGCCCTGCTGCAGCAGGTGGAGCGTTCGGAGGTGGGGCAGCCCCTGGCCCTCACCGTGGTGCGGGGTCGGCGCGAGCTGAGCCTCTCCATCCGCCCCGCCGCCCTGCCCCGGGCCGGCTGATTTCAGGGCCGCAGGGGCCACTGCTACGGTCGCGGCCCGTTTGCCGCGCCGTGATGTCAGATCTGCAGGACCGGATGAAGCAGGCCGTTGCCCTGGCGGCCACCGAGCAGATCCAGAGCGGCATGGTGGTGGGGCTGGGTTCGGGCTCCACCGCGGCCCTGATGATCCAGGCCCTCGGCGCCCGGCTGCGCAGCGGCGCGCTCACCGACATCACCGGCGTCACCACGTCGTTCCAGGGGGAGGTGCTCGCCGCGGAGCTGGGCATTCCGCTCAAGAGCCTCAATGCCATCTCCCGCATCGACCTGGCCATCGACGGTGCCGATGAGGTGGATCCCTCCTTCCAGCTGATCAAGGGGGGTGGGGCCTGCCACGTGCAGGAGAAGCTGGTGGCCCGCCGGGCCGACCGGTTCGTGGTGGTGGTGGATGCCACCAAGCTGGTGGACACGCTCAACCTGGGCTTCCTGCTGCCGGTGGAGGTGCTCCCGGGGGCCTGGCGCCAGGTGCAGGCCGATTTGGAGGCCCTCGGCGGCGAGGCCCAGCTGCGGATGGCGGTCCGCAAGGCCGGCCCTGTGGTGACGGATCAGGGCAATCTGGTGCTGGATGCGCGCTTTGCCGGAGGCATCACCGATCCCGTGGCCTTGGAGCAGCAGATCAACAACCTGCCGGGGGTGCTGGAGAACGGGCTCTTCGTCAACCTCACTGACCAGGTGCTGGTGGGGGAGATCGAGGCTGATCAGCCCCGGGTGCGGGATCTCGCCCGTCGTTGAGTCGCCAGGATTCAGCGGGCTGGTGCGCTGAGCCGCAGGCGCACCGAAGCGGCATGGCTGTGCAGCCCTTCGCTCTCGGCCAGGGTGACCACGGCTTCGGCGGTGGCCTCCAGGGCTTCTCGGTTGAAGCGGATCAGGGAGGTGTGCCTCAGGAAGGTCTCCACACTCAGGGCACCGGCGAAGCGGGCGGTTCCAGAGGTGGGCAGGGTGTGGTTGGGACCGGCGAGGTAGTCCCCCACGGCCTCCGGGGTGTGGGGCCCCATGAAGATGGCGCCGGCATGCTGGATCCGATCCGCCAGGCCCTCCGGGTCCTCCACCAGCAGTTCGAGGTGCTCGGGGGCGAAACGATCGCTGAGGGTGGCTGCCGCATCCAGATCCGCGCAGACCACGATCAGGCCCCAGTCCTCGATGGCGCGGCGGGTGATCGCCTCGCGGGGATGGCCGCACAACTGGGCCTCGATCGCCACCGGCACGGCGGCCGCCAGGGTCTCGCTGGTGGTGAGCAGGATGGCCGCCGCCAGCGGATCGTGCTCCGCCTGGGCCAGCAGGTCCGCCGCCACCTGATCGGCGCCGGCCGTGTGGTCGGCGATCACCAGCACCTCACTGGGGCCCGCCAGGGAGTCGATCGCCACCTGGCCGAACACCGCCTTCTTGGCCAGGGTCACGTAGAGATTGCCGGGGCCGCTGATCACGTCCACGCGGGGGATGGAGGCCGTGCCGTAGGCCAGGGCCCCGATCGCCTGAGCCCCGCCCACCCGGTAGATCTCCTCGATGCCGGCCAGGTGGGCCGCCGCCAGCACCGTGGAATTCGGCAGGCCACCCGGCCCTGGTGGGGTGACCATCACCAGCCGCTGAACGCCCGCCACGGCCGCGGGCACGGCGTTCATCAGCACCGTGCTGGGGTAGGAGGCACGGCCGCCCGGCACGTACAGCCCGGCCCGCTCCACGGGCCGCCAGCGGCGTCCGAGCTTCTCCCCGTAGGGACCGTTCACCGCCAGGTCCTGCGGCAGCTGCCGCTGATGGAAATCGAGAATCCGCTCGTGGGCCAGGGTCAGGGCCTTCTGGAGCGGAGCCGGACACTGTTCCCATGCCGCGGCCAGCTGGTCGCGGGGGATGCGCAGGGGATCCGGGCGCACGCCGTCGAACTGCTCCGTGAGGCTGAGCAGCGCCTCATCCCCCTCCCGCCGTACCCGATCGAGGATGGCGTCCACCCGCCGGGCCGCGTCCTGGCTCTGGGCCGATCCGGTCCGGGCGGCGATGGCCTCCAACCGTTCGGCGGCCGCTGCCGGGTCCCGCAGGCAGGTGAGGGCGATGGCGGTGGGTGCGGCGGCCACAGGAGGCTCGTGAGGGAACCTTCAAACTAGTGGTCGGCACGTGGTCGGCTCGTAGTCGGCCGCGGCAGATCCCCCGCGATGGAAGGCCGGAAGGTACGATCGGCGATTGCCGAATCAGCGTCCGTCCGCCTGTGGCCAATAACAAGTCTTCGAAGAAGCGCATCGAGATCGCCGAGCGCAACCGACTGCGCAACCGCAGCTACAGGTCTGCGCTGCGCACCCTGATGAAGCGCTGTTTCACGGCCTGCAGCGCCTATGTCCAGGCCCCCGCGGAGGGCGACAAGGAGGCCGTGCAGCAGAGCATGAGCGCCGCGTTCAGCAAGATCGACAAGGCAGTCAAGGTGGGCGCGCTGCACCGCAACACCGGGGCCCACCAGAAGTCCAGGCTCAGCGCCGCCGTGAAGCAGGCCATCGAGCCCGCCTCCACCAGCGTCTGAAGGGTGCACCGGGCGGGCTGATCGGCCTTGGTGATCCACCCCCTGCTCGTGTCCCCCACCCCATGACCCCCCAAGCCAACGCTGCAACGGTCCAGCCCTCGGCAGAGCTCTCGGAAGAGCTGCCGTCCCAGCCGCCAGCCCAGCTGATCGATTCCCACTGCCACATCGTCTTCCGCAACTTCGAGGACGACCTGGACGCCGTGGTGCAGCGCTGGCGCGAGGCGGGTGTGGTGGGTCTGGTCCATGCCTGCGTCGAGCCCGCCGAGATCCCCGCCATCCGGGCCCTCGCCGACCGCTTCCCCGAGATGCGCTATTCCGTGGGCGTCCATCCGCTCGATACCGAGCACTGGCAAGCGGAAACCGCCCAGGTGCTGCGGCAGGCGGCCCTGAGCGACCGCCGCGTTGTGGCCATCGGCGAGCTGGGCCTCGATCTGTTCCGTGACAAGAACCTCGAGGAGCAGCTGGCCGTGCTCCGTCCCCAGCTCGATCTGGCCTGCGAGCTGGATCTGCCCGTGATCGTGCACTGCCGCGACGCGGCGGCCCCGATGCTGGAGGAGCTGCGGGTGCGGGCCGCTCAGGGACGCTGCCCCCGGGGGGTGATGCACTGCTGGGGCGGCACGCCCATGGAGATGGAGGCCTTTCTGGAGCTCGGCCTCTACATCAGTTTTAGTGGGGTCGTCACCTTCCCGAAAGCCGAGGACACCCACACCTGCGCCCGCCGGGTGCCGGCCGACCGCTACCTGGTCGAGACCGACTGTCCCTTCCTGGCGCCGGTGCCGCGGCGGGGCAAGCGCAACGAGCCGGCCTACGTGGCGGCCGTGGCTGCCCGGGTGGCCGAACTGCGTGGGGAGTCCCTCGCCACCGTGGCCCGCACCAGCACGGCCAACGCCAGGCGGCTGTTCGCCTTGCCCCAGGCAGGTGACAATGTATGATGCTTCATTGGCCTGGAAGCGAAAGCGCTCCTTGTTGTCAACGCCTGCAGTCTTGACCCGATCCCGCTAAGTGCGCCCGCCGGGCAGCCGTTCCCCCCTGGGGAGCGGCTGTTCGCGTGGTTTGCCGTGGATTCCACCAGCTGACAGAGCCGACCGGCCACCCCCTCCACATCCGTTCCTGCAGGTTCACCGCATGAGCAGCGCGATCCAGGTCGCCAAGACCGCCACTTACCTGCCCGATCTGGTGGAGGTACAGCGTGCGAGCTTCAAATGGTTCCTGGAGAAGGGGCTGATCGAAGAGCTGGAGAGCTTCTCGCCCATCACCGACTACACCGGCAAGCTGGAGCTGCACTTCATCGGCAGTGAGTACCGCCTGAAGCGGCCCCGCCATGACGTGGAGGAAGCCAAGCGGCGTGACGCCACCTTCGCGTCCCAGATGTATGTCACCTGCCGGCTGGTCAACAAGGAAACCGGCGAGATCAAGGAGCAGGAGGTGTTCATCGGCGAACTCCCGCTGATGACCGAGCGCGGCACGTTCATCATCAACGGCGCTGAGCGCGTGATCGTGAATCAGATCGTGCGTTCTCCTGGCGTTTACTTCAAGGATGAGCAGGACAAGAACGGCCGCAAGACCTTCAATGCCAGCCTGATCCCCAACAGGGGCGCCTGGCTGAAGTTCGAAACCGACAAGAACGATCTTCTCCACGTACGCGTCGACAAAACCCGCAAGATCAACGCCCACGTGTTGATGCGGGCCATCGGTCTCACCGACAACGATGTTCTCGACAAGCTCCGTCACCCGGAGTACTACCAGAAGTCGATCGAGTCGGCCAACGACGAGGGCATCTCATCGGAAGACCAGGCCCTGCTGGAGCTCTACAAGAAGCTGCGCCCCGGTGAGCCGCCCTCGGTGAGCGGTGGCCAGAGCCTGCTGCACAGCCGCTTCTTCGATCCCAAGCGCTACGACCTTGGCCGGGTGGGCCGCTACAAGATCAACAAGAAGCTGCGTCTCACCATCCCCGACGCCGTGCGCACCCTCACGCCCGAGGATGTGCTCAGCACCATCGACTACCTCATCAACCTTGAGCTCGATGTGGGTGGCGCCAGCCTCGACGACATCGACCACCTCGGCAACCGCCGGGTGCGCTCGGTGGGCGAGCTGCTCCAGAACCAGGTGCGGGTGGGTCTGAACCGATTGGAGCGGATCATCAAGGAGCGGATGACCGTCGGCGAGACCGAATCCCTGACCCCGGCCCAGCTGGTGAACCCCAAGCCGCTGGTGGCGGCGATCAAGGAGTTCTTCGGCTCCAGCCAGCTCAGCCAGTTCATGGATCAGACCAATCCGCTGGCGGAACTCACCCACAAGCGCCGCATCAGCGCCCTCGGCCCCGGGGGCCTCACCCGTGAGCGGGCCGGCTTCGCCGTGCGCGACATCCACCCCTCCCACTACGGCCGCATCTGCCCGATCGAAACGCCTGAGGGTCCGAATGCCGGCCTGATCGGCTCGCTCGCCACCCATGCCCGGGTGAATGAGTACGGCTTCATCGAAACCCCGTTCTGGAAGGTGGAGGAGGGCATCGTGCTCAAGCAGGGCGATCCCATCTATCTCTCCGCCGACCTGGAGGACGAGTGCCGCGTGGCGCCAGGCGACGTGCCGACCGACGCCGACGGGCGCATCACGGCCGACCTCGTGCCCGTGCGCTACCGCCAGGATTTCGAAAAGGTGCCGCCCGAGCAGGTGGATTTCGTGCAGCTCTCACCGGTGCAGGTGATCTCCGTGGCCACCTCGCTGATTCCCTTCCTCGAGCACGACGACGCCAACCGCGCCCTGATGGGCTCCAACATGCAGCGTCAGGCCGTGCCCTTGCTGCGTCCGGAGCGCCCGCTGGTGGGCACGGGCCTGGAAACCCAGGTGGCCCGCGACTCTGGCATGGTGCCGATCACCCGGGTCAACGGCACCGTCACCTATGTGGATGCCACCGCCATCGTCATCCGCGACGAAGACGGGGTGGATCACACCCACTACCTGCAGAAGTACCAGCGCTCCAACCAGGACACCTGCCTGAATCAGCGCCCGATCGTGCAGCAGGGTGATCAGGTGATCGCCGGCCAGGTGCTGGCCAACGGCTCCGCCTGCGAGGGCGGCGAGATCGCCCTGGGTCAGAACGTGCTGATCGCCTACATGCCCTGGGAGGGCTACAACTACGAGGATGCCATCCTCGTGAGCGAGCGGCTCGTCACCGATGATCTCTACACCTCGGTGCACATCGAGAAGTACGAGATCGAAGCCCGCCAGACCAAGCTCGGCCCCGAGGAGATCACCCGGGAGATCCCCAACGTCGCCGAGGAGAGCCTCGGCAACCTCGACGAGATGGGCATCATCCGCGTGGGTGCCTTCGTCGAGAGCGGCGACATCCTCGTCGGCAAGGTGACCCCCAAGGGTGAATCCGACCAGCCGCCCGAGGAGAAACTGCTCCGTGCCATCTTCGGCGAGAAGGCCCGCGATGTGCGCGACAACTCCCTGCGGGTGCCCAGCACCGAGCGTGGCCGCGTGGTGGACGTGCGCATCTACACCCGCGAGCAGGGTGATGAGCTGCCGCCCGGCGCCAACATGGTGGTGCGGGTCTATGTGGCCAAGCGCCTCAAGATCCAGGTGGGCGACAAGATGGCCGGCCGCCACGGCAACAAGGGCATCATCAGCCGCATCCTCCCCCGCGAGGACATGCCCTACCTGCCCGATGGCACCCCCATCGACATCGTGCTCAACCCCCTCGGCGTGCCCAGCCGCATGAACGTGGGCCAGGTGTTCGAGTGCCTGATGGGCTGGGCGTCCTCCCATCTGGGCTGCCGCGTCAAGGTGGTGCCCTTCGATGAGATGCACGGCGCCGAGAAGTCGAAGCAGACGGTGCAGGCCTTCCTCGAGGAAGCCGCCAGCCTGCCTGGCAAGGACTGGGTCTACGACCCGGAGAATCCCGGCAAGATCCAGCTGATCGACGGCCGCACCGGCGAACCGTTCGACCAGCCGGTCACCGTGGGCTTCGCCCACATCCTCAAGCTGGTGCACCTGGTGGACGACAAGATCCACGCCCGCTCCACCGGCCCCTACTCCCTCGTCACCCAGCAGCCCCTGGGCGGCAAGGCCCAGCAGGGCGGTCAGCGGCTCGGGGAGATGGAAGTGTGGGCCCTCGAGGCCTACGGCGCCGCCTACACCCTGCAGGAGCTGCTCACCGTCAAGTCCGACGACATGCAGGGCCGCAACGAGGCGCTCAACGCCATCGTCAAGGGCAAGCCGATTCCCCGCCCCGGTACGCCGGAGTCGTTCAAGGTGCTGATGCGCGAGCTCCAGTCCCTCGGTCTCGACATCGCCGTCTACACCGACGCCGGCGAGGAAGTGGACCTGATGCAGGACGTGAATCCCCGCCGCAGCACCCCCAGCCGGCCCACCTACGAGTCCCTCGGCGTCGCGGATTACGACGACGACTGATCGCTGATCGATTCGGATCGCCTGACGGCCATCCGGCCACGGCCATCTCAGCAACGCCTTCCGTGTTGACGCACACCCCCTCGATCTCCGCGCGCTAGCCCTCCATGTCCAACAGCAACCTCCGCACCGAAAACCACTTCGACTACGTCAAGATCACCCTGGCGTCGCCGGAACGGATCATGCAGTGGGGGCAGCGCACGCTGCCCAACGGTCAGGTGGTGGGTGAGGTCACCAAGCCCGAGACCATCAACTACCGCACGCTCAAGCCGGAGATGGACGGCCTGTTCTGCGAGAAGATCTTCGGGCCCTCCAAGGACTGGGAATGCCACTGCGGTAAATACAAGCGGGTGCGGCACCGCGGCATCGTCTGCGAGCGCTGTGGGGTGGAGGTCACCGAGAGCCGTGTGCGGCGCCACCGCATGGGCTTCATCAAGCTGGCCGCTCCTGTCAGCCATGTGTGGTATCTGAAGGGCATTCCCAGCTACGTGGCCATTCTTCTCGACATGCCCCTGCGGGATGTGGAGCAGATCGTCTACTTCAACTGCTACGTGGTGCTCGATCCGGGCGATCACAAGAACCTCACCTACAAGCAGCTCCTCACCGAGGACGAGTGGCTGGAGATCGAGGACGAGATCTACGCCGAGGACTCCGACATCGAGAACGAGCCCGTCGTGGGCATCGGCGCCGAGGCGCTGAAGCAGCTGCTCGAGGACATCGACCTCTCCGAGACGGCTGAGCAGCTGCGGGAGGACATCGCCGCCAGCAAGGGTCAGAAGCGCGCCAAGCTGATCAAGCGCCTGCGCGTGATCGACAACTTCATCGCCACCAACGCCAAGCCGGACTGGATGGTGCTGGACGTGATCCCCGTGATCCCCCCCGACCTGCGCCCGATGGTGCAGCTGGATGGCGGCCGTTTCGCCACCAGCGACCTCAACGACCTCTACCGCCGCGTGATCAACCGCAACAACCGCCTGGCGCGGCTGCAGGAGATCCTGGCGCCCGAGATCATCGTCCGCAACGAGAAGCGGATGCTGCAGGAGGCCGTCGATGCCCTGATCGACAACGGCCGCCGCGGCCGCACCGTCGTGGGCGCCAACAACCGGGCCCTCAAGTCGCTGAGCGACATCATCGAGGGCAAGCAGGGGCGCTTCCGCCAGAACCTGCTCGGCAAGCGGGTCGACTACTCCGGTCGTTCCGTGATCGTGGTGGGTCCGAAGCTGAAGATGCACCAGTGCGGCCTGCCCAAGGAGATGGCGATCGAGCTGTTCCAGCCGTTCGTGATCCATCGCCTCATCCGCCAGAACATCGTCAACAACATCAAGGCCGCCAAGAAGCTGATCCAGCGCGCCGACGATGAGGTGATGCAGGTGCTGCAGGAGGTGATCGAAGGTCACCCGATCCTGCTCAACCGGGCCCCCACGCTGCACCGCCTCGGCATCCAGGCGTTCGAGCCGAAGCTGGTGGACGGCCGTGCGATTCAGTTGCACCCCCTGGTGTGCCCGGCCTTCAACGCCGACTTCGACGGCGACCAGATGGCCGTGCACGTGCCGCTGGCGATCGAGGCCCAGACGGAGGCCCGGATGCTGATGCTGGCCAGCAACAACATCCTCTCGCCGGCCACCGGCGAGCCGATCATCACGCCGTCCCAGGACATGGTGCTCGGGGCCTATTACCTCACCGCCGAGCAGCCCGGTGCCGCCAAGCCCGCCTTCGGCGACCGCGCCCGCACCTTCGCCGGTCTCGAGGATGTGATCGCCTCCTTCGAGGAGAAGCACATCGACCTGCACGATTGGGTGTGGGTGCGCTTCAGCGGCGAGGTGGACTGTGAGGACGAGGACAGCGAGCCCCTGAAGGTGGACACCCTCGGCGACGGCACCCGTGTGGAGCAGTGGAAATACCGCCGCGACCGCCTCGACGAGGACGGCGCCCTGATCAGCCGCTACCTGCTCACCACCGTCGGCCGCGTGGTGATCAACCACACCATCATCGACGCCGTGGCTGCTGCCTGATTCCGTCCCCCCAGCTTCGTTCCCGTTTCGTTCCTTCACCAGCGCGCCGCCATGACCGCCACCCCCGCCAAGAAGAGCAAGTCGTCCAAGAAAGCCGCTGAAGCGAGCCTGGACACGACGGCTCCCGTGACCCCCCCGCTCACCCGCGAAGCGCCCCCCTTCCGCAACCGGGTGATCGACAAGAAGGCCCTGCGCAATCTGGTGGCCTGGGCCTACAAGCACCACGGCACGGCGGCCACGGCCTCGATGGCCGATGAGCTGAAGGATCTCGGCTTCCACTACGCCACCCAGGCGGCGGTTTCCATTTCCGTCGACGACCTGCGCATCCCCGGCGACAAGGCCTCGCTGCTGGCCGAGGCCGAGGAGCAGATCACCCAAACCGAGGAGCGCTACCGGCTGGGTGAGATCACCGAGGTGGAGCGGCACACCAAGGTGATCGACACCTGGACCGAAACCAACGAGCGGCTCGTGGCGGCCGTGCGCCGCAACTTCAACGAGAACGATCCACTCAATTCCGTGTGGATGATGGCCAACTCGGGGGCCCGGGGCAACATGTCCCAGGTGCGCCAGCTGGTGGGCATGCGCGGCCTGATGGCCAACCCCCAGGGCGAGATCATCGACCTGCCGATCCGCACCAACTTCCGTGAGGGTCTCACGGTCACCGAGTATGTGATCTCCTCCTACGGCGCGCGCAAGGGGCTGGTGGACACGGCCCTGCGCACCGCCGACTCGGGCTATCTCACCCGCCGTCTGGTGGACGTGGCCCAGGACGTGATCGTCCGCGAGGACGACTGCGGCACCACCCGCTCCATTCCGATCGATGCCGATGAGCGAGGCCGCTTCGGCAAGAAGCTGGTGGGCCGTCTGGCCGCCGAGCCCGTGCTCGACGCTGAAGGCGCGGTGCTGGCGGACCGCAACGCCGAGATCGACCTGCCCCTCTCCCGCAGCATCGAGGCGAGCGGCGTGACCACCGTTCACGTGCGTTCGCCCCTCACCTGCGAAGCCTCCCGCTCCGTCTGCCGCAAGTGCTACGGCTGGGCCCTGGCCCACAACGAGCTGGTGGATCTGGGCGAGGCGGTCGGGATCGTGGCGGCCCAGTCGATCGGCGAACCCGGCACCCAGCTCACGATGCGCACCTTCCACACCGGTGGTGTGTCCACGGCGGAAACCGGGGTGGTGCGCTCGCTCATCGATGGGATGGTGGAATTCGGGCCCAAATCCCGGGTGCGGGCGTTCCGCACCTCCCACGGCGTGAACGCCCAGATCGCCGAGACCGACTTCCAGCTCCACCTCAAGCCCACCGGCAGCGGCAAGACCCAGAAGCTCACGATCACCAAGGGCTCCATCCTCTTCGTCGCCGACGGCGACACCGTGCCCACCGATACGATCCTCGCGCAGATCTCGGCGGGAGCCGAGGTGAAGAAGAGCGTGGAGAAGGCCACCAAGGATGTGATCTGCGACCTGGCCGGCCAGGTGCGCTACGAGGACGGCATTCAGCCCAAGGAGGTCACCGACCGCCAGGGCAACATCACCCACAAGGCCACCCGGCTTGGACGGATGTGGGTGTTCGCCGGCGATGTCTACAACCTGCCGCCCAACGCTCTGCCGGTGGTGAAGGGCAACACGCCCGTGACCACGGGCGATGTGCTGGCGGAGAGCCGGCTGGTTTCCGAGTACGGCGGCGCCGTGCGCCTGCGGGAAAGCGCCGGCGATTCCCGCGAAGTGCAGATCGTCACCACCAGCCTCACCCTGAAGGACTGCAAGCTGGTGGGCGAATCCACCCACTCGGGTGAGATCTGGCACCTGGAGGGCAAGGAAGGCATCCGTTACCGCCTGAACACCGCACCCGGCAGCAAGATCGGCAGCGGTGAGGTGATCGCCGAACTGGCCGACGACCGCTTCCGCACCCAGACGGGTGGTCTGGTGAAGTTCGCCCCCGGCCTGGCGATCAAGAAGGCCCGCAGCGCCAAGAACGGCTACGAGGTGAGCAAGGGTGGCACGCTGCTGTGGATTCCCCAGGAAACCCACGAGATCAACAAGGACATCTCCCTGTTGATGATCAACGACGGCCAATGGATCGAAGCCGGCACCGAGGTTGTCAAGGACATCTTCAGCCAGACCGCCGGCATCGTGACGGTGACCCAGAAGAACGACATCCTGCGTGAAATCATCGTTCGCTCGGGTGTTCTCCACCTGGTCTCCGACAGCAAGACCCTCGGCAAGTTTTCCGAGGGTCGGATGGTGATGCCCGGTGAGGACATCGCCAAGGGGCTCAAGGCCGAGGCGATGACGTTTGTGGAGGCTGTCGAAACCCCCGAGGGTGGCGCCCTGCTGCTGCGGCCGGTCGAGGAATACGCCATTCCCGATGCGGCCCACCTGCCCGAGCTCTCCACCGTGAAGCAGTCCGGCGGCCCTTCCATGGGGCTGAAGGCCACCCAGCGCCTGGCCTTCAAGGATGGCGAACTGATCAAGAGCGTTGAGGGTGTCGAGCTGCTGCGCACCCAGCTGATCCTGGAAACCTTCGACACCACCCCCCAGATGACGGTGGATGTGGAGGCTGTCCCGGACAAGCGGGCCAAGACGATCGAGCGCCTGCAGCTCACGATCCTGGAAACCCTGCTGGTGCGTCGGGACACCCTCTCCGATGCCAGCCACGGTTCCACCCACACCGATCTCCAGGTGCAGGACGGGGACTCGGTGAAGAAGGGCGATGTGGTAGCGACCACCCAGATCCTCTGCAAGGAGGACGGCGTGGTGCAGCTGCCCGACCCCACCGATGGCGAGCCGATCCGCCGCCTGATCGTGGAGCGCGATGTCGACACGCGCCACATCGATCTGGGTGGAGCCACCCCGCTGGTCAGCGTCGATCAGCGCCTGGTGGATGGCGATCTCCTGGCTGACGGCCTGCCCTCCCCCTGCTGCGGCCAGGTGGAGGCGATCGAGGGCTCCACGGTGATCGTCCGCCTCGGCCGTCCCTATATGGTGTCGCCGGATTCCGTCCTCCACGTGCGGGACGGGGAACTGGTGCAACGGGGCGATGGCCTGGCGCTGCTGGTGTTCGAGCGCCAGAAGACCGGGGACATCGTTCAAGGTCTGCCGCGGATCGAGGAGCTGCTGGAGGCGCGGCGTCCGCGGGATTCAGCCGTCCTGTGCCGCAAGGCAGGCACCGTGGAGATCAAGCAGGGCGAGGACGACGACGCCATCACGGTGAGCGTGATCGAAACCGATGACGTCATCACCGACTACCCCATCCTGCTGGGACGCACCGTGATGGTGAGCGATGGCCAGCAGGTGCGTGCCGGCGAGTCGCTCACCGACGGACCGATCAATCCCCACGAGCTCCTGGAGTGCTATTTCGAGGATCTGCGCAACCGCAAGCCCACCCTGGAAGCGGCACAGGAGTCGATCTCCAAGCTGCAGTTCCGGATGGTGCAGGAGGTGCAGAACGTGTACAAGAGCCAGGGGGTTTCCATCGATGACAAGCACATCGAGGTGATCGTCCGCCAGATGACCAGCAAGGTGCGGATCGAGGATGCGGGCGACACCACCCTGCTGCCCGGCGAGCTGATCGAGCTGCGCCAGGTGGAGCAGGTGAACGGCGCCATGGCGATCACGGGCGGGGCACCGGCCGAATTCACCCCGGTGCTGCTCGGCATCACCAAGGCCTCGCTCAACACCGACAGCTTCATCTCCGCCGCGTCGTTCCAGGAGACCACCCGCGTGCTCACCGAAGCGGCCATCGAGGGCAAGAGCGACTGGCTGCGGGGCCTGAAGGAGAACGTGATCATCGGCCGCCTGATCCCGGCCGGCACGGGCTTCAGCGGCTTCGAGGAGGAGCTGCGGGCCGAGGCCGGTCCCCACCCCGACATCCTCGAGGAGGATGGCATGGGCTACCGCCGCATGCAGAACCTCAGGCCCGACTACACGGTGGAGACCCCGGCCCCCGCCGCCCAGACTGCGGTGCTGGATGATCCCTCCGAGGAGGATCTCGAGGCCACCCGCAGCCGCCACGGCATCGAGGCCAGCGCCAGCACCACGGCCGCCTTCACCCGCCCCACGCTTGAGGATGGGCTGGAGGAGGAGCTGGTGGCGGACCCCGCCGCCCTCGAAGGCCTGCAGGAGGAGGGGCTGCTCAGCGAGGAGTGAGCCCCTCTCCACTCCCCAACGATCGCCATGATGGTTTCATGCCCGCACCCTCCACCACGCAGCGCCCCCTGACCGCCCTGGGGACTCCCATCCCCCAGCGACGGCTGCCCCGCTTTGGCTTTCACACCCACACCGAGCGGCTGAATGGCCGCCTGGCGATGCTGGGGTTCGTGGCGCTGGTGGCCGTGGAGTGGTGGCTCGGTCATGGGCTGTTGATCTGGTCGTGAGTCAGCCCCTGCTGGGGATGGGCCTTGCGGATCTCGAGCGCTGGGCTCAGGACCAGGGCCAACCGGCTTTCCGGGGCCGTCAACTGCATGACTGGCTGTACGCCAAGGGAGCGCGCAGCCTCGATGCGGTGAGCGTGCTTCCCAAGGCCTGGCGCGAGCAGCTGCTGGCCGAGCCGCCGCCTGGCGCCACCGATTGGATCGGTCGCTCACGCGAGCTCCACCGCAGCGTGGCTCGCGACGGCACCACCAAGCTGCTGCTGGCCACGGCCGATGGCCTCAGCATCGAGACCGTGGGCATTCCCGCTCCAGGGCGGCTCACGGTGTGCGTGAGCAGCCAGGTGGGATGCCCGATGGCCTGCCGCTTCTGTGCCACGGGCAAGGGCGGCCTGCAGCGCTCCCTGGCGGTGCACGAGATTGTGGATCAGGTGCTCAGCGTGCGGGAGGTGATGGGCGAACGTCCCAGCCACGTGGTGTTCATGGGCATGGGCGAGCCGCTGCTGAACATCGAGGCGGTGCTGGCGGCGATCGACTGCCTCTGCACGGATCTGGGCATGGCCCAGCGCCAGATCACGGTGAGCACGGTGGGTGTGCCCCGTACCCTGCCCACTCTGGCGGAGCGGGCCCTGGAGCGCCTGGGCCGGGCCCAGTTCACCCTGGCCGTGAGCCTCCATGCGCCGGATCAGCGGCTGCGTGAGGAACTCATCCCTACGGCCCACGCCTACCCGATCGAGGCCTTGCTGGACGACTGCCGTCGCTATGTGGCGATCACCGGGCGGCGGGTGAGTTTCGAGTACATCCTGCTGGGGGGACTGAACGACCAGCCCCACCACGCCGAGGCCCTGGCCCGGTTGATCCGGGGCTTCCAGAGCCACGTGAATCTGATTCCCTACAACCCGATCGAAGAGGAGGAGTTTCAGCGGCCCAGCCCGGCGGCGGTTGAAGCCTTCCGGTGGGCCCTGCAGGAACGGCGGGTTGCCGTGAGTGTGCGGGCCAGTCGGGGGCTGGATGCGGATGCGGCGTGTGGGCAGTTGCGGCGGCGCCACCAAGCTGTTGCGGCTTGAGAACTGGAGGCAGACCAATGCTGAAATCTTCTGAGTCCTGGCGATGGAATGCACTGGTCACCTCTGTATTCTATTTCCTTGACTCCATCTCTGCCGAGGTGATCTAGGCGGATGCTATTTGTCACAGGTTGTCATCGGTCGGGAACTTCGTTTATTGCCCATCTGTTGAGGTCTGTGGCAGACAGGATCGGCCTAGGCAATGCTCTTGACTCCGAATCGCTGTTGTTGCCGCCGACTTTCGACAATCAAATAGGCTACTTTGAATCCCGCAGTCTGATGGCTGCCAATGATAAGATTCTAGATCTTTTCTGTTGCCGCTGGGATGCGCCATGGTTGCAGGCTCCGGACTTCACTGCTGATCCGGTTCGTAGGTTTCTCGTGGGGCTTCGCCCTGCTCTCTCCGCCCATGCGGCGGGCGACTTTTGGATCGATAAGGATCCCAGGCTCTGTTTAACACGTGAGGCGTTTAGACATATTCTTTCGCGGGAGATACCCGTTGTCGCGATTCTTCGAAACCCTCTTGAGGTTGCCGGGTCATTGCATTGCAGGGATGGCTTTCCTGTCGAGCGTGGCATTGCATTGTGGGCGCTTTATAACTTCGAGTTGCTTTGCAAGGACAGTTCGGTACCCAAGCATTGTTTTGACTATGCCGATTTTGACTCCCCTGATACTTGGCCATTGCAGCGCCTTTGTCATGTGCTTCAGAGTCTCTGGGGTCCATGGATGGATCATGCTGATTCGCTCATCACCTCTGAGCTGCTGGGCGAGGTTGTGACTGAGGCCTTTCATGGCTCCCTCAACCGGCAACGCTTGAACACCATGGCTGATCTCGGTGCTGGTGTCTGTCCTTCCGTGGTGATTCAGTCTGCCGAAACAGCATGGAAACGCCTCAAGGAGCTGATGTGGCTCGATCAACTCTCTCCTCTGACTGCGCGAGAGGCCTTGGCGCCGCTGCTCATGACTGTGTTGGCACAACCGCAGCAGATCCGTGGTTGGGTATCCCCGGTTGACCTTGCCAGGCAGCGTCACGTCGAACTGCACGAGATGAAGCGCACCCTTGCAGAAAAGTCTCGACATTGTGACAATCTCGGTCACAAGATTGAAGAACTTGGCGAACGGTCTGCGTCACTTCAAGATCGAGTTGTTGATCTCGAGAGCAGTCTGCTGCAAGTCCGTGATGTCAATCAGAGACTCATGGCATCGCTCAGCCAGGTGAAAACCCGATCGGAAAACCGCAGGGAGCGAATCAGGGGTCTCCAGGCCAAGTTGTCATGGAATCGGGCTGCCGTGGTTTCATTGAAGGCAATGCTTCAAGACTCACTGATGCTCCTTGATCGGTTGAGGGGGTTGCTTGGTATCAGCAGATTGAGGTGATCAGGAGATTGTGAAGTTCTGGAGAATCGGAGATATTATCGCCTTGAATTACCATACATTCTCGATCACATTCATGGCCTTGAGGTATGCTGGAGTTTCCTCGCTTGCTCCGGGCTCGTCAGGATTACTGTCATCGGGGATGGCGCGTCTTGCGTTGTCCGCAATCACCGCGTTGGCGAGCAATGTGAGCGACTCCGGCCGCTCCAGACTCTGCAGCGCCTCGGAGTAGCGGCGGCTGTGGGAGGGCCGCACCGATTCCTGGCAGTAGTTCGAGAGTTCCCGGCTCTCGGTCATCACCCGGTAAGCGATCGCTTTGGTGTCAGCCTTGCCGAAGATCGCCATGTAGAGCAGGTTCACCATCGAGGCATCGTGCACCTGGATGCCGTAGTTGAGCAGGATCTGGGGCCAGTAGCGCAGGGCCTTGAGGCCTTCGAGGCCCCCCTTCTTCACGCCGGCCTGCTCGCACCACTGCTCGAACTCATCCACGTCATTGGGGCAGCGGCCCAGCCGTCGCATGCCCTCCGCCAGAATCTGGCCGGCCTGAAAGTTGCGGGTGGGTCTGCCGCACACCGGCAGCATCATGCTGCCGCGCACGTCGGCCACCATGGCCGTGAGCTGGGTGAAGGTGTGGTCGCGCACCTTCTCCATGTCGCCGCCACGGCTGAGGGTGGCTTCGATTCTCTGCACGCCGTAGCCGAGCTCGGTGAGCGGAAAGGGCTGACGGCCGTAGAGCCGTTGCCGATCGCGCCGGCGCATCGACACGGAGGAGGCCTGATCCAGGCACTGATCCAGCAGCAGCGTCAGCAGAGTGGGCAGGATGCCGGTGTTCTCGGCGTGGAAGCCATAGCCGAAGCCGGCGAAGATCGACGAGATGTTCTTGGCCGCCTTGATGTACTGGGCCTCCACGTTGTGGACGCCGGGTGACACCTGAATGTTGGGCGAAAGGCGATCCAGCAGCCGGGCTCCCAGCAGTGCGGTGATGGCGTTGGGATGGCAGAAGTTGGCCGTGAAGCTGTCCACCGGATCCCGCAGGGCCCCGTGGCGGTGGAAGCCTGAGAAAAAGGCCAGATTCGGCTGCCGCTCGCACAGCACGTAGGAGTCGTTGCGCAGCGGATCGTGGCTGAAGGAGCCCGCAAGGCAGGCCAGCACCACCTGCTCGCGGCCCAGCTCGCGACGCAGCTCACAGGCGTCGTGCAGATCCTGCTCGATGTGGTTGCTGTTGGCCGTGAGCACCACCAGATCGCAGCATTCGATCAGGTCCTGCAGGGTGTTCTCCTGCACCCGGCCATCGCGCTCGTGCCGCACCATCCGCTCCATGGTGGCCACGTGGGTCGGATCCATACCCGAGAGGTCTCGCGGGGAGAAGGCCCCGAACAGGGAGCGGCCGGGCCGTGGCGCCAGCATGAGACGGTCCCCGCCCCCGTGCATGGCGCTGTTGTAGGCCAGGGAGGCCGGATAGAGGCCGATGCTGTAGAAGCCCACACGGCCCTGCTCCAGCGCCAGGATCCGCCGCTTGACGGTGTCCTGGTCGAGCGAGTCGGCGAAGAAGCTGTTCAGCATCGGGCAGGTCTGGTCGGCCGGGATCGGATCAGGCCTTCATACTGCGCCCACCGGCAGCACACCTGTTGCACACGATCGACTGGCTGATCCTGATCGGCTATCTGGTGGCCAGTCTGGTGCTCGGGCTCTGGCTCGCCCGTCGCAACCGCAACGAGGCCGACTACTTCGTGGCGGGCCGTCGCCTCAGTGGCTGGCTGGCCGGCGCCTCCATGGCGGCCACCACGTTTTCCGTGGACACCCCCCTCTACGTGGCCGGGCTGGTGGGCGTGCGGGGCCTGGCCGGCAACTGGGAATGGTGGAGTTTCGGGGTGGCCCATGTGGCCATGGCGGTGGTGTTCGCGCCGCTGTGGCGCCGCAGCGGCGTGCTGACGGATGCGGCCTTCACCGAGCTGCGCTACGGCGGCGCCACGGCGGCCTGGCTGCGGGGCATCAAGGCCTTTCTCTTTGCCCTGCCGATCAACTGCATCGGCATCGGCTACGCGTTCCTGGCCATGGCCAAGGTGAGTGAGGCCCTGGGGCTGGCCCCCACCCCCCAGGCCCGTCTCACCCTGCTGGCGATCGTGGGGGTGCTGGTGCTGGTGTACACCGCCGCCGGCGGGCTCTGGGCCGTGGTGGTGACGGACATGGTGCAGCTCGTGCTGGCCCTGGTCGGCGCCACGGCCGTGGCCGTGGCCGCCGTGCACGCCGCGGGCGGCATGGATGCCCTGCTGGCCAGCCTGCGGGCGCTGGAGAGGCCCGAACTGCTGTCCCTGGTGCCCTGGCAGCTCCGGGACGGCCAGCTGCGCTGGATCGACAGCGCCGGCATCTCGATCTCCACCTTCAGCGCCTACATCGCCCTGCAGTGGTGGAGCTTCCGCCGCAGCGACGGCGGCGGGGAATTCATCCAACGGCTGCTGGCCACCCGCAACGAGCGGGAGGCCCGAGTGGCCAGCTGGGTGTTTCTTGGGGTGAACTATCTGCTGCGCAGCTGGCCCTGGATCCTCGTGGCCCTGGCCGCCGTGGTGCTCCTGCCCGACCAGACCGACTGGGAGCAGAGCTACCCCCTGCTCGCCGTCCGTCTGCTACCCCCCGTGGCCCTGGGCCTGGTGGTGGTGTCTCTCGTGGCGGCCTTCATGAGCACCGTGAGCACGGCCGTGAACTGGGGGGCCAGCTACCTCACCCACGACCTCTACCAGCGCTTCATGCGCCCCGCGGCCTCCCAGCGGGAGCTGCTGCTGGTGGGCCAGATGGCCTCGGTGCTGCTGGTGGTGCTCGGGGTGCTCACGGCCCTGCTGAGCAACAGCATCGGCACGGTGTTCCGGCTGGTGATCGCGATCGGCACCGGACCCGGGGTGGTGCTGGTGCTGCGCTGGTTCTGGTGGCGGGTCAACGCTGCCGCGGAGCTGGCGGCGATGCTGGGGGGCTTCGTGGTGGGCTTCGGCACCTCGGTGGTGCCGCTGCTGCGCATCGACGACTACGGCGAGCGCCTGCTGGCCACCACCGGCATCACCGCGGTGCTCTGGCTGGTGGCCATGCTGGCCACCCCACCGGAATCCGCCGAGGTGCTCGAGCGGTTCGTGCTGCAGGTGAAGCCCGCCGGCCCGGGCTGGCGACACTGGCGGCAGCGCACCGGCGTGGAGCCCCAGGAGAGCCTGCTCGACCTGCTGGCCCAGCTGGCCTTCAGCTGTGCGGTGCTGTTCGGTGCCCTGCTGGGTCTCGGCGGTTTCCTGCTCAAGTTGCCGCTCTGGGGCTGGGGAGGTCTGGTCACGGCGGTGCTGGGAACCCTCGCCCTGCGACAGCTGCCGCAGTTGCAGGGCAGCCTGCGGCGGGCCCTGGGCCAGACCCCGCAGGGGTGATGATGGCGGCGGCGAACGGCCACCTACCCCACGCCCGTGCAATTCTTCCGCTCCACCCTGCTGCCGGCGGCCATCGTGCTGCTGTTTGCCCTGGCCCTGCTGGCGGTGAGTGCCCGCATCTGGCTTCCGGGCGACATGGCTGCCCCTGCCCCGATGGCCTGAGCGGACCCGTGAGTTTTCCGCCCCCCGACCCCCTGCCGGAGCCGCCGGCGACCCCCGGGCCCTACCCCGAGAGTCCCCAGGAGCTCTATCTGGATCCCGAGGTGCTGGCCCAGGAGCTGGCCCAGGAACTGCTGGGCGACCCCCTCGACGAGATCGAAGGTGCCGATTCCGCCGGCGTGGACGTAGCGGCTGAGTGCGATCTGGGCCTCACCCTGCTGCAGGGACCGCATGAGCAGCGGATGCAGGGGTTGCGCATCTTCTGCGAACACCGGGACCCCAGGGCCGTGCCGCTGCTGCTGCCCCTGCTGTCAGCCGCCTGTCCGATCCTGCGCATGAGCGCCGTGTATGCCCTCGGCCGCAACCCCAGCCCCCAGGCGGTGGCTCCCCTGCTCACCCTGCTGGCCGGAGACGACAACGGCTATGTCCGCAAGGCGGTGGCCTGGAGTCTGGGCAACTATCCGGATGCGCCGGTGCTCAATCCCCTCATCCGGGCCCTGCAGGTGGACATCGCCGCGGTGCGTCTCTGGGCGGCGAGCTCCCTGGCGGATGCGGGAGGCACAGGGCCCGCCAAGGCGGACCCGGCGGCGGCCCAGCTCCTGCTGAGCCTGCGGATCGACAGCGAGCCCGCCGTGCGCAGCAACAGCGCCTGGGGGCTGGGACGCCTTTACCCGGATCTGGTGGAACCACGCCAGCGGGAGGTGGTGGAGAGCCTGCTCCACACGATGCTCCATGACGCCGAATCCGGGGTGCGCGAGGAAGCCCGTCTCGCCCTTGAGCAGCTGGAGCAGCCGGCGGTGCTGCAGCAGCTGCAGACCCTGGTGGACGAAGGCCTGATCGCCTGAGCGCCCGCCTGAAGCACATCATCCGCAGATCACGGCTAGCATCCGCCCATTCCGCCAGGGGCCTGGATGGCACAGGAATCCATCCGTTTCCGCATCCGCCCGGACGGGCGTGTGGAAGAGCTGGTGGAAGGAGTGCGAGGACTGGCCTGCGAGCAGCTCACCGAGCGCATCGAAGCCCGCCTCGGCGCGGTGCAGCAGCGCCGCAGCACCGCGGAAGCGTTCCAGCCCGCCTCCCAGCCCCAGTCCCAACCCCAGCTCACCTGAGGTCATGTCCCACTTCAGCACCGTCAAGACCGAACTGCGCGATCGCGAGGCCCTGCTGGCCGCTCTGCACGATCTGGGCCATGACCCGCGCGAAGGTGAGCTGCCGGTGCGCGGTTACCGGGGCCAGACGGAGCTGGCCCAGCTCGCCATCGCCCAGGCCAACGGCGCCGACATCGGCTTCCGCCTCAATCCCGCCACCGGCACCTACGAACTGGTCACCGATCTGGATCTGTGGTCCCAGCAGGTGCCGATCGAACGGTTCCTGGCCCAGCTCACCCAGCGCTATGCCCTGCGCAGCATCCTTGCCGCCACCCAGGACGAGGGGTTCCAGGTGAGCGAGCAGACCAACCAGGCCGATGGCAGCATCGAGCTGGTGGTGACCCGCTGGAGCTGAGCGTGACCGGCGCCCTGCCGGCGGGCTCGGTGGATCCGGCCCTCGCCTTCAGCACGGATGCCGACGGCGTCAGCGCACCACCCTCCGGACTTGAACCCGTCCTGGCCGGTGCGCTGCGCGAGAAAGCCGTCTGGGTGGACGAGGCCGTGTGCATCGGCTGCCGCTACTGCGCCCATGTGGCCGGCAACACCTTCCTGGTGGAGGAACGCTGGGGCCGCTCCCGTGCCATTCGCCAGGACGGTGACAGCACCGGGACCATCCAGGAAGCGATCGACACCTGTCCTGTGGACTGCATCCACTGGGTGGACTACGAAGAACTTCCCGCCCTGGCCGATCAGCTGGCCCAGCAGGATCTGCAGCCCCTGGGTTTCCCCAGCCCGGCCCGGGTCAGGCGCACCCTGCCCCGCCGTCAGGCCGAGCCAGCCCCTTGATCCCCACCCGTCGCTTCGGGCGCACCGAGCTGCTGATGCCGGTGCTCTCCCTCGGGGGGATGCGGTTCCAGCAGAGCTGGACCGACCTGCCGCCCGAGCAGATCACGGCCGAGAGCCAGGCCAATCTCCGCGCCACGCTGGAAGCGGCCCGGGGGGTGGGGATGCACCATCTGGAGACAGCCCGCCACTACGGCAGTTCGGAGCGGCAGCTGGGCTGGCTGCTCCAGGAGGTGGCCGATCCGCACAGAATCCTGCAGACCAAGGTGCCGCCCCAGGCCGATGCCCGGGCCTTCGAGGCGGAGCTCAACCTCAGCTTCCAGCGGCTGGGGGTGGAGCGGGTGGACCTGCTGTCCATCCACGGCATCAACCTGCCCGAGCACCTCGAGGCCACCCTGCGGCCCGATGGTTGTCTGGCCGTGGTGCGGGAATGGCAGCGCCAGGGGCGGATCGGGCAAGTGGGCTTCTCCACCCACGCCAGCCTCAGCCTGATCGAGGAGGCCATCGCCTCCGATGCCTTCGATTACATCAACCTCCACTGGTATTTCATCCGTCAGGACAACCGGCCTGCGATCGATCTGGCCAGGGCCCACGACATGGGGGTGTTCGTGATCAGCCCGACGGACAAGGGCGGCCATCTGCACAGCCCTTCGGCCCGGTTGGTGGAGCTGTGCGCTCCGCTCCATCCGATCGTGTTCAACGATCTGTTCTGTCTGGCCGCCGAGGGCATTCACACCATTTCGGTGGGAGCGGCCCGGCCGGGTGATCTCGAGCGTCACCTGGAGGCCGTGCGGTTGCTGGATCAGGCCCAGGGCCTGTTGCCACCGGTGCTGGAGCGCCTCGAGGCTGCCCGGCTGGAAGCGCTTGGACCCGAATGGCTGGCCAGCTGGCACGAGGGGCTGCCCGACTGGCAGGACACCCCGGGGCAGCTCAATCTCCCTGTGCTGCTGTGGCTGCACAACCTGCTCGAGGCCTGGGATCTGGAAAGCTACGCACGCGCCCGCTATGGCCTGCTCGGCAACGCTGGCCACTGGTTTCCGGGCGCGAATGCCGACGGTCTCGACGCGGGTGTGACGGCCGGAAGCCTGGATCGTGCCCTGCAGCACAGCCCGTGGCGCCGGGAGATTCCCGGCCTGCTGAGGCGGCTGCGTCAACGGGTCGGGGGCCACAGCCAGCAACGGCTCAGCTCAGCCTCCTGAGGCTGCCCCCAGGGGCTGTTTGGCGGGGATGCCCACGGGGCGCGGATAGGCAGCGGGGCACACCCCCGCCGGTTCCAGCAGCACCGCATGGCGGCAGCCCCGATCCCCGGGCAGCCGCCGCTGCTCCACCCCGCTCACCCGCGAGCGGAGGCGGCGGCAGGCCCGCTCCAGATCCTGCCGATCCGTGGCCGTCCACTGGCCCCGGTACAGCAGGGCTCTCCCATCGGGCTTCAACAGGGGAACCAGGTACTCGGCCACCACCGGGGCGCTGGCCACGGCTCGCGCCATGGCCCAGTCGAAGCGGCCCCGGCTGTCGGCCCGCCGGCCGGTGAGTTCCGCCCGCTCGCACCGCAGGGTCACCCTGTGCTCCAGCCCCAGAGCCTCCGCCATCGCGCCCACGGCCTCCAGCTTCCGTCCCACGGAGTCCACCAGGGTGAGATGGGCATTGGGGAGGGCCACGGCCATGGCCAGCCCCGGAAAGCCGCAGCCGGTGCCCACATCGATCAGCCTGAGAGGCTCCAGGGCCCTGGCGCTGGCCAGCAGCGGCACCAGCGGCCAGAGGCTGTCGTACACCTGGGCGATCCAGTAGTCGTCACCCTCCACCAGCCGGGTGAGGTTGAGCCGGCCATTCCAGTGCCGCAGCTGCTCCTGCAGGCGCTCCAGCCGGTGTTCCTGTTCGGCACTGGGTTGCCAGCCCAGCTCCGCCCAGAGGTGCCCGCGGCTGGGGCCGTCGTCGGCCCTGGATCCGGAGGCAGAGGCCATCGTTCGCTGTCGGGAGAGGAATTCTTAGGATCCCTCAGCCCGGACCCTGTGCCGTTGCCACCCTTCGGCGCCAGCCCCAGCCACTACAGCCTGCTGCAGTTGCCCTCCTCGGCCAGCACCGAGGAGCTGCGGCAGGCGTTCCGCAGCCTCAGCAAGCTCTACCACCCGGACACCACGGCACTGCCCGTTGAGGAAGCCGCCGAGGCCTTCCAGCGGCTTAAGCAGGCCTACGCCGTGCTGAGCAACCCCGAGAGCCGCCGCCGCTATGACGAGGAGCTGCGCCGTGCCAGGGCCGCCGTGGGTCCCCCGTCTCCCTTGACGGCGCCCCCTGCGCCCACGCTCCGCACCGTGCCCTCTGCACGGCCGATGTCCGTGCGCCGCGCCCTCTCCGGAGGGGAGTGGCTGGCCCTGCTGCTGCTTGGCCTTGCCCTGGTGCTGAGCCTGGTGCTCGGGGTGGGTCTGGCCCTGGCCAGGGGCATGGAGCTGGCCCGCCTGCCCAGCTGGTGGCCCCCGGGTTGAGATCTGACCTCGGACACCCTGCGATTCACTCCCTCACCGGTCTTCCCGCCCCGCATGCCCGACTTGCCCGCCGAAACCACGCCGCTCTACAACCACCCCCTGCCCGCTCTGGAGGCCTGGTTGCAGCAGCTCGGAGCGATCCGCAGGCCGTCGGAGCCCTGCCTCTGGGATCTGCACCGGCCCTGCTGGAGCGCCAGCATCGAGCTGGAGGTGGAAGACCTGAAAGTGAGCTGGGAGGCGGATGGCCAGGAATGCACCCGCCAGTTCCCCTACGGACTGTCCAGGGCCGACGTGGAGGCGGCGATCCTGGCCGGCCCGTGAGCAAGGTCTTCAGCGGCAGGCCTTCAGCGGCAGACTGAGCTGCTTCGCTCATCGGCGGGAGACAGCGGCCCGCAGTTGACCCACTCCACCACCCTGAGCTCCACGTCCGTGAAGATGGCCAGGATGGCGCCGCAGAGCAGCACGAGCAGCCCGCCCACCACGGTGTTGCGGCTGATCACGGATCCCCTGGGCGACCGGCGTCGCTGCATCCCCAACCCCCAGGCGGTCTGGCCGCGATCAGTGCCTCCAATCTATGGGCGATCCGCTGGCGTTGCCATTCCGCCTCCAGGGAGTCGCCGCTGAGAGGGCTGAGCGGCGGCAGGTGGCCGATCAGGGGCACGCCGCCCAGCTCCACCAGGGTGCGGGGATTGTCGCCATGGGGGGCGCCATTGAGAATCAGGCCCAGCACGGGAATCTGCCGCCGCCGCAGGGCCTCCAGGGAGAGCAGGGTGTGGTTGAGCGTGCCGAGTCCGCTGCGGGCCACCAGCACCACCGGCAGGTTCCACTGCCGCAGTTGATCGATCTGCAGCCAGTCCCGCCGCAGGGGCACCAGCAGGCCTCCGGCCGTTTCCACCACGAGGGCTCCGGGGACGGCGGGGAGGGTGAGGCGGTTCGGCTCGATCAGCACCCCCTCCAGTTCGGCCGCCCAATGGGGGGAGACGGGTTCCCGGAGCCGGTAGGCCTCCGGACACAGGCGGCTGGAGGGCAGGCGCAGCAGGTTCTTCACTCGGCCACAGTCGCCACCACCATCCAGGCCGCTCTGCACCGGCTTCCAGTAGTGGGCGCCAAGCCCCTGCACCAGCCAGGCGCTCACCGCGGTCTTGCCCACATCGGTGTCGGTGCCGCAGACCACCAGCCGGATCGGTGCAGGTCCGCTCACGGCGCCCTCTGGCCGCTCAGCAGCAGCACCTCCCATGTCACCGTTCCAGTCGCCGGCCAATGCTGCAGCAGCCGCCGCAACTGCATCGGCCCCAGAGGGGCGGTGGGGCTGGTGCCCGCGCCGATGGCCTTGAGCTGGCCCAGGAACGTGCCTCCGTCGGGACAGGGGAGGCTGAACCGCAGCCGATCGCAGCGCTCCAGCCGCAGGTCGCGCCGGGCAACAGACTCCAGAGCCCGGGCCGCAGGCAGGGGAAGCCCGCTGCAGGGCACCCCGGCGTAGCTGGCGGCCGTGCGCCACTCCGGAAAGCTCCGAGCCGTCGGCACCGCCAGCACCAGCCAGCCACCGACCATCAGGCCCTGGCACCATCGCTCCAGTTGCAGGAGAGGATCGTCCAGCCACTGCAGCGCGAAGCTGGAGCTGAGCAGGGCTGCCCCAGCCAGTCCATCCGGCAGCCCCTGGTTCAGATCCCACAGCAGGCTGCCATGGGATTCGCTGAGGGGGTTGCGGGCCAGCAGTGCGGCGCTGGCATCCACCTGCCGAAGCCTCTGGGGCCAGCCCTGCTGGGCCAGGCTGCGCCCCACCAGGCCGGTACCGGCGCCCAGATCGGCCATCGGGCCCGGTGGCAGGGCAAGGGCCCGCACCTGGTGGGCCAGGCGCCAGGCCACGGCCCGCTGCAGCCGGGCGTGATCGTCGTAGGCCGCTGCGCCCTGGTCGAAACCGCACCGCACGCGCTGGCTGAACGCGTTGCGCTGACTCAGAGCTGCTCGATCCACCCGATCACCCGATCCACAAGCCCCTCGGAAAGCAGGGCATGACCGCAGCCTGCCAGCTCGATCCGATCCGCCTCCGGCAGGGCCAGCCGCAGCTGTTGCCGTGCCTCCGGCAGCACGATGCGGTCGAGCTCAGCCTCCACGACCAGACACGGCCCATCCGAGGGGAAGCCAGCCGGCAGGCCGGCGGTGGCTTGCAGGCTGGCCAGATCCTGCTGCAGCCGTTGGCGCCCCGCCGCTGTCAACGGTGCTTCCAGGATGGTGCTGGGCAGCTGGCTGATGGCCTGGGGCGCGGCGGCCTCCTGCAGGAATGTCTGCAACATGGCTTCCACGTGGGCTCCCTTCAGCTCCCGCGCCATGCCGGCCAGGGCGGCCCGCAGTCGCCGACCGCCAGGCCCCTGGGGCACGAAGCGCCCGAAACTGGCCAGCAGCACCACCGCATCCGCCTGGCCCAGCAGCTCCGCCGGCAGCAGATGGGGCCCGAGGGAATGGGCGATCAGCACCCGCCGTCCTTCACCGGGCCAGGCAGGAGCCATGGGCTGGCAGGGTCCATAACCCCGGTCGGGGCTCTGCCAGCTCCATCCGCGGCTGCGAGCCTGGTCTGCGAAAGGGGCCCAGTTGCGGTGATCACCGCACCAGCCGTGCATGGCGATCACCTGCATGGGCCGGGGCCGAGAGCGTTGAGCAGCTTCTCCAGACTGCCGCTGGGAAGTCCCTGACGCAGGACCAGACGCAGCCGCGCCGTCCCCTCGGGCACTGTGGGCGGGCGTATCGCCACCGCCAGCAGTCCAGCGGCCTCGAGCCGCTCCTGCAGCGCCAGGGCCTCAGCGTCAGCCCCGATCAGCAGCGGCAGGATCGGCCCGCTCCCGGCAGGCCGGGGCCAGCCCGCAGCCTCGAGAGCATCGCGCCAGCGCTGGGCCCGTCGCAGCAACGCGGGGCCGGGATCGGTGGCCTGGATCACCTTCAGGGCAGCCAGTGCCGCGGCTGCCAGGGGCGGTGCCAGAGCCGTGGTGTACCGGAAGGCGCCGCTGGTCTGGAGCAGCCATTCCATCACGGTGTCATCCCCGGCCAGGAAGGCCCCGCCGCTGCCGAAGGCCTTGCCGAAGGTGCCGCAGATCAGAGCGATGGAGGGAACGCCGTGCCCCAGGCCACGACCGCCCGAGCCGAGGATGCCGAGGGCATGGGCTTCGTCGAGGATCAGGGCGGCGTCGTAGCGCTCACAGAGCTCCGCCAGGGCGGGCACATCAGGGCTGGTGCCCTCCATGGAGAAGAGGCTTTCGCTCAGCACCACCAGGCGCTGTTGGGGGCTGCGTTGTCGGGCGGCTTCAAGCTTCCGGGCCAGGTCCGAGAGGTCGTTGTGAAGGAAGCGCTGGAGCCTGGCTCCGCTGGCGCGTACTCCGGTGAGCAGCGAGTTGTGGATCAGCCTGTCCGCCAGCACGAGGCTGTGGCGATCGGCGAGGGCCATCACGGCGGCCAGATTGGCTTGGAAACCGCTGGGAAAGAGGAGGGTCTGATCGCGGCCAAGCCAGGTGGCGAGTGCGCGTTCGAGGATGGCGTGAATCGGCCGGTGACCCGTAACGAGTCTGGAGCCTCCCGCCCCTACCCCCTCGGCGCAGATGACCTGCTGGGCCGCCGCCATCACGGCAGGGTGCCCGTTCAGCCCGAGATAGTCGTTGCTGGCCAGATCAAGCAGTGCCGAACCCTGCTCGGTCAGCAGGCTGGGCTCGCTGCTGCCGTGCTGGTCGGCCGCAGTGGAGCGCGTCAGATAGCGGAGGCGACGCCTTCGCTTGGCGCTCAGGGCTGACACCCTCTCGCCCAACAGCTGCTGCCACCCCGGCGCTTCCACATGATCTGTTCTGCCCTGGTTCCAGGCTAGGTTCCGGCGGGAACTCAGGTGGGCAGCGGGCTGGGTGGCTCTGTCCGGTCACGGTTGGGGAGTCCTGAACAGGACCCGCGTCATGCCCGCATGGGTTCTTCAGGAGTTGGAACGACCTGGTCTGCTGCCCGCGTCCGTTCCAGTTGGGTGACATGCTGCGCTGCAGGAACACGCTTGCAATACCGTCAATGGTGAAGGTTCTAACTGGGGCCATGATCACGCTGGGGCCACGATCAGGGTCAGGCAGCGACATGCCTTTGCTACAAGGCCTATCGATCGTGTGTGCCCTTCAGCATTCAGCCTGTCCACCTGTGGTGTTTTGATGATGTGACGTTGTAATGCATTGGGGAACTCCAGAGTGCATTGGTTGCTGCGGCCGCTCGAGTCCCAGCCAGTAGTCACCAAGTTTGAGTCAAGATGAGGGCACAGGATGCGCTCAGGCTGATATCTTGCCAATCAAGATTGGCGCCTCTGCGTTGTCGTTTGAAGCTTTCTCATGAAAACTTAGCTTATGCAGAGGCAATTGATTGCTGCAGTAACTGGCTGAATCACGATCCATCGCCATTGCAGGGTCGCAATAAAGCAACTCGAAGCGTCACTGACAGATGGGTGAGGCATTTAAAGTCTGTTGGATCAACTCGCAAGAACATGACCTTAGAGCTTGAAAAGCTGTGCATTGTTGCGTGATGAGCTTGTCAAACGCGCCAATGAGCCTTTGGGAATCTGGTTTCAGACGTATGGATGGAATGTGGTCAGTTCAGCTGTAAGGAACTGTGATAGCCTTCAAGTGATGGAACCTTGATGAGGTGATGGCAAGACCATGGCAAGGCAGTGGTTTTCATGGCGAGGGAAGTGGGCCAGAAAAGTTCTAGCCCCACTGACTTTCGGCTCGCTCACTGGCAGGTCAAAGGCCCAGCAGGCGAACCCTAAGCCGACACTCCTGCGTGTGACAGGGCTGCACCGGTTGGCGGCAGCTCCTGTATCCGTCACTGTCATCTTCGTCCACTATCACCATCGAGGGCTCGTCACCGATGGGTTCAAGCGGCTGATTCGCTCATCTGTGGAAGCCGGATTTCGAAGCCTCTTGGTATCCTCAATGATTTCGGAGGAGGAAATTCAAGAACTCTCTAGCTTGAATCTTGCCATCGCAGTACGAGCCAATTATGGCTATGACTTTGGCTCAATAAGAGAAGCAAGAGACTTGTTAATGAAGCATGATCTGCTTCAGTCGAGCCGCTATGTCTTTATCAATAGCAGCATGCTCAATATCGCCAGCCATGGGTTTGGGCAAGATGCGTTCCTGGACGCACTCGCCAACCAGAGTTGCGGTGATGATCTTCTTGGCATCACTGGATCTTTCGAGGATCGAAGCTATCATATTCAGACATACTTTTTTAGTGTTTCATCCAAACTCTTTGAATCAAAGGCATTCGGTCGGTTTTTGGGAGACTATATTCGCGGATTAAAAGTAACAAAAGAATCGCCGCGTCTCTATGCAATCAAGAATGGAGAGCTCAAGCTGACCCGCTTTGCGATTAGTCAAGGCATGTCCGTAGGTACCTTGCTCTTCAATGGAGGATTTCCAACGATTGAAGATTATGAGTTGATGAAAGAGCTTAGTGGCAGCCTCGCCAAGTATCTTCATGTTGACTTCGTTGGACAGAGAACTAAGTTGCACTCACTCATTGACGACTTCTCGTCTGAATGGATGCCATCGGCTGGCCTCCAGTTCAACCCATCTCAGTCTTGTTGGGCGCTACTGATGGCTAAAGGATTCTTGTTCATCAAACGGGAAGCTCTAGAACTTAGTGATAGTCGAAGTATCCACGCTCCTTCAGTTTGTGCCATGATTACTCCCTTGATGCACCAGCTAGGTATTTCCCTGCCAGCATGGTCAGACCTTAACTATCTCCCGAAAATCCTCTTCGCGCCCAAGGCAAAATCAGGAAGTTAAACCTAAGGCTAAAGCTAAGGCCTGATTATGACTTTCTGATTAGATCGTTCTTTGATGACACATCATCACGCGTCCAAGATAAAGCCCGGATTTGATTCGGAATTCTATTGTCGCTCCTACTCCTCGGGATCCAGTGGAATTCGGGAGGATCAAGCCCTTGGTCATTATCTTGAAAGAGTCGATAGATCTGAAGTCTATGGCTCAGCTCAAGACTATATTTATAGAAATCTTCAAGATTCTAGTCTGTTGGACTATCGTGAGGAGATAGCAGCACGATTCTCTTGGGTTGATTATCTTGCCTGTAATGCAGACTTGGCTGCGATGACGCCACTGCAAGCTGTTCGTCATTACATCACATACGGGATCTACGAGCCTAGACAAACTGACTCGAAAGCTCGCTTGCTAGACCGTAGGTATGCATTGAGTGGAATCTATGAGAATGCATTTACTTCTGATTACCCAATCCAAGTCATCATTCATTGTTATCATTTTGATGTACTCTGTCGCATGCTTTCGTACCTTCGGTCTTTGGCTAGAGTTGGAGCGGTCGTAAGGCTTGTTGTGGCCAATCAATCGATAGAAGCAAGTGCTCTCGATGATCTTCTGAGTTCTTTGTACACTGGATATCGAAAGCACTCTTGGGAGAGAGTAACTAACTATGGTGAAGACTGGTCTTCATTCCATCATTTGTTCTATAGTGGCGCATTCTCTTCTCGCGGAGCTACGTTTAAGCTTCAAACGAAAAAGTCGTCCAATCTCGGAGCAGATGGTGGGATGGCGTGGGTTGACGAAGCCCTGCAACCAATTGCCAGTTCCTACCGAGCCACTGCAACTGTCATTAAGAATCTAAAGGCTGGTACCATCAAGCTTGCTGCAAGCAAGCTTTGCAAGCGCACAGGTTTTGGTGCGAACCCACAACTTGTTGCTGAATATATCCACCGGCTTGGACTGAATGAGCAATCTGCTAAGCGGCAAAGCTTCTGCATGGGATCCATGTTCGCAGCAGACAATGACTTGATCCAGTTGTTTTACTCCTCTCTGGGTGATGTCGATTATCGTATAACGTCAGATGGTGGCTCACAGTTCTGTGGCCGTTATCCAGGCCATGCAATTGAGCGAGCATTCTTCTATTATTCCTATCAAGCTTTAGGAGATCAGTCGATCGTGTGGTTGACTTAGTGCTGCTGAGCTGTCGGGGCATAGCTAGAGCTTCGAAGTAGAAGGTTCAATTCAATAACTACTGCTCCTTATTCGGCTAACACCTCATGGTGAGGAAGCGGCCTAAGTGTCAAGTCCTTCCGTCTTATTAGGAAGCGATACCCCTCCTGTTTCCCGTACAGAGTTTGAGGCTGCCGTGAAACAAAGTTCATGACTGAAAAACAAAAGTGTCCAGATGAGGAGATACATCCAACACTTCCTGCAATTAGTTCCAAGGCGGAATCATTGTGCTTTGGTTCATTGCCTATGATTGACGAGCCATCGAAATAGATGTTTGCGTCTCGAATGAGTGTGGCCTCTGCCTGGTCAACTGCATCATGGATTGCAGCGATGACACTGGTGATACCTTGTCCACTGCGCTCGGAGATCCAACGCAGACATCTTTCCTTGAGTAGGATTTCTCGAGCGTGTGAATACCCATCACTGATAAATCGAACGGATTGGTTGGGAAATAGTCTTTGGCTCAACATGGACATGCTTTGAGGCGTGTAATTGTTGGCTCGGAAGGAAGGTGTAGATTGGACCCACTGATCGTGAGTCATGGCATAGTTATCAAGAAAATAGGGAATAATCTCTATCCCAAGCACCCAAAGCCTGGCTGTATCTCCAAGTCTGCTATGACAAACAACATAAGAATCTCCCTTATCGCCGCTCTTCCCGTCTAGAGAAAAGTGAAGATTAAAATTTCTTGAAAAAAAAGCCTCATCTAGACTCGTAAAGACGTGATGACCTCGTTTTGGCCGTTTATCATTAAGGCCAATTGAGCTCGATAAGAATCTGCAGATTGTTTCGTAGGTACCAGCTCCTCCACTGAGGATGACGTTGGAGGAGACTGAAGACCCAACGCAAGCAGCATAATAATCCGAAAAAAGGTCCAGAAGCACCTGCGTCATGGAGGAATTCTTTCCAGTGCCCTTAGGTAAGTAGCCACCGATATGTCCAGTGCTACTAAGTCGTTGGTCAATGTTCTGGACAATCTTACTGAGTGAGGCAATTTGGGATCTTCTCGCCGTATCGTTATGAGCGTTATCCAGAATCATCACATCATTAGCACTTGAACTGAGACCAACTAAATACAGAAAGATAAATTGATAAGCCAGTCCCATAATTATATCGCCAAAACCAGCTTCTAATGTAATCGAGTGGTTTATATGCCGCTTGAGGAGTTCATCCCGAAGAGCGGATATCAATGCTGTCTCAATGAGCGTGATTCTAATCTGACTGACTGGTAGAGACGATGTGTCAAACTCAATTGCATCTGCAAAGTACGCTGCGGGTTTGCCATCTTGTAGGAATCCCTGAAGGCAATAAAAAGTGTGATTGCGTGAGCACGTCTCTTCAATCTCAACACCAAGACGACTTCCAAGTAAGGAGAAAGCCGCTGACCAAGGGCGACTATGTGTCTCAGTACTTATGGTTGAAGACTCAGGGCAATACTCAACAACGATGCTGATGGCTTGGATGGCGTAACAGCGAGGTAGTTTGTAGATAAGACGACTTCGCTGTCGTCTAGCTTGAATTTCTATGGAACTTGATGAAACATCATCTGTCTGAAGAAAAGCTGTCGGGATTTCAGACACCTGGGACGGACTTGCGATATTCTTTGGCATGACTACAACAACTTATGCCGCACAGCAGGTGTTGTAACTAAGCTGATCCTCATAATATTGTGATTTTCGAGAATAGCTCCATGGAGTTTGTGGCGCACACAGTCTACTGCTTAGAAGTGATGAAGCTGGTGCAACGCTTGAACGCCCTTCCTTCATGATTGATGGGATGGTGATAAGACTCGAATAGATGAAAAGTGGAGCGCTGTGTCTTGTGCAGAGATCTTGAGGAATCTTGCTCTAAGTCTTGGTAAATTCGTTCGATGTATGGACTTCTTTCCCGAGAGAAAAGCTGCAGATTCAAGCAAGGGAATGGCCGAGGGTAAAATTGGTAGCTGATTGTCATCCATAAGCACGAGACTGAGGCATCTCGCGCGGGCTTGGCACGAATCCGTGCGGTTGCCGATTTCCAATGCGGTGACTTCGACCGGTCTGCCTAAGTCAATCATCAGCCATGGATTATCTTCAATGCAAGTATGAAAGAAAAATGGACGGAATTCGGTTACCTTCTCAATCCCAAGATCAAAGGGTTGGAGGCGTGAAGAAAAAGATATACTGCAGTCTTGAGCAACATCGACTTCATCATGTCGGTCTTGTTGAAGATAGCTGTGCTGAGGATCTACGGTGCCAGTACTTAATGAGCTAAGTTGCAACTCTAGTAATTTCTCCATCCCGTGCCTTAATGTCTCAATCCTCTGATGTAACGAGATGAAATCAAGATCTTTATCGTGCATTTCCAACCTTATCTTGCCAACTGTTGCTGCCAGTGAACTGGAATCCGTTACCCATGGCTTGCCAAGGGCAATGGAACTCATGGTCTCATTATTGATGATATCAAGAAAGTGAGGGATCACAACTTCTCCACCCTGTCGAATTCGATCTCGGCGCAGAAAAGTCACTTCGACCATACTTGGAATCAATGGCTGACCATTGCCATAGTCTTTGACGAAGCTTGTGTTATTGGGGTGAATATGGACACAGGAGTGGGTTTGAGAAATCTTTCTCAGGTTTGGTAAAACTATGTTGGAGGCAAAATTGGCTTTATCTAGCTTGTCAAGATCGTGAAGCTCTAGCACGATAATGCGAAAATCTGATAGCAATGACTCAGGACAGCTACTAAGAACGTCCCACTCCGCCCCTTCTATATCCATCTGCAGAATTAAATCATCACCCTTCTCGCAATTCTCATTGATGAGATCTTGAAGGCTGACCTGCATCTGCTCAAGATTCGACTTGGCTGCCAGCCACTTCTTGTAGAAGATCTGCTTGCCTTCCTGCAAGGGAGTTGCAAAGAGCTGTGGGTCGGAAGTGTAATCAACAAGAATGCTTTTGACGCCATAAAGCTCAAGGAGCTGATCTTCAAAGTATTTGAAGTTATTTACCCCCGGGGAGATGCACCACTTGATGCCCTCGAGATCATCTGGTAAAAGATATGCCCCGTCTTTGTCTCCGCCTATTCTGATTAGCTTGTGTCCGCAGGGGCGTGGCTGGAGATAACTGACGATCTCGGTTAACACGCTTTCCGGATTAAGCCCGAATCGTTGATGGTCTTCGTTCATGGCGGTTTGGAGATCTGTTGATTATACAGATAAATCTCGCTCCCTCATACTCTCTATCCATACTGGCTCAGCTTGCGGGAGCATCCGCGGTCTCGCCCCAGTGTCCCCCTTCCCAACGTCTGAAAATTCGGTTCGCCTCTCACGTCGCTGGTGGTGGCGTTGATGCCGTTATTAGAGGGCCTTCCGTGAATGTAGAGATTTTGCCATCCTAGCCTCCTGATCAGTGGATGAAGACGAGAGAAATTCTGCTGTATTAATCCTCTCTAGAGCGCCTGTGCGTCCGGATTGTGGTTGTGTCGCCCAAGTCTGTCTTGATGTGGGATATGCTCTCCATTGCAGGTCCCGCTAATTCGAGAGCTGCTGATTGTTCAGACAGCTTTCTGCTGCTGAATCATCTCAGGCAGAGTCTATCCATGCAGAGCTGAGCTGGCGGAGCTGGTGCTGAGCTGAATCCGATACTGCCAGCCATCAGCCAGGCTTTCGGCAGATGGGAGAACAGCTCAACTGTCAGGACATCATCCTTCAAGCGACTATTGCTAATTCTTCAAGATACGGCAGTGTCAGTTTGAACCTTTTGGAATAGAGGATGTACTAGTGTCTTTGCTAGGCGCTGATTCATGCGGTATTGGCAATGAACTCAGGGCAATACCCACGCGCAGTTGGATAAGATAAGATATGGTGCGCCAGGTTTCTGAAGCATCTTGCTCTTTTTGACCGGCTTACATCTTCATTCGACATGACTGCCTAGATGTCGTAGCCATAGTCATTTCCAAGACCCCAGAACTTCAGGCGTGGGCCCTCTCTCGCTGAGACCAACTGGACGTCAAGGGCTGAACCCTGTGGTGCAGGAGCTTTGACATCAGCAGCCCCAGCCATCCGTGTGCAGGTGGGGGACAAGGTCCTGCAGGTGCCTCTGGAATCCTGATTCCATCCAGATCCGTTGAACATGCGGACGGTGGACACGCCAAGCCGCGAGCCGGAGTCACCGATACGTCGACCTATGACCTGCCAGCCCACGGGCACTCCTCCTTAAGCCCCTATACGTTGGTTTGGATGCACCTCCGCATTGCGACGTCCTTCCTTCCTGGCTCGGAAGATTTCCATGACAGGCTCCTGATGCCGTGCAGAAGCCATCGTGGAGAGCTGGGTGTTTGCCGTCTCCGGCTGCTTCGAGCGTTGGGCCTCGATTGCCTTGGCCTCAAGCCTACCTTGTCACCATGCCTGCGTAGAACTGTACCGACGGTGTTACGCGGGTGTTGAGACTCTGAGGGCTGCGGAGATCTCCGACGGTCTGGCTTTTGATCAGCAGGTGCTCCCTGGTGTGCAGCCTACGGATGACCTGCATTGCTGGGTTGCGAGGCTTCCCTAGGACTTCTCTTGGCCAGAATTGGCCTTTGGTGACGCTCTGATGAGGCTTGGTGCAGTGTTTGGGACTATCATGTACACACAGTCGCTGCCGAATTCCTCAGTGATTCTGTTCTACAATTGACTAGCTGGATGAGAGTATCTGTTTGCCCAAGCCAGTCTTCAACTACTCAGGCTCGTGTTACGAGTCTGGCATTGATCTGCTGGCTTCTTAACCTTTTCGCGCTGTTTGCGCCACGTGGAAACGTCCAGAGGCCCGCAGCGAGCGTATAATCCGGCTGGTTTTTCTCATGTGCGAGACAATGATTCCTCTATTATTCCGGCCTCGTGGCTTCTCAGTCTCTTGGCGAGTATTCTCCACAGCTTCTTCTGTGATCAACCTCTTGTGCGACCGTGAGTTCGGTTCCCCTGCCCACCGAACTGAATCGCCTTGAGCCGGTGGCCTTGATGCCACCACTTGTGTGTTCTGTTGAGAGCTCCTTGACCTTCCTCCCCTCGGAATACCCACACTCGCCCCGAGCGATTCTCAGTTGTCTTCAGCCTGGGGGGCACTCCTGTTTGCCAATAGACTTGCATTTATGGCTTGGCATTGCAACATGTGCTATGCCACCAGTTATCTGGCATTCCAGCTTTACTCTTTATCGCTAACCAATCTCCACTCATGAGTCATCACTCGTACTACCTGCCTGGACAAGTCGTTCTTCATATTGGCGCCAATTACGGACACGAAGTCTCCTCGTATGATGCGGTAGGGCTTCGTGGGTATCATGTCGAAGCCATTCCACAGGTATTTTCGAAGCTCAAGCAGAAGTGTGCAAAGAGCAAGTATCAGGCTTGCGTCTGCGCCTGTCTATCTGATGCTGTTGGCGAGAAAGTTGTCTTTAATATTGCGGGCAACAACGCTGAGAGCTCCTCGATGCTGCCACTCGGGCGTCATCAGCTTGCCTATCCCCATATCCAATACACAGACTCCGTCGAACTGCTGACCGAAACAGTGGACCACCTTCGGTCGACTGGCGTCCTCCCAGAGATGGCTCACCACCTGGTCATTGATGTCCAGGGTGCAGAGCTCAAGGTTCTCTCAGGTGCCACTAAGCTATTGCAGTCTGAGGCCTTGCAATCTGTGGTGGTGGAGGCTTCGGCTGAGCCGCTCTATGAGGGTGGGGCAGCATTTTCAGAAGTCTTCTCTTTACTGACGCGATATGGTTTTTACCTTCGTGAGGCCAAGTTCAATTTCCATGGCTGGTGTGATGCTTTATTCATGCGGCCTTGGTGGCCGCGTGAGGCGATCCAAATTCAGACATCGGGTACTAACATTGCACCACGGGCCAAGTGCACCCAGAGTTCCATTTCTCCTTGGTCATATGGAGCGCAAGAGGCTGCCAATGTGGTGCAAGGTCGACTGAATGGCTCCTATGCGTTTCATACACTCGAAGAGATGCATCCTTGGCTCACGATGGATCTCCAGCAGGAATATGACATTCATGAGATCTTGGTTTACAATCGTGTCGTTGATGGTAGCGACATTGCCGCAAGAGCTGCTTCGCTTAGAACATCAATATCCTGCGATGGAGAGCATTGGAATGTGATCCATTTATCCGATCGAGTCTTTGGTGGTATTGACGGCTTCCCCCTGCGTGTAGGGTGTGATGGCCTTCGAGCACGTTATGTACGTTTGGATCTTGCCGCATCAAAACCTCAGCCATTGCATCTTGACACGGTTGAGATCTATTCGACCGAAGACTGACACCCTCCTCTGAGCGCCTTCTCTACTTTGACGCCAGCATTTGATTGCCGGTCTGGCTGCATGACATCTGGTTTCAAGCATCTTGGGGGCTTCCCTGATGATAGAGGTGCAATGTTGTCTTCACCTTGCTTTTGTTTATTCCGCTCCTGCTTTCGCAGGTCGCCATTGACCGGCTCATTACCGCTAGTGCCTTGGCTGCTGGGTGCCTATGTTCTGTAGAGATCTGTGAATTCCTATTTTCCTTTTCCTTTAGACTCCTTCCAGCTTGAAGCCTTGGACGCCTTGAGCCAGGGAAGTTCTGTTGTTGTGAGTGCGCCCACAGGCAGTGGGAAGACGATTATCGGAGAATATGCGATCTACCGTGCCTTGGAGCACGGCCAGAGGGTTTTCTATACAACCCCACTCAAGGCGCTTTCCAACCAGAAACTACGCGATTTCCGTCAACAGTTCGGTGCGGAGCGGGTGGGTTTGCTCACCGGTGATCTCAGCCTCAATCGGGAGGCCCAGGTTGTTGTGATGACCACCGAGATCTTCCGCAATATGCTCTATGCGGAGATCGACAACCCCGATGATGATCCGCTGGCAGATGTCGAGGCCGTGGTGCTCGATGAGTGCCATTACATGAACGATTCCCAGCGCGGCACTGTCTGGGAAGAATCAATCATCCATTGCCCACCCTCGATTCAGTTGGTGGCCCTATCCGCCACTGTGGCCAATGCCGGTCAGCTCACTGACTGGATCGACCGGGTTCATGGACCGACCCGGCTGATTTACAGCGATCATAGGCCTGTCCCCCTGGACTTCAGTTTCTGCAGCGCCAAAGGCCTCCATCCGCTTCTCAATGACGCCGGCACGGACCTCCACCCGAACTGCAAGGTCTGGAGGGCGCCGAAGGGGCACCGCCGTAAGGGACCGAAAACCCCAAAGCCTCCGCAACCGGAGGCGCCACCCCTGGCCTTTGTGATTGCCCAGCTGGCGGAGCGCGACATGCTCCCGGCCATCTACTTCATCTTCAGCCGCCGTGGCTGTGACAGGGGAGTGCGTGACCTCGGCAAGGTCTCTCTGGTCAGCGCCGAGGAGCAGGAACGGATCCGGGCCAAGCTTGAGGCTTTCACGGAGGTTTCATCCGAGGCCGTTCGCGATGGTCACGCCGAGCCACTGTTGAGGGGCATCGCCTCCCATCACGCCGGGGTGCTGCCGGCCTGGAAGGAGCTGATCGAGGACCTGTTCCAGCAGGGTCTGATCAAGGTGGTGTTCGCCACCGAAACGCTGGCCGCCGGCATCAACATGCCGGCCCGCACCACCGTGATTTCGGCCCTCTCCAAGCGCACCGAGCGCGGCCACCGGCCGCTGATGGGCAGCGAGTTTCTCCAGATGGCCGGCAGGGCCGGCCGCCGCGGGCTTGATTCCCAGGGTTACGTCGTCACCGTGCAGAGCCGCTTCGAGGGAGTGCGCGAGGCGGGCCAGCTGGCGCTGGCACCGGCTGATCCTTTGGCCAGCCAGTTCACTCCCAGCTACGGCATGGTGCTGAATCTTCTCCAGCGCTATGACCTGCCCAAGGCCAGGGAGCTTGTGGAGCGCAGTTTCGGTCGCTATCTCGCCACCCTCGACCTGGCCGAGGATGAGGCCCGCATCCGCGAGCTTCGCGCCCAGCTTGCCTCGCTCGAGGCCGGTGGAGGAGAGGTGCCATGGGAGGAGTTCGAGGATTACGAGAAGCAGCGCAGTCGCCTCCGTGAGGAGCGGCGCCTGCTGCGCACCCTTCAGCATCAGGCTGAAGAAACGGTCGCTCACGAGCTCACTCTTGCTCTTCAGTTCGCCAGTGAGGGCACCCTGGTGAGCCTCAAGGCCCCCCAGTTGCGGGGCCGGATCACCCCGGCTGTGATCGTCGAGAAGATCCAGGGCTCCGGCCAGTTTCCCCTGTTGCTCTGTCTCACCGATGAGAACCTCTGGATCCTGCTCCCCTGCAGTGCGGTGGTGAGTCTGCACGCCGAACTCAGCTGCCTCCAGGTGCAGCAGCTCGATGTTCCAACCCTGCGCCATCCCGGTGAACTACGCCATGGCGACCAGGCCAGTGGCGGGCTCGCCCTGGCCGTCAGCTCGATGGCCCGGCGCCATGACATGGCCACGCCCCAGTACGACCTGGCCGGCGAGGTGCAGCAGCAGGCTCGCCAGGTGCGCCAGTTGGAGGAGGCGCTTGAGCTCCATCCGGCCCACCGCTGGGGTGATCGCAGGCAGCTCAAGCGCCACCGCCGCCGGATGGACGAGGTGGCGGCCGAACTGGAGGAGCGCCAGCGGCTGCTGCATTTCCGCTCCAATCGGCACTGGGACACCTTCATGGCCCTGATCGAGGTGCTCCGCCACTTCGGGGCTCTGGCCGGTGAGGATGGTCTGGAGCCCACCGATGTGGGCCGCACCGTAGCGGCGTTGCGCGGTGACAATGAGTTGTGGCTGGGGCTGGCCTTGATGACCGGCCACCTGGACGCCCTGACCCCGGCTGAACTGGCTTCGGTGCTGGAAGCCATTTCCACCGAGGTCAACCGCCCCGATCTCTGGTGCGCCTGGGCGCCTCCGGCTGCCGTGGAGGAAGCCCTCCATGACCTTCGCAGCCTGCGTCGGGAGATCGCACGCCAGCAGGACAATGCCGGAGTGGCGTTCCCGATCTGGTGGGAGCCGGAACTCACCGGGCTTGTCCATGCCTGGGCCTCAGGCACCAGCTGGAGCGAGGTGATGGCCAATACCTCGCTGGATGAGGGAGATGTGGTGAGGGTGATGAGACGCACGGTGGACCTTCTCAGCCAGGTGCCCTACTGCGAGGCTGTGACACAGCAACTGCGTGATCACGCCCGTCTTGCGCTGAAGAGCATCAACCGTTTTCCGGTCTGTGAACTTGAGGACCTCCTTCCAACGGAGTCATGACTCCATGAGCAGTGGGAGTCTCGAGCTGAGTGAAGGTCTGGCGACGGTGGTCGACCTGCAGCGTTCAGGGGCGCGCCGCTTTGCCAGCCACCCTGGCCGGGTGCTGGCAGCCCTGCTCAGCCGGGATCGCTTGAGGAAGCTGGGCCCGAGTCGCTTCCGTTACCGCTCACGTCCGGTTGCTGTGGGGCCCTGGGAGCTTCAGCCTGAGCTTCTCTTTCGTGCGGAGTGGGACGGCACGGCAGTGTCGATCCGGCTAGAGGACTGTCAGCTGCACGGTTTCCCCACTGGGGCGACCCAGCCTCCGATCCGTTTCGAGATGGACGCGGTGATCCGGCCGACGGAGAGCCAGCTCATGGCGGAGGCCACCACCCGTCTTGTCATCCCCTCGGGCTCGGCGGCCCGGCTCCTGCCGCGCTCCTTGCTGCGTCTTCTGGGCCAACAGGCTCTGCTGGCCTGTCTGGCCCGGCTGGAAAAGCGTTGCCAGACGCGGTTACCATTGGTGGCCCAGGCCTGGATGCAGCGTGGTAGTGACTGACATCATGGACCCTCGGATCGAGCCGAGGAGCTCCGATGACCTGGATCGCGGCACGATCTATTTCAAGAATGTCACCAGGCGCGTGTCCTTGGGGGGCACGCGGTCGCTTGCTGCACTTGACGATGTCTCCATCACGATTCCGGCGGGAAGTCGACTCGCTTTATTCGCCGACGGTATGGAGACAAGCAGGGCTTTCTTGAGCTGTCTTGCAGGCCATGATCCGATCAGCTCCGGCACGTTGCTGGTTGGCGGATGCTCCTCATGGGTGATTGGCTCTCGCATGCCGCTGATGCCTTCCTTGTCAGGCAGAGACAACGCAGACTTCCTGATCTCGGTGTATGGAGTTTATGATGACGATACAAGAGAGCTTGACTTTATTGAGAAGCTTTGTGATCTCGGAGAGCTCTTCGATCAGCCTCTGGAAAAGTATTCCAGCGGCATGAAGGATCGATTCAAGCTTGCGCTGTCTCTTGCCTTCCAGTTTGATGTGTATCCGGTGATGCGCTTCGATGGCTGGAACTGCCGATCCGAAGTTCCTTTCATGCAACAAGTCAAGCGCCTAGTTGATCGCCGCTTGGAGGGCAGGACCCTGATCGCGGAAGCTTCTGGCTCTCAAAGCTTTGCTCGAGACTACTGCACAACAGGAATCGTCTTCAAAGATGGTCAGATTATTCTCCAGGGAACGCCTGATGAATGCGCCACCCTTGCGAAGGAAGTTCGAGCTGCCAGAAAGGATCGATCGTTGTCCCGATCCCTGAGGCAGCATTCCGATGTTGAAGATTCACTTGAAGACACCATGAATGAGCTTCTCGAAGCCAGCCAGCCCAGCACGGGTTCTAATCCTGGCCTCGAGAATTCTCAGGATCGAAACCTACCTTCCTGATCTGACGGCCTTGCATCGATGATCTTTCAGAAACTGCTCCTTCAGGTCAGGATTGTCAACGCCATTGCCAGGCGCGAGTTGCAGATGCGGGCGGCCAAAGGCCCCATGGGTGTCGCCGGTGTCTTTGTAGAGCCACTATTCTTCATCGCCATCTTCATGTCCTTTCGGCTGTTCGGCACGCAAGGCAGCCTTCAGCCTGATTACATCAATCCGGTGATGTGGATGGCCATTGGCTTTGTTGGTTTCTTCATGTTCTCGGAAGTGGCACTCAAGGCTCTGGGTGGAGTGAAGAAAAGCACCAAGCTCACCTATTACAGCCGAATCCGGCCAATTGACTACCTGCTTGGCTCTGCTGTCCTTGATACCCAGGTTTTTTCCCTGCTGATCCTTGCCTTTATCCTTGGATCTTTTCTCTATGAATGGAAGCCCATCGTTGAGGAGCCAGGTCTTGCCGTCTTTTACTTCATCATGCTCTCGCTCCTCGCGTTTGGAGTGGGTCTGGTTACCTTGATCATTGGCCATCGTCTTCCATTTGTAGCCAGTCTTGCCAGGACTGCCGTAAGGAGGCTGCTTCTGTTCACGTCCTGCATCTTCTTCTCAATCAGCACAATCCCCAATATCTTCCGCGGTTGGATTCTTTGGAATCCCCTGGCCCACGGAATTGAGTTATTGCGCCATTCGTTTAATCATGATTATCCAATTCCGGGGGTCTCTGCTGCATACCTGATCGGATCAACGGTGTTCTTGCTTGGCTTTGGCTTCGTGATTTATGGCAACAACGAATCTCTGCTTCTCTCCGACGAGGAATGACTCTTTTGTATGGCTGCGCCCCACTTGCCAGCGCGCCCGTGGGTTGGTTGAATCGGGTTGGGCGATAGAACGTCCATGATAGGATCGTCCCGATGAAGTCTTCCAACCGCAAGCGCAGTACGCTCGCCTCCGCTTCGGCTCGCCAGCGCCGACATGCTCGCTATGGTCTGCAGGGTCGGCCTGAAGCCAGTGCGCTTGAGGTGGGGATGATTGCTGGTGGTTTGGCAGGTCGCATCAGCGGTTCGCTCTCGCAGGTGCTCCGTGCCCTGGGCCTGGCTGAGGACGAGCTTCCCAACGTAGGACCCACTCCCCAAGGCACGGACTCAACCAAGCCAGGCTTGCGTTCCCGCTGGGATGATCTCAAAAATCGAGCCAGCAACGCCCCTTACAGACGGTGGCTTGTCCCTGGACCGAAGCGCTTGGCGGCTTTGGTGCTGGTTGCCGGTGTTGCTTACTTCGGTGTGATTGGCCGTAGCCGTTACCAGGTCACCTCGGATTTCATTGTTCGCTTGCCGCAAGCACCCAACAATGTCACCCCGTCCCTGCTTGGGACCGTGCTTGCAGGTCCGACAATGCTGGGGTCGTTGGAAGACGGCCGCTTCCTTGCTGTTTATCTGACATCACCCGAGGTGATGCAAAGGGTGTTCCTGCGGTTGGAGCCGGAGACGACCTACGCCAAAAAGGGTCTTGATCCGTTTGCGGGCATGCCCAAAGATGCCCCATTTGACCAGAAACTTGCTTTTTTCAGGAGGCAAGTCAGCGTTGTTCCCCAGGATCTGACCGGTGTGATCCAGCTGACGACCACTGGCTTGAACCCCGCAACCGCTTTCGAGCTCAATCGCCTGCTGCTCAACGAGGCTGAGAACTTTCTTAACACCTCTAATCAGAATATCAGCCGCAATCAGCAAACGTTTGCCGAGCAGGAGCTGGAGAATGCTCGTGAGCGTCTGGCTAAGGCCCAGCAAGCCTTGGCGGCCTTCAATGACAGTCAGGGCGAGATTAATCCCGAGGCCTCTGCAGAAGCCACGAGTCGTTACATCGCCGGCATGGAGGCCAAATTGGTGGATCTTCAGGTTGAGGAGGGCAGGCTACGTCGTCAGTTCTTGGACCCCAACGCCCCTGAGGTTGCCTTTGTCACAGACCAGATCATTGAGTTGAAGCAGCAGATTGATGAAGAGCGCGCCAAACTGGTAGGGCCAGACGAAAAAAATCTCAACCAAAGGCTCGTCAAGCTCCGTAACCTCCAAACGGAAGTTGGTTTCGCTGAGGCATCTGTCAAGGCTGCCCAGCTCGCTGCGGACAACAGCAGGCTCGAGAGTCAACGTCAGCTCAAGTTCCTCGTACTGCTCAGTAATCCGGAGACCCCCTCAGGTCAATCTCTCGATTGGCGCTGGAAAGGCCTTCTTTCGCTCGTGGGTCTGTTGCTGGTGGGCTGGGGTGTCGCCAGTTTCGTCCTTGGCATTTCCCGACGCCAGTAACGATTCTTGTTTTGGCGCCGTAGGCTAACGAGGGCTGCCGATGTCTTCCGTGAGCAGCGCGATAGCGCTCGCAGGCAGCGCGACAGGCTTGTTGCTCGCGTCAAGCGTCTCTCCCGTGAGCTCAGCCAGGAGCGTCAGCAGGCCCTGTTGCCGCCCTACAGCTCCCTGAGCACAGGCCCCGCTGCCTCCAGCGAGGACCAGATCTGGTGGCCGGAACGCCTCCTGCCGAACGTCACGGGCACCGCCACGAATCCCGGCCCGGATGTGGCCTTCGTGACGGTGGCCAACGATCGCTTCCTTCCCGGTCTCGAGGCCCTGCTGCTTTCGCTGCGGGCCGTGTATCCAGAGCTCTCCAGTCCGGTCGTGGTCTTCCATGACGGCAGCCTCGGTTCCGTGGCACGTGCCGAGCTTGAAGCCATCCATCCCCGCGTGCGCTTTGAGGTTCCCCATCCTTCCTGGGCGGACGCTCTTCCCCTGGATTCGCCCAACCGTGAGCGGATCGGCCTGCTGGGTTATCTGAATACCTATGCCTTCGCGCTGGAGGGTTTTCGTCGGGTGATCGTGCTGGATTCCGATGTGCTGGTCCTCGGGCCACTCGATCCCCTGTGGGCCCCGGGGGAGGCTTTCCGTGCCGTGCCCGATTGCGGGGCACTCCCCTATGGCCTTGTCAGTGCCCACACGGGCAAACCCGTCTTGAATTCGGGGATGATCTCCATCCCGGGCTGGGCCCTCGGGCCAGCCATGCTGGATCGGATGCATCGTCTCATCAGCCTGGCCGCCCAGCCGGTGTGTCCTCTTCTGGACAGTTTCGCGGATCAGAAGGTCTGGAATCTTCTGTTTGCTGAGCATTCAGTGGAGCTGATGCCTGTCAATTTCAACTGCAACATCAAGTATGTGGTGCAGTTCCTTGAGGGCTGCACCGAGGGTCTCTCCCTTGTCCACTTTGCCGGTCCCAAGCCATGGCTGCGTGATGCCCAGCCAAGAGCGCGTTCCAAGTCCGTGGTGGATCACTGGCTATGGATCCGCCATCACCGCGAGCTCCTCTGCGCCGAGCGCCTGAGGCAGTACGAAGGCTTTCTTGCCAGCCGAGCTGCCCTGCCCGAGCTGGTGCCGGCTCCGCGTTCAAGGCCGGCCCTGCTGGCCGACGACCCCGCTGCTCTGCGGTTGGAACTGCCCACCGATCACGGCCTGCATCTGCTGCTGCCGTCGGCGGACACTTCCCAGTGGCCTCCTTCGGAGTGGCCCTCCGACTGGCAGACCCTGGTGGCAGAACTGGCTGAGCAGCAACCGCTCCACCTCTGGGCCCCCTTCTGCCTCCGGTCCATCCTGGCCAGCCTGGTGTGGCACCCCGCGATCCGTCTGGAGTTCATCCTGTTGGAGCGCCCCTTCAGTGCCCCCGACCTTGTGGACCAGGGCGGATGTGCCTTCGTGCCCTGGCGGGGCTCCCTGCGCGCGTCCTTGCGGGCGGCGGTGGAGCGGCGACTTCAGGCCATGTCGATCCGCTGGGTCGGCTCCTGAGGTGCAGCCGGCATCTCCTCCTCAAACGCCGCAGCCGCCAGCGGGTAGAACTCCGGATCCACCAGCCGTTCCATGACGGCATCGTTGCCGCCGCTTTTGTTGATCGTGAGGAAGAGGCTTTTCAGCGGAACGGAGCGCCTGGCTGGCCGGACCCGGCGCCCATCGGCGGACAGTTCAGGGAATTCGAGGCTGAGCGAGGGGTTGAGCAGGGCGCTGGGAACTCCCAGGCGCAGGGTGTGATGCTTGAACCAGAGGTCGTCCGCATGGCCGGCCAGCCGCAGGGCGGCCTTGAGATCACACACCCCGGCATGCAGCTGACTGAGCCGGTAGCAGATTCCATCCTTGCCTGTGGGCACCGTGAGCGGATGGGGTGAAGTGAGGGAGGGATCGTGCTTGATCCAGCGGTGGTACGGCGCAATCCTCCCGTCTTCCACGACCATGCGACGGCCGCGGAACCCCACCACGCAGCCCAGTCGCTCCTGAGCTTCCAGCAGGCGGGTCAGCCAGGTTCTGGGGTAGAGGGTGTCGTCGTCGGCGGTGATCAGGTAGGGGTCCTGACGCCGTTGTTCAGTCGAGAGGAGACTGATCATGGGCAGCAGTTTGCGGTACGACCCCGAGTTCTCCACCATGTGGCAGTGGAGGGGAATGGCCGTGCGTCGCGAACGCTCGATCCTGCGCTGGATGAAGCCTGGAATGGCGGCAAATCCCTGATCGAGCAGGTAGGGCTCCTGTGAGAGGAACAGGTGCAGCGACACCGGCCGACTGGCATCCGGCGGAATCTGTTGCAGCAGGGTGTCCAGGGTGCGCCGCAGCGCACCTTCGCGGCCCCGGATCGAGGTGAGGCCGATCAGCACCGGAACCGTTTTTCTCATGCCAGGTACCCCTCCCGGATCAGCCGGCGCCAGGTGGGCAGCCGCAGACTGCAGCCGTACTCGAAGTCGGACGAAATCGTGGTGGGGGCGCCTCGCATGAGGTACAGGGGTTGCTCCAGCCAGGCGATCGCCCCCTCCCCGAAGCGCCGCAGCAGCCGCTCACGGAACTCCACATCCCCACGGGAGCGCACCGGGTAGAACCCGCCCAGCTCCACGGCCGTGCTGCGCCGCACCATCAAGGTGGTGATGCCATCGCCGACAGCCCGGGTGCCATCGCCATCGGGCTGGGGGTGGCCCGTGGCCTCATCCAGACGCACATGCTGGGCGTAGCAGGCCAGCTTGCCGCCCTGGAGCGCCTCCCACTGCCGTTCCAACCGCAGGGGATGGGAGAGATCGTCATCGTCCTGGATCGCCAGCAGCTCCGAGCGGCTGGCCGCGATCGCCACGTTGCGGCAGGCGTACTGGCCGCGGTTGCTGTTCTGCCGCAGCAGTTTCAGTGGCAGGTTCCTGCCGTAGTGGTGCAGATCGATCAGCTGCGCCAGGGCTTCCGCCTCCACCGCAGGTGATCCGTCATCCACCACCAGGATCTCCTCGGCAGGCAGCGTCTGCAGAGCCAGAGCCTCAAAGGTCTGTGCCAGGCGCTCCAGGTCCGGCCGAAACGTGGTGATCACCACGGCGATGGAAGCCCCGGTCCTGGGAGATCGCCAGCGTTCGCTGTGCCGCCAGTGCTCCAGAACCCGCTCGAATGTGCCCCGCACCCCCCCGGATCCGTCTCCTGCAAGCGGCAGCAGATCGGGCACCTGCCTGGCTTCCGCCCACAGCCGCAGCAGGGATGTGGTGTGGGCGCCGAGCCCCGCACAGGCAGCCTCCAGGACCGCCGACTCCTCCCCACCCTGCCAGCAGCGTCCTGCAGCCCCCGGATTGATCTCCTGCAGGCGGCGCAGGAGGCTGATGCGGTCCTTCACGCCGCCCGTGAAGCGCAGCAGCACCAGGAGTTGCCAGCGCATCAGCTCCATCTCCTGGTCGGCCCCGGCACTGGGTGCCACCAGATACCGGTGCAGCCGCACGGTTCCTTCCAGGACCGTGCCGCCCTGCAGGGACAGCCAGGAACCATCCAGAGGAAAGCGCCTCAGGTCGCGCAGCAGGACGCGCAGCAGCTCCGCCTGCCACCACACCCGCGGCAACAGCCGCTCGAACAGCTGGATCAGGGCCTGTTGCCGTTCCACCGGCAAGGCCATCACGGTCTCCCTGTCCAGCACCAGAAGCCCCTTCAGGAGCAGCAGGCAGGCTGAGGGCGGCTGGCGCTGGGGTAGCTGGCTGCAGCTGGCAGGACTCAGCTGCAGCACCAGCTCCTTCAGCAGCAGGATGTTGGACCCCACCCCCCGAAGGGCCTCCGCCAGCTGACGCTGCAGCAGGCGCCGCCGCTGACCGTCTCCGAGTCTGGAGGCTTCATCGATCTGATCCACCACGGTGTCCACCGCTGCGGCCAGGGCTTCGACAAGCCCGGGGTCCCGCCGCAGGCTGCCACTGTCGAGGGTCCGCAGCAGGCGCGTGGCCCGCAGCAACGGATCCTCGAGGCGCCGCGCTGCGGTGAGGGTGTGGCGGCGGAGTCCCTCCCCCACGGCGGCCAGCTGGAGGTCTCGCGTGTTGAGGCCTCCGATCAGGGCCTCGCAGGCGGACCACACCCATGGCGGCGGGGGCTGGGTTGGCGCCTCGCCTGCCGTGGCAGTCAGCAGATCCCGCAGGTGCCCGGCCATCTGCACGGCGAAGCCAACCTGCTCGTCCTCCGGCAGCAGATGCACCAGTGCCACCAGCTGATCGGCCTGGTCCGCACTCGGCTCGTCGTCGGGGCCAATCCAGCCGCTGGGATCAACGGGTGGCCGCCAGCGCTGCCCAGGCCAGCTGCGGCCATCAATCCGGTGCCGCAGCCGTCGTTCCTGCTGGAGCAGGCCCAGGAGCCCGGCCGCTCCGTACGGCGCCGCCGCTGCGGCCAGTCGGTAGGCGCGGATCGCCGCGGACAGCTCGGATCTGCAGGGTTCTTCCCAGGGGAGATCCGCCAGGTTGCAAATCCGATTGGCCAGTCCGGGCAGCTCCGCCAACGCCGGAACCCCGTTGGCGGAAGTCAGGAGCCCACGACTCCAGTGCACGGGCAGCAGGCCCAGCACCGCTTCGCCAGGCCCGCCGTCAAGGACATCACCTTCAGGCAGGCCCTCTGCGCTCTCGAGACTCAGCAGCCAGGGTCTGCAGGCTTCGGGAAGGGCCTGGCCTGGCACCAGGAGCAACTGGTCCAGGCCCCCAACGAAGACGTAGTGCCCCACCCCAGGCAGCGCATGCAGCCGCTGAACCAGTCCCTGCAGATTGAGCTGGGTGTGGACGTCCAGGGTGATCGGCCAGGCGAGGATGGACACCCATCTTCGCGTCCCGCTTGAGGCACCTCGATCTCCTTGTCGCCGCACCAGGGGATCCCGCCGTATTCGCAGGGTGGGGGGATGTGGCCTTCGCCCAGAGCCTGCAGCGGGCCTTTCGCGCCAAGGGGGTGGCCACAAGGCTGCTGTTCCGCGATACCTACGAGACGGCGCCGCTCCCCCCCCATGACACCACCCTGCTGGTGCTGCGGGGTAAGTTCCGCCCCAAGCCGGCCTGGCTAGAGCACTGTCCCCACAGGCGGCGCCTGCTCTGGCAGATCAGCTGGCCCCTCGACATCAGCCGCGAAGAGCTGGCGTCCTATCACCGTGTGTTTGTGGCCTCCCGGCAGGACCGCAAGCGGCTGGCCTACCTCAGCGGGCGACCCACCCACGTGTTGCTGCAGGCCACGGACTTTCGCTGTTTCGGCACTCCGCCCTTGCCCTCCAGGGGCCTGCTGTTCGTCGGCAACACCCGCGGCGTGGATCGTCCCTTGATTCTTGCCTTTGCCCGCAGTGGCATCCCTCTCACCATCATCGGGGCCGGTTGGGATCGGTATGGCATCCAGGCTGAGCGCGAGAGCATCAGCAATCACGAATTGCCCAAGCTGTATGCCCAGAGCCTGGCTGTGCTCAACGATCACCATGGCGCCATGCGCGACTTCGGCTATCTCAACAACCGCGTCTTCGACGTGCTCGCCTGCGGTGTTCCGGTGATCACCGACATGGCACCGGGATGTCCCGACGCCCTGTTGCCCGGCGTGGTGGTGCATGGTCCGGATCACGATCCATGGCAGACACTCCGGGAGGTGATGGCTCGTCGTGACCAGGCGGGTCTGATGGCGCAGATCGCAGCCTGTGTGGCTTCGGAGCATGGGTTTGAAGCCCGGGCCGAGGTGATGTTGCGCATCTGCCGAGGGGAGGTCGCAGAAATGGTGCGGTGAAGCTCTGGTGGTTTCTTCGGGGGTTCGTTCAGCGGGATGTTTTGCCAGTCGCGGAGGACGCTTTGGCTTTGGCGGTCGCCGGTGGAGCTGGGAGGGCGCCGAAGCCGGCCTGATCGAGCAACTGCTCCACTTCATCGACGTAGAGCTGAAACCCTTCAAGCTCAAGGGCCTGTTCCCTGAGATCGGCTGGCAGATCGGCCCAGGGATCTGCCTTGCCCGCCTTCGCATCACGTTTGAGCTTGAGGGCAGCAGCCTCTTTGAGCAGGCTGTGGAACTCCGGGAAGTCCGGGTCCTGCAGCAGAGCACGGCTCAGTTCCCTGGCCGCCACCACGCCCTTTTTGTTGGCCAGCAGTTCCTTGACCCGAACAGTGGTGGCCTTGCGCCAGGCCCGCCATTCGCTGGGCGTGCGCTGTTCGGGGTTGCCCAGCAGGCCGGCCAGCTTCCGTCTGGGGGCTGGCCGGCGAGATAGGCCGAGGCTTCGGAGGATCCGTTTCAGGAATCCACCCTTTGAAGGAGCTCTGCGGGGTGTCTTGGCAAGATCAGGCATGGAGCGAGAGGGGGATGGGCCGCCGTTGATGACCGGCCAGCGGCCTCAGTGGGGGCATCAAACAAAGTTTACCCTTTTACCCTGCTTCCTCTCAGTGTGGAACAACGATTTGCTCAGGATGGATCGTGGTCTTCGTTCTCATCTCGTGGGTTGGGTGGCGAACCTCAGATGAGTGGATGTTCACTTCTTCTTTCAGTGCTTGGTTCCGAAATATTCTTCTTGTGCGGAAGTTTAGGTGGCAGCGCCAAGCTCTTTGAGTTGGCGCTTTAATCTGCTGTTTTCGGAAGCTTTTCGCGCCATCTTGTGAATCACCATGAGCGCAATTCTGGCGTAGGCATCGGGGGATACAGCTTCGACCAGGTTGGACACTTCGCGAAGGCCATCCGGAAGGTCACTTTCTGGGACAGCAGGTGGAGCTGGCGGAGTTCCATTCTCCAGGGCATACAGATGGTCATAGTTGATGCCGGCATAGCTGATACCGAACTCCGTTTGCAGGGTCAGCAACTCCTGGGCATGGGTTGAGCTCAGATAGTCTCTCCACTCATGCTTGAGTCTGGCTGGCTCGAAGTCACCGCTTGCGGCGCATTCCTGAAGCGCGAGAATCAATTGCCGTGTGTCAGGCGTGAACGTGTGGGCGAGATCTCTGTGGAACATTCGCCTATAGGTCAGCAGCATCGCCATCCCCTCAGCCGTGAGTGACTGGTTCTGAGCACCACTGGTGGGCAAGGAAACCTGTGCAAGATCCACTCCCGATGCATGCGTTTGAACCACGCCAACAAAGTCGTCGACCACTGAACTGGATTTCAGCGATTCTCGCTCAAAGGCGGTGAAGCGTGTGCCCTCTGGGAACACCGATTTCCAGGCTCTCAGAACGCCTGAAAACTCATGCTTCCAGCCGATCGGGGAGGGCAGCTCATGGTGGGCCTTGATGGACTGCTGAGCGCTGGAGAGGAACAGGGATCCAGGCTCGCGCACGTAGGCCAGGATGCATACTTTTCCCACGCCATGGGATTCAAGAAACTCTCGAAGTTCCGCTATGCTAGAACGATCAAGACGCGTGAGATATTCGTCGCTGAATACCAGCGTCTTGCAGGCTTGATGAACTTCAAGTTCTTCCGCGATCAACTGCTTCTGAAGGGCGCGATGCTCTGCATAGTCAGCCTCTGATCTGAATCGCAGGCGATCCACCCTGCTGATGTTGCCGTTGTGAAAGGCGAAATAGAGACTGCGGTGATTCAGGCCAGACTTGGCTCCAGTCATTCCTGCGGCAAGAATCCCAAACTGCTGCCAGTGCTGGTAGTTGGCTTTGAGGAAAGACTGGATTGCGGTTGAACCAGCTTTAGGGGCTCCAATGTGGACGATGGCTTGACGACTGCCGGGCATGCTGGCGACTGCTGAAAGGTTTCCTTGGGCTTGGGAGGTGGGAATTAAGGCGAGTGACTTGACGCCACCATGGCCGTGACTTTGAATATTCTATTGATTGAATCGGCGGTAGTTTATCATGCGGTCTAATCTTTTGCCTCTCGTCGCTGAGGCTTCGCTGTTCTCCTGGGTTCTCGCATGGTGGTCCTGTTCCACGAGTTTGTCCAGGACATAGGCCTATTGCCCCAGTCATGAGTGATCAATTGGCAGGGCTTTCTCTAGCCATACTGTCCAGGCTCTGCCTTGGTGCTCTCCTCTCTTGGTTCCCCTCCTTGAAGATGCGATGATCACCCCATGGCCCCTCTTGTCTTCGTCCTCAGGCCCTCCCCACAGGGCCAGAAGATCTGTCGCCGCGTCCTCAAAGGACTCGGCCTAGCCGTCACCGAGGCTTCGCCGGATTCGGAGCGGGCATCCGGTCACACCGTGTTCATGGGAGCCGGGCTGATCGAGCGGTACCGCGACCTCGCGCATCGCTTCCCCACCAGCCGTTTCATCCTCCTCGTGCCCCGACCGTTGGAATCGGCCATGGGTCATGCAGGATCCGAAAGGGACACCAGTGAAGGCCTGGTGGCCCTGGGTCAGGAGGTCGAAGCCTTTTTTGCTGATCAGCCTGAGCGGTTGCTGACGGTGCAGCTCCCCAGTCAGGAGGGCAGGGTTGCACTCAAACGTTTCCTGCAGCTTCCTGAACCGCAAGTTTCGCCATCCCCTGGGTCAGACCTCGCGACCAGACGCTTGAGGCGCCAGCGTCGCGAACGGGCGAGAACGAAAGTGTTCTGCATTGGGTTTCACAAGACCGGCACCACAAGCCTGGAGCGCGCTCTTGAATACCTGGGGTATCGCGTGATCGGGCGTAGGCGCCTCAGCAGAGCGCGCTCGCTGGAAGAACTTTTCGCCAGCTGCTGTGAGCTTGTTCCACGCTACAATGCTTTTCAAGATAATCCCTGGCCCATCTTCTTCAAGGATCTCGATGCTCGGTATCCTGGCAGTAAATTCATTCTTACGGTTCGTTCTCCCGATGAATGGCTGCGCAGCCAGCTCAAACACTTTGGCGCAAAGTCGTCACAGATGCGGCAGTTGATCTATGGGGTTGGCTCTCCATTGGGTCATGAGGACATCTATCGCGATCGCTTCAACCAGCACAACCAAGAGGTTCTTGAGTACTTCCACGACCGACCGTCCGATCTGTTGGTGCTGGATCTCACGGCCGGCGATGGCTGGGAGAAGTTATGCCCTTTTCTCGGTCACTCCATTCCGGACGTTCCCTTCCCCCGCTCCAACACGGCCCAGGACCGCCTCCAACGGGAACAACTCCAGAGCCGTTCCCTTTCTCGGCGGGGCTCAGAGGCCTAGGCTCTCTCCGTTCACTTCCATCAGTTGCAGACTGCAGTCTGGGTTATCTCATGTCACAGAATGGTGGCCCTGCCCATTCTGTCGGCGCTGTGCACGACAACCCCGTTGCTGGCTTTGCCGTGAAGTTGACTGATGTGTCAACCTTCGTCTCCACCGCGATCAGTTCAATCAACTTCATGCGGCAGTTGGAGTCTGTTCTCAGGTTGAGGAGGGTTTCACCGCCGGAGTCAAGAATCGGCGCTGGCAGCCCGGCGTACTGCAGCAGCTCTGCGTCCTCTGCCGCAACGTGGCCACGTCGCTGACGTCATGGTCCGTGATCCCGATGTTCGTTGACGGTTCAAGCCTGCTGCGCTCCTGCTGCTTCCCCATGGGGATCAGTGTCGATGGGTCGGGCGACCAAGATGGCACGATCCCTATGGAATCTCCGTGAGTTCAGCGTGAGTGCAGTCCGGATCGCCACGCCCCCCGGTTCCAGCGGACCTGTGCTGGCTCCAGTGGTGCAGCGGCTCCAAGAGGCCTTCCAGGACGCCGCGATCCCCATCCAGCTCTTGCCCGACTGGGACTTCGGCGTCGCTACGGAAGCTCCCCTCCTGGTGCTCTACCCGCCACCGGACCAGGCCCTCACCCCTGAGTGGCTGCAGGAGGCAGGTGGAGGGCTGGCCGGCTCCTATCACCGGCTGCTTGCCCAGCTGGAAGCTGTTGCAGCGGGCGGTTTTGGTGCTGAAGTTCGGCTCGTGAATCTGGCCCTCTCCTCGGCGCCGCGCCTGATCGGCTGGAGTGTGGACAGGCTCCAGCCGCTGATTCAGGGCGAACCAGTCGAAGGGGCGGCGGAACAGTGCCCCGATCTCTGGTTTCAGCCGAGGCCCGAGCCTTTCGATGCACGCCTCACGCTGGATCTGCTGGAGGCCGATCCGGCCATCCTGGCGGCCTACCTGGCCCTTGAGGCGCACCCCCTGGCGGCTTCCGCCGAAGGTCGTAATCCGGATCGCCACTATCCGGAGCGCCTGCGTCAGGCGGCCGGCTTGGAACGGCTGCTCGCTCAGCGCCATGCATCGGCTCGTGCGGATGCAGACCTGCGGCTGCTTGGTGGCGAGCTTGGGGCGGCCCGTGCCGAGTTGATCGACGCGGCCTGGATCCGCCAACAGCTCAGCGACCAGCTTCATCAGATGCAGGCCGCCCTGGACGATCTTGAGCTCAGCCAGGTCGAGGTGAAGCGGCTGGAGCAGGAGCTTGCTGAAGCCCAGCTCCGCCATGCCGATCTCCAGGCCAACCAGCAGATGATCCAGTCCACCCTCGAGCAGGCCGTGCAGCACTCCCGCAGCCAGGGCGCGATGCAGGGCGCGGCGCTGGGGGTGATCAGCGCTCTCCTGCGCCAGCTGTCCCGCACCCGTGGGGCCTGAACACCGGCCGCGGTGATCGCAGCCATGCCGGGCGACCCGGACGGTCCTGGTTCAGAAAGCCCACCAGGGCCAATCCATCCTGCCGGGCCGTGCGTTCGAGCCACCCTTGCGGCGGATGGGGCCAACGGGCAATCAGGCGGCTGCGATTGGCCTCGATGAAGCGGTACCTCCCGGGACTGGAGCCCTCCGGATGGATGGCCGTGGCTTGCCCCACCACCAGGCAGGTGCCCCCGAAGCGCTCCTGCAGCCGAAGACAGAGATCCGTGTCTTCCTGGCCGTTGAGATAGCCCACGTCGAATCCCTCCACGGCCGCGAACTCGTCGGCCCGCAGCAGCACGCAGGCTGCCGTCACGGCTGGCACCCGCCGCGGCCTCAGCAGAGCCGCATCCGGTGCAGAACCCGCATGCAGGGCGATGCCCAGGGGGCTGGCGGAGCCGAACACAATGCCCAGGCACTGCACGTCCCCAGTGGGTGTGAGCAGTGCCGGCTGCACCGCCCGACAGCGACGATCCTTCAGGGCCTGCAGCAGCGGGGACAGAGCATCCCCCTCCAGGCGGGCATCACTGTTGAGGAACAGCACCCATTGTCCCCGGCTGGCTGCGAAACCGAGATTGGATCCCAGCGCAAAGCCGAAATTGCGGCTCTGGCGCAGCACCTGGACCCGCGGATCCTGCCGGGGGGCTTCCGCCAGCACGGCGCAGGTGGTGGCATCGGTGTTGCCATTGTCCACCAGCAGAATCTCCAGGCGATCACGGCCCTCCATGTGCCGCAGGCTCTCCAGGCAAGCCGCCAGTTCCCGGCCGGCACCCCACACCGGGATCACCACACTGACCAACCCCGCCTGACGGTTCCGCCGCCGCTCCTGCTCCCAGTTGATCCGCCGGCGTTCCTCCAGAAGATGCCCGTGGGTGATCCGGCGTGCCTCCAGCCAGTGTCGTGGCAGATCCCTGGAGGCCATCGGGCCCGCGGCGGCGTTGGCAGGAGCCGTGGCGTCGACCAGGCGGGGCAGCCAGGGCCAGGGGTGCCAGGCGAGCAGCTGCTCCAGCCCGAGCCTCAGCCGGATGGTCCGCTCCAGCCGGGCCTGGGGAGGCTGGCGGGGATTCAACGGTGTGGGCGGATGGCCGGCGAGCTCCACGCGCAACCCATCGAGGCAATGCAGCGCCTCTTCCTGGCAGGCTTCATGGGCGTCAGGACTCAGGCTGAGCCAGACGGTGGCGTCCCAGATCTGTTGGTACAGCAGTCCGAGTCGCAGGGCCGCGGGACTGGCCTCCGTGAGTTCGACCAGTCGGGCGGGATGGGCCACCACCCAGCTCAGAAGGGCTTCGGGTGTCTGGTGAGGAGGCTGTGGGCTCCGCAGCAGGGGCGGGGCGATGGCGCTCTCGCGGATTTCCAGCAGGGCCTGACGGGCGAGGTGCGTGCAGTACGAGCGCAGTCCGGCTGAAGCGTTGGCCACCCGGATCAGCTGATGCAGCCCCTGGATGGGGCGGCCAGTGGCGATCCGATGGGCCGCTGCGACCAGCCGGCGGTTGGGGGACGGCAACCAGGCGAGATCCGGGACGTTGCGGGTTTCCGGTCGGGGGCCTGTCACGGACATGGTGGTGCCGGTACTAAGGCTCTGTAGGGAGTGGCAGCTCTGTAGGGAGTGGCCGCTCGGTAGGGTGTGGCCGCCCCGGTGCCGCCCCATGAAAGCTGTCATCCTGGCAGGCGGTCTTGGCACCCGTCTCTCCGAGGAAACCCAGCTTCGTCCCAAGCCGATGGTGGAGGTGGGCGGCAGACCGATTCTGTGGCACATCCTCAAGATCTACAGCTCCTTCGGCATCAACGACTTTGTGGTGTGTTGTGGCTACAAGGGCTACATGATCAAGGAATACTTTGCCAATTATTTCCTCCATACCAGTGATGTCACCTTCCATATGGATGAGGGCAACCGGATGGAAGTGCACCATCAGAAGACCGAACCGTGGAAAGTGACGCTGGTCGATACCGGTGAGAGCACCCAGACCGGAGGCCGGCTGGCTCGGGTGCGTCCCTATCTCGGTGAAGGGAGCTTCTGCTTCACCTATGGCGATGGTCTGGCCGATGTCGATGTGGCGGCCCTGGTGCGCCATCACACTGGCCACGGCCTGCAGGCCACGCTCACGGCCGTCCAGCCGCCCGGCCGCTACGGGGCGCTTCATCTGGAGGAAGACCGGGTGGTGCAGTTCCAGGAGAAGCCCGATGGCGACAACGCCTGGATCAACGGCGGCTTCTTCGTTCTGGAGCCGTCCGTCTGCGATCTGATCGCCGATGACGCCAGCGTCTTCGAAGCGGATGTCCTGCCCCGGTTGGCGAGCCAGGGCCAGCTCTCGGCCTTTCGCCACAGCGGCTTCTGGCAGCCGATGGACACCCTGCGGGAACGCAACCGGCTCGAGGCCCTCTGGGACGGGGGCCGGGCCCCCTGGAAGCACTGGCCATGACGGATCCCCTGGGGATCGACCCCGGTTTCTGGGCTGGCCGGCGGGTGCTGCTCACCGGCCATACGGGCTTCAAGGGCGCCTGGCTCAGCCTGTGGCTGCTCCAGCTCGGTGCTCAGGTGCACGGGCTGGCCCTGCCTCCTGAGGGCGATGAGAGTCTTTACAAGTCGCTGGCTCTTGAGGAGCGGTTCCCCCGTCGACTGATCTCACGGCTGGTGGATGTGCGTGACGCGGCGGCCGTGGGAGCAGCAGTGCAGGCGGCCCAGCCCGAGGTGGTGCTCCACCTGGCGGCCCAGGCGCTCGTGCGGCGCGGCTACGCGGATCCAGTCGGCACCTGGGCCACCAACACCATCGGCTCCCTCCATCTGCTGGAAGCCCTGAAGCACCTGCAGCATCCCTGTGCCGTGGTGATGGTCACCACCGACAAGGTGTACGAGAACCGGGAATGGGTGCATGGCTACCGGGAGACCGATCGCCTCGGCGGCCATGACCCCTACAGCGCCAGCAAGGCGGGAGCGGAGCTCGCCATCGCCTCCTGGCGCCGGAGCTTCTGTGGCCACGGGCCCCATCAGGTGAGCCAGCTGGCCATCGCCACCGCCCGGGCCGGCAATGTGATCGGAGGTGGCGACTGGGCTGACCACCGGGTGGTGCCCGACGCAATGCGGGCCTGTGCGGCGTCCACCGCCCTTCCCCTGCGCAGTCCCGAGGCGACACGTCCCTGGCAGCACGTGCTGGAGCCCCTCGGCGGCTACCTCATGCTGGCGGAGGCGCTGCACCGGGATCCGGACACGTTCGCCGAAGCCTGGAATTTCGGACCTGCCCTCGAGTCGAACCGCCGAGTCGCTGAGCTGGTGGACGCGCTGCATCGCCACTGGCCGGGGCATTGGGTGGATGCCAGCGATCCGGCCCATCCCCATGAGGCCGGCCTGCTGCACCTGGCCATCGACAAGGCTGTCGGCCGGCTGGGTTGGCATCCCCGCTGGGGTTTTGCCGCCACGGTGGCCCGCACCGCCTGCTGGTACAGGCAGGTGTATGAAGGGGCCTCCCCCCTGGCCTGTTGCCAGGCCGACCTGGAGGCGTACCGAGCGGGCTGAACCATGAATGACCATGTCCAGGCCGTCTTTGCCGAACGCCATCAGATCGATCTCAACCTGATGCGCGGGCATCGCATCCCCGCCCCCACGGCCCACCGCAAGCGCAATGATCCCTACGGCGTGCATCTGGGAGCCGGCGCCGTTCCGGAGGGGTTCGATGGCCGGGTGGATGCCCTGCGGATCCATCGGCTGGAGCGGTTCTCCAACAGCCTGGCCCAGCTCTGCCATGCGTCCCACCTGGCGCGCCGGCTCGGTGCGGGTGTTCTCGAGGTGCCGGATGCCTGGTATCTGCGCCGGGGCACCACCCGGCTGGGGGATGGGCTGCAGGTGATCAACGGCACCGACCACTTCCCAGCCAGCCACACCCGCCTGGAGGGCCGTTTCTTCTATTGCCATACCCTCGGCGCGCTGGCCCATCCGATGCCGGGTTTCCGCACCCTGCTCCAGCAGCTGCGTCCAGCCATGCACCTCGCCCTCGACGGCGCCCCCCTGCCGGATGACCACCTCGTGGTGCACATCCGCTGCGGGGACATCTTTGACCGGCATCCCCACCCTGGGTACTACCAGCCGCCGCTGGCCTTCTACAGCCTGGTGCTGCAGCAGCGGGCCTGGTCTCACGTGCACGTGGTGTTCGAGGACTTCGGCAATCCGGTGGTGCTGGCGCTCAAGCGCCGCTGCGAACAGCTCGGCATCGGCGTGAGCCTGCACAGCTGGGGCCTGGAGCGGGACATCGCCTTTCTGGTGCGCGGCCGCCACTTCGTGGCCGGCCGCGGCACCTTCATGCAGGGCGTGGTGGCGCTCTCCGCCCATGCTGAAACGGTGTACAGCTTCTGGCCCTTCGATCCAGGCCACGGCTGGGGGTTGGACACGGTGACCAACGTGCTGATCGAAGATCGCAAGGGCCGCTATCTGCGCAAGATCCGGCCATGGCGCAATTCGCGCCTGCAGCGGGCCCTGATGCTGGCCTACCCCGAACGCCTTCTCGATCTGCGCATCGCCTGACGGCGTCGACGCGGGGTGAGGGCCATGGAGTCGGCCAGGGCCAGGGAGGACGCCGTGGCGGGCCAACCCATCCCCCACACCTTGAGGCCCAGCCTGTCCTGGGCCAAGCTGACGCCAGCGGGAGCGGCCCCCGCGCCGAGGGCCACCGCCCAGCTGTGCACCGGTGGTTCATCGCTGGCGGCTGCAGCCACCCGTGCCTCCAGGCTCTTGCGCAGCTGCTCCCGCTGCCGGCCGCGGGGGGGATGGCCGAGGCCCTGGAGCAACTCCTGGGCGACCTTCACCTGATGCAGGGAGAGTCCGGCCGTCAACGGGACCGGAGCTGCCCAGGTCCGGGCTGTCTCGGGCGCCATGATTGGTGGTGTGGTGCTGTCCAAGGGGCCCGCACCGCCGAGATGGTCGAGGGTTCCCCACGTGGTGGCCAGGCGATCGGCGGGTGCCGCGCTGTGGAGCACGAAGCGAAGCCCCCGAGCCCCCAGCCACTCCAGCAGCGGCTCGAACAGCCGATCCACCAGATAGCGCTGCGGATGGCGCTCGAGCTGGCGGGCCACGTAGTCGTCCAGTGAGCCGCAGAAGCGCAGGGCGGTCAGCGCGCGGACGTAGTCGCGGGCGAGTTGCTCGCGTCCGTCCAGCAGGTGCACCACCACCGCCAGGCGGAATCCCATGGCGCCCACCTGGTGCTGAAGGCGGCTTAGCCTCCGCTCCTGCAGCAGCGGATTCACCAGGCTGGGTGCCACAGCCCAGAGATGATCGTCCCGGCGCCAGGGTTTCCAGAGCCGCAGGCGTTCGTGCTGGCGCCAGGCTTGCCAGTTGTTGCGAAGCACAGCTGGAACCAGGGCCGCACCGGGATGGAGACTGATGCCCCGCTTCCGCAGCTGCTTCCGGTTCAAGGACGCCTCCAGCGCCAGCTCGCTGATCAACGTGGGGTCCAGGCCAGTGTGGATCACCAGTTCGCGCTGCTCTGCGAAGGGTTGCGCCACATCCGTACCTGAGGTCGCAGCAGCCTACGGGTGGGCGCTTCTGTCAGGCTGACGCTGCCGTTCTGCCAGGTCCGATGTGGTGATCCAGGCCGTGGCCACTCCCCTTGCGGGCCTGGTGGAGCTTCGCTCCACGGCCTTCACCGATGGGCGCGGCAGCTTTCTCAATGCCTTCCGCCTCGAGGAGATGCACGCCTGGTGGGGGCATCGGGCCGTCCATCAGATCAACGTCAGCCGCACCGAACGGGTCGGGGCGATCCGTGGCCTGCACGGTCAGCAGGGCCCCACCCCTGAGGCCAAGCTGGTGCGATGCCTGCGTGGTCGCGTGTTCGATGTCGCCGTCGACGTCCGGCCTGGCTCTAGCACCCGGGGCCAGTGGCGGTCTCTGGAGTTGACCCCCGAGGCCGGCAATGCCTGGCTGATCCCCGAGGGTGTCCTGCACGGCTTTCAGGTGCTGGAAGCCGGCAGCGAGCTGCTCTACGTCCACTCCGCTCCTTACCGCCCGGGCGACCAGGTCGGGGTGGTGTGGAATGATCCGGAACTTGCCATCGCCTGGCCCCTGCCAGCGCTCGATCTCAGCCAGCGCGATCAGCAGCTTCCGTTGCTGGCTGCCCTGTGACCCCTCCCCCCATGGCCGTGTCCTCTCCCTGCTGTCGCCATTGCCAGAGTCCCCTGGAGCAGGAGGTGATCGACCTGGGCCATCAACCGCCCAGCAATGCCTATCTCACGGCAGAGCAGCTGTCGCTGCCGGAGATCACCTATCCCCTGAAGGTGTATGTCTGCACCGCGTGCTGGCTGGTGCAGCTGCCGGCCCACGCCGCTGCCGACCAGTTGTTCACCGCCGACTACGCCTATTTCTCCAGCACCTCCAGCAGCTGGTGCGACCATGCGAGGCGCTACGTGGGCGCGGCGTGTGAGCGTCTCGGTCTCGGTGCGGACAGCTTCGTGGTGGAGCTGGCCAGCAACGACGGCTACCTGTTGCAGTATGTGCGGGAGCGGGGCATTCCCTGCCTGGGCATCGAGCCGACGGCCGCCACGGCAGCCGTGGCGCGGACCAAGGGCATCGACACGATCGAGCGTTTCTTCGGGGTGGCTCTGGCCGAAGAGCTGGTGGATGGGCGGCAGGCTGCCGATTTGATCGTGGCCAACAACGTGCTGGCCCACGTTCCGGACATCAACGATTTCCTGGCAGGCATGGCCATCCTGCTCAAGCCTGCCGGCCAGGTTTCCATTGAATTCCCCCATCTGCTGGAGTTGCTTCAGGGCAACCAGTTCGACACCATTTATCACGAGCACTACAGCTACATCAGCCTGGCTGTTCTGCAGCGCATGGCCGGTCACGCCGGCCTCAAGCTCGTGGATGTGGAACGTCTCCCCACCCACGGCGGCAGCCTTCGCGTCTGGCTGGCACGCTGCGATGCCGGGCTTGAGAGCGATGCCGCTGCCCAGGATCGCCTTGCGGCGATCCTGGGCGCAGAGTCGGCTGCGGGACTGACGTCCCTCCAGGCTTATGCCGGTTTTCAGCAGCGCGCCGAAGCCGCCAAGCATGGCCTGCTGCGCTTTCTGCTGAATGCCCGCGAGCGGGGAGCCTGGGTGATGGGCTACGGGGCCGCCGCCAAGGGCAACACGCTGCTGAACTATGCAGGCGTGTCCAGGGATCTCCTGCCCGTCGTGGCGGACAAGGCTGCCAGCAAGATCGGTCGCTTTCTGCCGGCCAGCCACATCCCTGTCATCAGTCCGGAGGAATGGCTTTCTCTCCAGCCCCAGGAGGTTCTCGTTCTGCCCTGGAATCTTGCCGAGGAGGTGAAGTCAGCGTTTCGCGACCAGCCAGCTATGACCTTTTACCGTGCGATTCCTGGACTTGAGCGGATCTGATTTCTGTTGGCTCCTTCTGTAGCTCCAGACTGGGGTCCATCAGACTCGTTGATGGAGTCGGATGTCCACCGAGATGTCCACCGACGCCAGGCTGCGATGGAGTTCAGGAAGCTACTGAGCCGGATACATCGCTTTGCGAAAACACAGTGGGTAGTCCTTGGCCACCAGCCAGTGGCGGCCGGCATGCTCTGCGGCAATGGCCTCCTCAACCGAGAGTGTTTCCTTCCAGGCTCCTGATCGCCCGTCGGTGATGTGGTTGGTGGTGATGAAGGTCTCCAGCCGCACGGAACGGTCGCCACTGCTCACTTTCAGAGAGCGTTGGCGCTGTTTGTCGGGGGCAGCCTCCGTCACCAGCTCTTGAAGCTTCTCAGGGGTAAGGGACACACCCAGGAAGGCGGCGAGATCAGTCACCAGCCCAGGAAGGTCTTTCACGATCGTTTCATAACGACCGATCCAGCAGTGTCGCCGGTCCTCGAAAACAGCTCCGATATCAATTTCCTCACGAACAAACTGGGACGCAATGGCTGGCCCTCGTTCGTCGCTGCCAAACAGAAAGCGATTCTTGCGCCAGGCAGAGGCCAGGGCATCGCGGACATCGCGGTAGGTGTAGAGGTAGCGAGTGCCCTCATCAGGGAGGGCTCGCCTCAGCACCCGACGGGGAATATGAACCTTGGCCAGCCAGGTGTGATCGGGATCCTTGGCTCTGGCGTGCATTTCTTCCACGGAACTTCCAAGGCCGTTGTTGCTCACGCTCAAGGGGGTCGTGCCACTCAGGAGGCCTTTAGCCAATTGGGCCACAAGTGTCGATCCTGAACGGTGCATGCCGCAGACAACGACCAGCATGGATTAAGTGCGACAAGGTCAATGGTCGATTCTAGCGTATCAGCGCGATGCTGTTTGACGTTGGTTCATACGGGGATGGCCAGCGTCCGATGTCAGACTGGCTGCAATTTCTGATAGCCAAAGCTGACGAAGTCGTTGGCGTACAGTTTGTTGATCCGTTTAATTGTGCGAGGATTTCTGAAGACAAGATCGTCGGTGGCTTTGCTGGCGGGCACACGGTGCGGCAGCGGCCGTGGAGTCTTGATGCCGAGCACATAGGCTAGGTCCTTGATGGCGGAGTCCAGCTCCTCGAATTTGTAAATCCGATCCAGCTCCTCAGTGAGAATGTTGTTGTAGACGCTGTTTGGGGTGTAGGGGCGGGAGCACTGTGGCTCAAGACCAAGCAGTTCCCCGTAGTTGTAGTAACGGAGATCGTGCTCAAGGGTGATCGGGCTTCCAAATCTTTTCTTGTAGCGCCCGAAGTAGATGCTGTTATTCTTGAGTCCCACTCCATAGAAGCTGCTGAAACTGGACAGCAGAGATACCGAGCGAGTGTAGGGGTTGCGAACGATTGAGAATTTGAAATAATAATCCCAGTAGTCCTTGTAGAGAATCTTGGCCTGAATGCTGCTTAGATGTTTTTGCTCTGGCGCCAGAATCCATTGAGGAGTTGGATTTAGCCACTCCTCAATGCTTGTGCCCGCTGTTCGAGGTATGTGGATGAAGATGCATCGATGATCATGGGAAATCATGGCCTCACGGGAGCTAGCCTTCTCGCGCAATCATGTCGATGCTGTTAACAACCTTGTCAATGCCAAACGAGTTGCTGCGTTGAAAGCCCTCATCGGCTCTTTGTCGCGTGGTGTCCGTCGGGTGGCAGTCAACGTAATAGTCATTGAAGCCACAGGCGGCATCAATGTTCACCCAATTCGTGCTCAGGGTTTTGGGGCCTGCGAGAAACATGACCTGTCGGGCCACAGGATGCCCCGCTGAGGAGGGAACAAAAGCCTTGAGATTCATGCAGGCCTGCGGAAAACCTACGACCCAGTCGTATTGGCGGTAGAGGGCCAGTTTCTGTTCAAAGGTAAGCTCTTCAGGGCATATCACATCCACTGTGGCGATTTTGCTGAGGCGATTGACAACCTCGGTTTCGCCAATGAATCTGGTGGTGCCCGTGCTGAGTTTGTGTCGAGAGAGGTAGGCGATCTTTTGCTTCCGCGTGGTGTTCTTCAGGCCATCGCGCAGTTCCGGGCGGAGGGCAGCAAGGCAGGCATCATGAAAGTCCTCGGTGACGAAGCATCGGTCTCGATAGAGAACGCTGCTGGACACCAGAGTTCTGGCGCGGATCGGTCTCCTGACCAGGCGCGCCCGTTGACGGATGCCAAGGCAGTCCAGCCATGCCGTGATCAGCGTGCGATCTGCAAGAGTTCCGCCTTTGCGAAGCCGATGATAATGAAACCAGATGGGAGAATCGTGATCGCGGAATAGCCGAAGCATCTGATAGGTTCGGGTGAGATCCAGCAGGAGATGACCAAAGTGGTCAAAGAGAGTGCCGCCATAGAGTACAAAGTCTTTTTCAATCGGTTCGGCCCCGATGCCTCGTCCCTGCTTGATTTCTGAAAGGCGATCTTCTTGTGGGTAGTAAAAGTGCCGCTCTCCACGCTTGTCGTTGAGAGCAGTAACAAGTTGTCCGTGTCGGTCGACAACACCATGGCTCATGTTGAGCCACCAGCGTTTCTGATAGTGCTGATGCCGGCTGATGTCCAGTACGAACGCATCACTCTCGACAACGACTGTCGCCCTTTCAGCGACCTTTGCTTTTCCCCACCAGGACGGGTGCCGCTTCTTGGCCTCGCGGATCAGGTTGAAGGCGAGTGGCATGCTTCTGCAGTGGGGGAACGCCGGTGGGCTGGACGCCTGATCATAATTTCCAGTAGTCCGCTGGCTTGCCGATGTAGTTCAGGAATTGTCTGGCGTCGTCCCGCAGGAGTCGGCTGATTTTCCATTTCATCAACAGCGGCCAGCGGGGCTTGTCCACGTACCGCCGGCCTTGCTGTCCGGCTTCGTTCACCATCGGTAAGCGGACGCCGTCGTTCAACAAGGGTTCCACAGGTCCGTCCACCCCCAGAAAGGCAAGAACACGTTCCAATGAGACGCTCGGCGAGCCCAGGAAATCCTCAAAGGTCAGGCAGAGAATCCGATCGTCGGAGAAATGAGCACGGAACTGGTTGACCCGTTCGTAGTAGAGGGAGCAGCCGATCAATAATCGCTTCAACCTCGACGTCTTCAGCAGACGATTGAAATCGCTGGTATCGGGATGCTTGCCTTTGATATGCCGCCAGTGAGACACAATCCTGTCCAAAGGATGCCTGGCCATATAAATGATCTTGGCGTTGGGCAGATAGGTGCTGATCAGCGCAGCAGTATGTTGAAAGCCTGGCAAGGGGCTGGTGTACATCGTGCTTCCCTCCCCGCGCACCTTGGCATGGCCCCCATCGCTGAAATGATTGGCATACCAACTCCAACCCTTGTCGTAGTGGCGCCCAAAGAACTTCGGTTCCTTCGGCTTGGACATGAAGATGTCAGGGTGCCTGCCCAGGACTCTGGTCAGCGTCGTGGTGGCAGACTTGGCAGCACCCACCACGATGAAGTCCGGAAGTGAGGACGTTGGAATCGCGCGGACTGCGTCACGATCAGCACCAGCCAAGCCCCGCTCGATGGCATCGAACACAGGGCGCATGCTCGGATCAGGATCGATGCTGAGGTTGAAGTCTGGCTTTCCGGGCAAGAGCAGAGACAGGGACATCATGCTCCTACTGATGTTGGGATTGTGGGATTGGTGGCCGCGGCTCCTTCAACCGTTGGTCGCGACCCTGCACTGGCTCGGTCGTGAGTTTCCAGCCGCTCGAGAGCTCGCCAGGCTCCTTCACCTTGATTCTTATGGCCTTGCCAGATTTCCGGGATGAAGGATGCTTGCGGGGCGTAACGCTGCAACATCGCAAACAGCATCGGCCAGTCAATATCACCCTCATCAATCTGTAGCCCTTCCCCGTCAACCCCACGGGCATCGGCCAGATGCAGGTGGGCCGTCAGCGGCAGAATGCGCTCCAGAAAACCATGGAACGACTGGCCAAGATGATTGCAGGCCAATTTGGAGTGGGAGGCATCCAGGCAGACTCTGTAGCCATGCTCCACACAGAAGGACTCAATGAAATCCGGGTCAACAAACAGGTTGTGGAAGCGTTGCCCTCCAAAATGCCAGGGGAAGGGCGGCATGGTCTGGGGAATGATTTCAACCCCGTCGCTGGAGAGTTGCGCAAGACTGTCGACAAGCGCGTTCAGCATGGTGTCCCGTTCGTCATGGCGGAGATGGTGATGTGCTGAAAATCCGCCGACATTGGTGACCAGGAGCACATCGTTGGGGCATGTGAACCGTTCCTTGAGCTGTCGGGCAATGTTGATCACACGCTGGAGTTCCTGAATCGAGTGTTCCCGGTAGCTGGCCTCCGGACTGCAGAGATCGAGGGTGTGGTCCCCGGCGAAGAGCTCCGGGGCGTGGACCACCAGCCCAAGCGGCACCGGGCTCGGCACGGCTGTTTCGATGGGAATCTCCAGGTCTTTGTAGCTGAGGTGGATCTCCACCAGGTCCAGATTGCTGGCCTGGCTGAACAGAGCCAGATCGTGGTATCTGACCGGGACTCCGAAGGGATTGCGGAATTGGTACTGCCGTGCCCTCACTCCACCATCACCAAGGTCGGATTCAAAGAAAAAATCACCCGCACGCTTGTCGCAACTCAACGCTTTGCCCAGAAGATCACCGAGCCGGTAGGGTTGCAGGCCCTGGCCCGGACTCTGCACCCGAACCATGGTGGGCTCAATCACCGTGCCCCTTGGAATCGCACAGGCGGCTACCAGGCTCTTGGCCAGGATCTCCCGATTCATGAGTTCCCCTTGGCTGATGGCCCGCTCAGCGTCGCTGCCCATGGAGTCCTCCACGGCGCGGATCGCTTCGACCATGCGCTGAAACTCAGCGGGAAGCAGGCTCACCTTATGGTCATTGCCCTCCATGGTGGGATCGAGGGTGATGTGCTTTTCCACAACCGCCGCCCCGAGGGCCACGGCTGCAATCGGAACTTCGATGCCACGCTCATGGCCGGAATACCCCACCGGAGCTCCGGACAGCTCGCGCAGTCGCGCGAGGTAGCGCAGGTTCACATCCTTGTAAGGGGTGGGGTACGTGGAATTGCAGTGCAGGAGAGCGAAGGGTGCGCCCAGGTTGCGAAGATGACGAATCCCACTGGTGATTTCCAGTTCCGTGGCCATCCCGGTGGAACAGATCAGGGGTTTGCCCGTGGCGGCGATGGCACTGAGCAGCGCAGGGTTCGTGAAATCGGCTGAGGCGACCTTGAACGCCTCCATCCCCCAGTGATTCAGCTTCGCGAGACTGCTGACGTCCCATGGTGTACACATCGGAACCATCCCCTTGCGTGCTGTGTAGTCAAAGCAGCGGAAGAGATCGTCGTCGCTGAGTTGGAAGCGCTCCAGTAGATCGAGGGTGTACTGGGTTCCCAGATCCGAGGCCATGTCGTTGCTGTTGCCAGCATTGACATACAGATTTTTCATCTCGCGCATCTGAAACTTGGCGCAGTCAGCCCCTGCTGCTGCAGCCGCATCGATCAGCTGAAGAGCGAGATCCAGACTGCCATTGTGATTATTGCCAATCTCTGCGATCGTGAAGCAAGGCGCCCCTTCCCCGATTATCCGCCCGGCAATGCGTAATTCTCTCGCCCTCTCCATGGCCACGGCAGCAATCCGGCCGTGGTTGTCCAGCAGCGGAATCAGCTGAATCTGCGGGCTGAACAGCGGACTGAGCTCCGCTGGGCTCATCCCCATCACCCCCGTTCGACAGCGAGGGTTCATCGCCTGCGTCACGGGCGCATTGAGGTCGATGCTGCTGCAGTCAGCGACCCAGCGGCGAAAGTCGCCATCGCTGAGCACGCCCTGGAGAATGCCACTCTCGGAGACGACAAAAATCAGGCGAGACTTGTTGGCCGTGATCTTTGAAAGGGCTGTCAGAACTGTGTCTTCAGCGAAGACAACGAACTGGGTGAAGTTGCGCTCGATCTGCATGCGTTTACCCGTTGCTTGACAGCATCAAATTTCTTAACGCCTCGGTATGAATCTGAACGACTGGCCTGCTTTTGCCGGGCCAGCTTACAGCTTGAACCTTGGGCTCGCCAGCAGGAGAATCCTGCGCCACAGGCGATGGCGTGTGCGCACCGCCCTGAGCCTGCGTCGGATGTTGCCGTTGTCGGGCCGTTGCAGGGCGGCCATCTCCAGCAGCTTGGCCGCTTCCTGGTAGTCGCGGCCGGCGATGGCCTCCTCCGCGTTCAGCCGCAGCTGGTTGCTGGACAGGTCGGCGGAGTTCACCACGTAGCCCCGTTGTTGCAGCTCGGGGGGGCAGGGCCTGGGATCGGAGTCCTGGAGCGTCCGGAGCGTTGCGAACAGGTTGGCCGGCGAGAAGGCCGGGTCATAGCCCACCCAGTGCAGCCAGTCCGGGCAGACGGACCGATCCACCAGAGCCTCGAGACTGTCGAGGCTCTCCAGCTCGGTCAACAGGCCGCAGCCGCCGAAGAAATCCGTTCCCAGATCGTTGCGCACGCCCAGGTCGGCCACGATCAGAGGGGTGCAGCCCTGGTCCAGGGCATCGAAGAACGCCGTGGAGGAGACGGTGGCGAACAGGCGGCTTTCCCTCAGCAGCTCCGGAAGGGGCCTGTACGAGACCGTGAGGTTGCCGGCAGGCCGGGCCTGGCTGATCCGGCCCAGCGTGGTGGCGATGTGCTCCCCGGTCTCATGGAAGGTGGCCTCATGGGGGGCGACCCTGGGCTTGATCACGATCTGCCAATCCGGGAAGCGGCGTGCCACGGCCACCAGCAGGGCGGTCAGGCGCTCCCGTTCCTCCAGCCGCGACGGCATGGCCACCTGTTCGGCGAAGACCAGCTGGCGCTTCCGCGCCATCGGGGGTGGAGGAGCCGTCACCACGGACCGGCGCAGGCCGGTGATCACGCAGCGCTGGCTGTGGTAAGGGGTGTGACGCACCAGCCGATGGAACCGGGTTTCATCGCGGGGACCGTTGAGGCAGATGAGGTCATAGCCCAATCGCCAGGTGATGCCCTCTTCAAAGCGCTCCAGCACCACCCCGTTGAAGCCACAGAACAGCAGGGCCTGCCGGGCCGGGTGTTGCTCACGGGAGCGCACATAGGCGCTGCGGAACGCCGCGATCTTGCTGCCCGTCAGGAAGACCCCGATGGCGCTGTAGCGGCTGAGCTCGGGATCCTGAAGCAATGCCCCCATGCTCCGCTCCTGCACCTCGGCCAGCTGATGCATGCGCCGCTTCACCGCTTCCGGGGTTCCCTCACGGGGAATCAGGTTGATCGTCAGGTTCACCCCGTGGGCCGCGTGCTCCCGTGCCAGGGCTTCGCAGTACAGCAGCTGGCTGTCGGAATCGGCGATCAGAAGGACGGAGCTCATCGGCCTTCACCATGGGCATCACGGCCTGCAGGTCCCCTGGGGCGCCCGGCCAGCCATCGCACCAACGGCTCGGCATCCGGCTGGATGCTCCAGCCCAGTGCATGCAGCCATGCCGGGTTGGGGGGGGGGAGGTCCAGCAGGGCGTCGAGGTGCTCGCAGCTGCTGAGGCGCTGCATGAGTCCGGAGCCGAACAGCAGGGGGCCGTCCATGTCCGTGCGGATGCCGTAGTCGCCCAGCAGGAGCAGCGGGCAGGAGCGGGCCAGAGCCTGCCACAGCAGTGGGCTGCTGATGGTGGCGCAGACCCCTGCCCTCTCCAGGCATGGCCGCCAGGCTTCCGCCGGGGAGAACCGGAGGGAGCTGGGGCGAGATCGTTGCAGCAGCAGGTCCGCCAGGCTGGGATCCTGGGGTGGCGGGTCTGGAGGATCAGTTCGGAACGGATCCGCCTGGACCGTCACGACCCAGTTGGGGGAGGCCTCGCTGAGACGCTCCAGCATCTCCAGCAGGCGTTCCCGCGCTCCGGGAGCCGGTGGCAGGTCGGCCTGCTCCAGAAACACCAGGTGCCTCGGACGCGGCA